>CAZUYQ010000051.1:0-13645 GCA_964624705.1 uncultured Polynucleobacter sp.
TCTAACTTGATGACTCAAATATCATAAATAATATATAATGATTAAAAAGCTTTATAAAAGAATATCTCATAAAAATTAATTATCGGCAAACATCTTTTTTTAAAAAGAGGGGTTTTAACACAAAAAGTTGATTTAAAGAAAGCTTAAAATATTACTATTTATGCAATATAACAAAGAAGTTGTGAAATGAATTGAATTGAGACAAAAAGAATTATAAATATCTATATTAAACAACCGGGTTCCATATTGCTGGTCGGCGCAAGTAATTCGATTTCACTCCAACAACGCGGAACGTTTGACGCGGGAACCATCATTCTCCAACCAGCATCAAGTATCAAAGGTAAAGTACTTCTCGTGGCTGGAAACCTAATCACTTCCGGCTCAGGAATTTTGGTATCTATTGGCCGCGAGCAAGTAACTTCTGGCGCAGATGGTTCGTTTACATTGAAAGAACTCCCTGCAGGAGCACTGACGATCCATGCCGAAACGCCGAAATATCAAGCTGCAAATGAGAGCATCAATATCGTTTCAGGTACCGATATCACCCGTGACGAACCAGTGGTTCTTTTTCAGGGAACAGGCCCTTCTGCCATCATGATCGCTCAACCTTATGTCCGCGATCCTGCCGCAAAAAACAATGCCACGACGCGGACATTTAAAGTCAAAGCTTCTGCTAATGCAAAATACCTTCGCTATTATCACACTCTCAGTGAGATGGAGCGACTACCGACAGTTTCAACCACAACAAGTGCTAACAACACCGTGACCGTTCAAGTAAACGCAAATAATAACAACAATGCGGACCTCACCCAGTGGCGTGAGATCCCAGATACAGTCAATTATTCTTTCCCTTCTGAAGGTCCGGCTGCTTTATGGTATCAAGCTGCTGACGGAGCTATCGATAAAAAGAGTGATATTCTTCAGGTATCACTAAATATCGATTCCTGTGAAGGTATGGCTTTTAGTATCGGCGACGGCAGCGGTATCACTACCACGCGAAAAACTCTCATTCATCTGAACGAAACACCCAGCAACGCGACGAGAGTTCGCGTCTCGGAAGATATCACTAGTATCACGAGTCGACCTTGGTTATCGATCGCACCCTCTGTTGAATTTATACTATCGACACAGAATTCAGTTGGTGGAGGCGGATCTGATCAATCATCAGCTCAGGCTATTCACCCAGTCTACGTGCAAATCGGGACAACTTCTGGCGAATGCCCTGTTATATCTTCAACGATCGACTTGCAACCCTTCCCAAATGGCAATCAGATGCTTGTGATCAACGGTGGAGCCAATCTGACACCAAGCCGCATTGTTCAAGTCGACGTCCCCAATCTCCCGCCAAATGCTTACGAAATGAGATTTACAGAACTCACCCCACCGATTGTTTCAACTTCTACATCCAGCAATAGCTCACTTATCATTTCAAATACGACCCCATGGATGCGAGCCCAGCCGACAACCTCATTTATGTTTCAAGGTGTTGGGACACGTATGCTGGCTATGCAGCTACGAGATATTGATGGATTAGTGAGTTCGACCTATACCGCGACGATTGATGTTGTTCCATCACAGGTCGCGGACTTTGCGATATCGTTTTCGCAGATTAGCGTGCTAGCCCCGATTATTCCACCGCCGCCGAGTCGGTATTTAGTCTTGCAACTTTTGCCGCCACAAAATGGCCTGGCGTTTCGCTATCTTGAAATTGTCGGGGACGGAGCCAATTCGAACTTGGGAGGCCCATCAACAAGTGGAATTTCTAACGGCGCGGCGCCTGATGCCTCGTATATTACAAACATACCTTGGATGAATCTTATTCCATTAGTACCAGTGTATTCACGCGGCATCGGACTCCGAACATTTGTCGTTCAGTACTTAACAGTAGACGGCATTATTACCACTCATACGCAGTCTATTTTTATCGATCTGATCCCACCCACCATTGGCGACTTTGTGATCAATAGTGGTGAAGTATCGACACTATTTCCTACGGTTCAACTAAATATCATGCCGCCTTTGGATGCCGTCGCAATGTCTGCAACAAACTTAACTTTGCAACAGACGACTGCAAACAGTAGTACGATCTTTATTCAGGGCACAACCACCTCCACTACGACCGTTACTACTAACGATCAGTGGCTGTCCATTATGCCTTCCATGAGTTTCAAACTTGATAGCCGAGGTACGCAGACCGTTCAAATTCGCTTTAGAGATCCCAACGGAAATGTGGCCTCTCCTGCAGTGGCACACTCAATTATTTATGATCCGTTCCCTCCTTATCCGATAGGAATAACCCCACTTACCATAAATGGCGGAGCCTCCATTACAACATCACCACTTGTGACTTTAAACATTATTGCGCCAGAAAGCGCTCATTCTTTCCGAGTCTCAATTGATCCAGCATTTCAAGACGTCAATGATTATCAAGATATTCCTACCACTGCGTTAGTACCCATCAATGGAGTCAATTGGAAAGTATTTCAGTTCAACGCTCCATTTATTCTTTTAGGCAGCGCGGGACCTAAAATTGTATTTGTTGAATTTAGAAATGAATTAGGCGATAGAAGTGCGGCGCAGACGGCCCTCATTAATTACGCTCCAACACCTTAATTTTTTGCTTCTTCAATTACTTGATCAAGTTCGATATCTAAAATAGCAAGAAACGCCTTGATCTCGGCCCATTTGGGTATGGCATCTTTTAAGATGCTTCTGGATTGACGCATCATCGTTTCTAACTGGAAAATATTTTCTGTCAGTTTAGCAGCATGAAAGACGGCGATAGCTCCTTTTAGGGTATGGGCCGTTTTCTCAATGCTTTTATAGCCACCCACCTGAATTGCCTCTTCAACATCTGACATTAGCTTCGGCAATTCCGTGCGAAAGGTTCCGATAACTTCGATCAATATTTTCTTTTTATCGCCAAAATCTTCACGTAGAAGGACGCGGTCCATTAATAAATTTTCCATAAAAATCCTTTCCAATTTTAAATGCAGATCCTTCGCCCTCCGACCTCAGCATGACGCTCGCTACACTCAGTCTCGTCATTCTAAGAGCCGCAGGGTCGAAGAATCTGCATGGCATCGAATCCTTTAAGAACTACTCTATTTTTATCGATTTTACCAAAATCGTCATCTAATTATTACCACCCATAGACCGATAGCGTAATCGAATGATTGGAGAAATTATTTTGCAGCTTTCGCGCGAACTCATTGATTTTTTGGGAACGACCACAGTGCTTGTGATCGAACCCTCAACGAACTACCGCAGTTCGATTAAAAATTTTCTTGGAAACTTGAAGATTAAATCAGTGCGTATGGTTGGCTCAGTCGGCGAAGCCAGGCGTGAGATGCTTACAGTTAAAATTGGCCTTTTTATCTGTGAATGGCAGCTTCCAGAAAAGAACGGCCTCATGTTCTGCCGGGAGCTGCGAAAAGATAAATCCCATCGATCTACCCCATTTTTACTAACCTCAACTGAGAATCATCGCAAAGATATTATTCTAGCAAGTGAAGGCGGAGTGACAGGGTATCTGCTAAAGCCATTTTCTTACGAAGATTTCTGTGCTCAGATTGCACTGTTACTAAGTCAAGCAAGGAATCCAAACCCTGTGAACGCACTGCTAGACAGAGCCGAAGCGCATCTCGATCAAAACGAAAACTGGGTCGCGGAAGCCCTTCTCAATGAAGCCCTTGCCCTTAAACCAACCTCGGCCCGTGCCATCGCAGGCATCGGACGCATTCATCTCTCAAATCGCGATTACCCGCAGGCCATGGTGGCACTGCAAAAGGCCGTGGAACTCAATCCTGAATACGTCGACGGCTTTAAGTTTATTTTGCAAATTGCAGAATTACGCGAAGATATTCAGACTATGTTGCAGACGGCTACCGTGCTTCATAATTTAAGTCCCGATAACCCAAGGTATCCGTTGTTAATCGCACGCGCATATATGGAAACAGGCAACCTTGCCGATTCCGAACATTTCTTCAAACTCACTGTCCGCCTCTCGCCAACTCTTGCAGACGGGTTTCGAGGTCTTGGAAATGTTTATATGAACAAGAAAGAGTATGAAAAAGCAATGCGTGCATTAGAAAAAGCTCTTGATCTGGAAAAAGGCGATATTCCGACATTGAACTCTCTTGGCTTAAGTTATGTCAAACAAGGATTATTGGATGACGGCATTCGTCGTTATAAATTAGCGCTATCGATTGATCCTGCTGATGCCAGAGTTCTTTTCAACTTGGGACTTGCTCTTCAAGAGAAAGGCTCACTTCAACAAGCCAAAGAATGCTTTCAACGGGCTTTAAACTCAGACCCTTCTATGGACAAGGCCAGGCGTCAATTGGAGCGCCTGGCCCGGGATACGACATCAGGCATTGAGACCGTTGAAGGGGAAATCACCCCACCAAAATTCAAAAAAGGTGCCTAAGATCAATATCTTAAGGCATTTTTCTTTTTATCTGCCTTTGTTTTTTGCAAGAGGATTGCTTACCATTAGCTGGATGGGTTACAACATCTATAACAACGTCCCTCTTACAGCGAGCAATTCTTGTGCAAAAAGATCACCACCACAGTCATCGAACTCCTCCCACGCTCGGTATCGACAATGAGATGAAGGATGCATTTCTAGGCCCTTCGGTCAACGATGTCGAAATCGATGGTCTTGACTTAGAAACCGCGGCAGATCGCCTGGGCATTGGTATTGACGATTTGTGGAGGCGTATTCGCAATGGCCAGCTAATGGCTCGGTCATTACGCGGTAAAGTTTACATATATTCGTCTCTAAGCCATGCTGACCAGCCGCCAACAATCCGCGATGTTCATGGTGCTACCGCACTGCCACCAATATCAATGATAAGTGAACAAAACACTGCGCAAATAGTACTCACTCGCTTGCAAGACTCGCTGCCGGAGAGCTCATTAAACAATAGTATTGCGGTTGTAAATCACGATATTTCAGTCTTAGTGGATCATCTTAATCTTGCAAAAGAAGAAAATCGCGAGATCATTCGTCTCACTCAAGACTCGATGTCTCGCCTCACCGAGATGACAGATGCGATGATTCAGATGAAAGATGAAGTGATCACGGCTCGCGAGCAACAGGTAGAGATGCTCAATGAACGCCTTCGTAGTCAAGCCGATCAATTGCGTGCAGCCTTAAAAGAAAAGGAAAATCTTGAAACTTTAGCCCGCGCCCTTATGACCCCCGAAGAATAGAATCCTTGAGCATAAGCCCTTTCGGACTAAAGCATTGATCTTCTAGAAAATTTGGGTCATCATTGATGGAATATTCCCCGTCTTTGAAAGAGGATTTGCGTGATGCGCAACAACGCTTCGTCAATGAATCTTTGTGTAGCTCTCCTTGTTACACTTGCTGCTGATTTTTTTCATTCTCCAGTCTTTGCAGAATTGCCTGAGGGATTTACTGGTCCAAGACCGGCCGGTATGGGTGGCGCATTTACTGCTGTTGCCAACGATGAAAATGCTTTTTGGACAAATCCAGCCGGAATTGGTCGAGCTAGAAAAGCTCGTTCGCGAAATTCAATCCACATTGCAAAATTCCCTAATGCCATGATTGGCGCAAATTCCGCAAGTCGCAGTATGTATAGTGCTATAAAAAGTGCTTCGGGTAGCACTATTGCCGATGTTGTCAGTGACGCATCGGTTCCGACCGACAAGCCTCTCTATATACGTGCAGCGGCCTTCCCCGTAGTTATTTTTGAGGGTGGCAAGGGCTTGCCGATGGGCGCTGCAGTTGGTTTTGCATACTCGAATTTTGCAAACCGTTTAAATTTGGGTTTGACTCTTCGCCCCACTTACCGCTATGCCTACGAGGACTCAGTTCCAAGCGAAGATTTGACAAGTAAGACCGCACTAACAAAACGAATGCGAAAAGACTCCAATCGAGGAACGGGTATCGGTGTGGACGCTGGATTTTTGTTCACTCTTGCTGACTTCTGGTTTCCGACGATTGGGATGTCAATTCGAAATCTTCCAACCGGTTGTAAAACAGATTATCTGAACCCATACACCGAAGAGAGACAGAATATCTGCGGAACAAAATACTCCGGCTCGCGTGGAAACCCAGATGCACTCACTGCCATTGATCCTACTGATGTTAGGGCAGGTGTAAGTATTAGCCCTCGTTTTACCAAAGACTATAGCCTGCGATTTTCTGCGGATGTTCACAATTTATACCTTAAATCGTCTTCGGCATATTACGGTTTACCTGGGGTGGATGCAGCTAAGCTTCTGCACGCTGGCGTCGAGTTTTTTATTGGTAATCCGCTTGTTCAAAGCCCGTTCAGTATTCGCGTTGGCGCAAATCAGGGCTTTGTCACTTACGGCGCATCGATCAATGTTCCCTGGTTTCATATTGATTTTGCGAGTTACGGCGTAGATATCTCCGACCAAGTAAGAAGAGTTGAAGATCGTCGTTACTTACTTGCCCTCGGCACAAACTTTTAAAATAAAACAACAAACTGGAGTTTGTCATGCGTAGATCAGCTTATAACCATTTTCAAATACTTGCGTTTTTAACATCATGTAGCATGCTCTTAAACACATGTTCAACCACTGGTAAGTCTCAGCAATCACAACATGCGACAAAAAGACCAGCAAAAGCCGTTGTCAAAGTCCCACAGCCAACACCTCGACCAACGGCAAGTGTACAGAACGACGAGCTTGCCATCTGGCTCATAAAGATGAGCCAACCAGAAACACCATTTACTATTCAAGATCGCCAGAAGGTCACGGCGATGGCACCGTCACCAAAGCTCGGCTCTTTAGCTGAAGCAGCCCTCGTCGTAGGCCTGCTTCGCGATATCATGACACCGCCTGGCGGCAATGAAAAATTCAAGGAAGTGGATCTCAACACTCCGAATACATCCAAAACTGATAATAATGGCGTTTTACCAAAACCAGTCCGCATCGTCGACAATGCTAGCGTGCTAGAGATCAGAGCTCGCGAGAAAGGTGTCGATAGTAACGGTGCCTTAGCAAACAACAATTTATTAAAGAACATTTCGGTCTTTACGTGGACGTGGGGAGCGATTGCTTTAGATGGTAACAGCGAAATCTTTAAACAGAATATTTCGACCATTATCAAAAGCGAGGCCATGCTTTGGCAGGAGTTAGCTCAAAAATCTGGAGCAACTCAAGTTGCCATCGCAGCGCCGGTTCTTGTTCCCAGCCCCGCACCGTCTCCCTCGCCCGTGGCTGTCGAACCATCGCCTTCCGCAAGTACCGCGCCTGCTGACAATCAAACAGCAGCCGTAACGATGCCTGCAGCCGAAGCCGAGAAACTGATGGTTTCTGCGCAGGATGCTGCCGGCAAAGATAACTTTGCAAAAGCGGTTGCCGATGCATCTAAAATTCCAAGTACTGCTGCCAATTATTCCATCGCCCAGGACAGCGTCAAAGCCTGGAGTAATCGCGCCGTCATCGATCTCAGAAAAAAAGCGGCCTATGAATATCGTTCTGCCTCTTCCGTCACAGACGTCGGCGTAAAACGATCTTATTTAAATAGGGCAAAAGCATATCTTGAGGAAGCGGCACAAAAATTTCCGGCGTCCTCAAATCAGGATACGGTAAAAGAAAACCTAGGAATGATTACAAAAGAGCTTGAACGACTTCAATAAAACAAAAAAAGCCCTCTCAGTTTGAGAGGGCTTTTTTATTATTCGTCGAGATCTGAAGAAGACTCTTCGCCTTCGTCAGGCTTACCATTAAGACGAGAACGGATCATTTCAATCGGCGCTCCAAAGTGAATGCCTTCGAATGGTGCGTTCAAGAGCGCCATATGCTTTTGTTTCATCCAAGCAGATAATTCTTCCACATTAACGAAAATAGGATATTTCGTCGTGTAGGCGTAAGACTCAAGAATTGCGCGAGGACGATCCATAACTCCTGCGAAGAAGAATGGAATACGCAGGCGACGCATCAACTGCATAAGTTCTTCGAGAAAATCGACAGGCACTTCTTTTTCGTCCTGAAGATCAAAGGCGAGATATTTAAGTTGGGTGCTGAAAAGCCAGTTATGAAGGCCAACAACAAAATCACTGCCAACAAAAGAATCAATCGCTGCAACAAGATCGTTGGCGGGGTCAAAGCAGAGGCACCTTGAAACACATTGATAATAATCATGCGCTCCATTTTCTCGGGAACAAATTCCATCATATTAGACGCTCCTTTAAGAACGGCATCACAACGTTTTTCGCCGCAATTGGCAAATAAAAATCAGGGTAAAGGGACTTGTGTATTCGAAAAAAGCTAGGCTCGTCAAGAACTTCTGTTCAGAAGACCTACCAATTTTTTTCATCCGACCGCACACCGAACACTCCTTGATCATCGATCCAGCGGCCAATAAGGCTGCGTTTTATATCACGCAGACGAGAAGTCGCAATATTTTCCCTTAGTTCGGGCAAAACACGCACAAGCAGCTCTCTTGCATCGGGCTCCCCTTTAGCATGGTGAACAGCCGGCCTCATCCTCAAGGGCACTTTTTGAGCACCTATGAGGGTAATCGTACGTTCATCCTCAATCCGATCAAGGGTCCCAGTCTTCACAAAGGTGTCAACATCGACATCTGCGCCAAGCTGAAGTGTCACAACGTATCTAGCGCCGTGACGATTGTCGTCATCGGGTAGCTGATCGATCGATAATTCAAGCGTCCAATCGAGGCCGTCTGCGTCCAGAAGGCGTTGAAAATGATTTTCATACAGCCATCGTTCCCACTCCGCTTGGGCACCAATTACGCTTTTTACGATAGGTCGACTTGGAAGCCGGTCAAACTCCATGATATAACCCCTGAAAGCAAAATATTTGAGGATCGTCTAGTGGCAAGTATACACAGCAAGCTTACAAAAACCACCGCATTGCTGAGTACCTATTTATTTTTTATAGGATTCTTTGTTGTCGGTTGTGCTTATCGGCTTACAAATCTGCATATTCAAAACCCGAGTGATATTGAAACGATTGCAGTCGAAGCGATCTTCGATACCGGTGGTCAGGTGATTCCCCATGAAGTTCTATGGGATCAATTGCAGCGAGCATTTGCCGCCAACGGCCATCTTAAGATTGCTTCCGCTAAAACCGCAGATGCCCTACTTCGCGCGCACATTCGTAAAACTAGCGTCGATAAAGTCGAATTTGCTGATCTCAACCCAAATAACGAACGTAAAGATCCCGACATCTATGCAGGGCGTTCTGAACCGCCTGCACCAGGAACTCTTCGCGATTTAACGGTCGCGTCAAAATTTTACAATAAAGATTCCACTACTTTTATCGTTGATGTTGAGGTCTGGAATTTAGAATCCCACAAATTAATGCTGCAACGAAGCTACACTGGCAGCACACTGACACAGGCAGTACGTGTTACCGATTTGCAGGATGTCGTTCTACTTCGCCATGACGAAGCAGTGGACCGTGGGCTTAACACTGTGGCTAAGCAGATTGCCGAGACCGTCGTCACCGACTTATTGGTTCGCTAGATTCTCACTTTTATCACGTAGGACCGTGCCTAGGTCACCCCCCCCTGTGCACCTTTAGGCACACGTCTTTTACGTAATCATTGGCCTTTTTTTGCTAATTATTAGGGTTTTTCCCAGGCATAGGGCTTGCTCCCTATCCTGTATGACCTCAAGGAAGAACGGGGTTCCGCCAGAGACTCAATGATGAGTCACAGGAAAGGGAGCCGCCATGAATAAGTTGATGCGAAATGTAATTTTGTCTCTTTTGTGTACCGCGTACTCAGAAGTGGCATTTGCCGACCAGGTAACGGTCACCACCTATGTGACACGTGTTCAGGAAGAACGCCAATCCACAAGGTGGACACTCACGGAATGGTTGCGCATCAAAGAGCGTATGAAGCTCATGGATGTTTGGCTGGCCATGTTCTCAGATCCAATCAAGGATCGCTTTAGACCTGAATTGAATCTTGCTTGGCTTGTCACTCGCTCGGCGATGGAACGGCGAGTAGGTGACGACCAAGCCCTTACAGCAGGCAGTGCCGCAGGCCACACGGCACGTGGGCAACTTTGGCTGACAAACTTAGTATCGTCGACGCTTGGCGTGCGGACTCTAAACCTCGATTTTGGTATCGAAGGCGGCCAGCACGATAGCGGCGTCATGAATGATCCCAGTGGCGTAAACACTGAAGGCTCCTTGCCCCTACACGCTATTTCAACTTGGTATACGGCAAACCTCCGTTTATTCGGAAAGAATATTCAGGATTCATCGCTTGTTATCAAATATGGAATGATTCAAACCACTAACAATTTGCATTTACCCGACTCAAGTTCTGCGACAACCAATAATCAGAGAATCGATTCTGGTATGGCCACAGGTGCTATGGCTGGCGCCGAGCTTCAGTTATACCTGACTCATTGGCTGGGTGCAGAAGGTACTTATCATCACTATATGCCAACTCAAGTTGCATACAGCGACCATAGACTTTTGGGAGACTATATCGAAGGAATGGGCTTTATTGAAATTTCAGTATTGCGCATCATGGCAGGTCGCTACGACGAACGCTGGTCCTCAAAATGGAATACGCTCGAAACTAAGACACGTGAATGGGGCTATATCGCTGGACTAAAACTGCAGATTTGAAACCCATTTATCCCCAGGTTATGTACACATAGCTTCCTAGATCGCCGGCATCCATAGGACTATCGAACACGATGTTCAACATGACTTGAACAATTAATAATCATGAGTTACAAATGCTGATCCACTAGGGGTCTTCATGATCGATGCAAGCGCCGCTAAAAGCACTGATGCCTCTCCACCGCAAGATTATCGTGAAATCTTGCGGAATGAATTGGTACAACGACAGGAACGCAATCCGGGCTATTCGCTGCGCGCATTTGCACGTGATGTCAAAATTTCCCCATCGATGCTTAGCGATGTTTTAAAAGGTCACCACGGCCTATCTAAATCTAGCGCAGCGAAAATCGCTCAAGGCATCGGCCTGAGTGCGAACGAACGGGAGTTCTTCTGCGATCTTGTGGAGAGCAAGGAAGCACGCAGCGAAGAAGCTCGCGCTGCTGCCTCAGCGAGACTTATTCGTTATAAGAAATCGGATGTATTTACCCAATTGCATATGGACACGTTTCAATATATTGCCAACTGGAAACATATGGCGATTATTGATCTGATATCGTTTAAAAGTTTTCGTCCCGATCCAAAGTGGATTGCAAAGCATCTAAAAATTACCACCTTGGAAGCCGAAGATGCCTTGGATCGTTTAAAACGTCTCGGCATTCTTATTGAGAAAAAAGGGGTCATAGAGTCCTGCCTAGGACCATACGAAGGCAAAGCCAAGCATGCACCAAGTGCTGCTCTCCGAGGACTCCATGATGGAGTTTTAAAATTAGCGCGCGTGGCTCTACAAGAGCAGCATTCTGATGAACGCGAAATATCATCTGCTATCCTAGCGATGGATGCTGCAGATATGCCCTACGTCAAAGCACGTATGCGTGAATTTCAACGGGATTTGGTTTTGCATTTATATAAATCTAAAAACAAAAATAAAATTGCAGCATTTTCGATGCAGTTTTTTAAGATTTGCGACGAGGAACTTGATTCATGAAACGTAAAATGATGGTCGTTATATCTTCTCTCTTTGCAGCTGCGCTTTTATTTTTATTTATTGCCGCGCCCTTGCCAGCGCCTCCCGGGATAGGTGGAAATCCAGGAGATATACGGATCTTGATGTTTAAGAAAGCACGTATTGAGGCAACCAACGCTGTCTACAAAATATCGATCTTTCGGAATCTTGTTGAACGAGAGCTTAACTTAACTGGACCAGTCGAAAAAATATTTTTCGATGACGGCATCCTTGAAAAACTGTCCGTTGATATCTTGCAAAGCCCACATCAATACGATGTAAAAGAGCGCCCGACCTGCGCTTGGACCAACGATCCCGACCCTGCAGTAAAACCACCGGGTCTCGATACCGTCAGATTATCATTACCAACATGTGCACCTTATTTAAAGAATCGCGGACAAACCTATGCAGTTCACATCTTGATTCATGAATCTGTTCATCACCTCTTACGAGACGACGCCTTTCGGAAATCGATTGGCCTAGAGTTTACGGGCGATGACAGCACCAAGCGCAGACAAGAGGAAGACTTCTGCGACCTAGTTGCGGAAACGGCCATAGCGGCCTTCGAAAAAATTGCTAAAGCTGGTGTCCCACATTGGACTGATATGTCGATGCAACATAATCTCGAACAACGTGGCTTTCATAGCGCCTTTTGGACGGGCGAAACAGGTAATCCATTATCAGCAAATCGCATGTTGATTTGGGGCGGCTGTAGAGAAACCGAAACTGCCATTTACGGCTGCGCTAAATATTTCAATGACGGCGGTCTTTACAATCCTTACCAACAAGATAAAGCAAAGCAGTGGGAAAATATCGTTACGATTAATGCGCCAGAAGGTCGGATCGAACACGCGGCAGTGTGGACAGATTTTGCTGTCGACAAGCGTAACCGCTTTAAAATGTTTGTCTGGGGCGGTTGCACGAGCGGTGATGGGTGTATTAAGTATCTTAATACTGGAGGAATCTTTGATCCGGCAGCACGAAACTGGGTCCCAGTCGGAATAGATGAAAATACACCTTCGGCAAGAAGTAATCATTCTGTGGTGTGGACCGGATCCGAGTATCTCGTCTGGGGCGGAAGCTTTGGTGCCCATACACCAAACCAAAAAGCGGTGGCTTACCGCGATGGGGCATCTTATAACCCACTAACCCAACACTGGACCAAAATAGCAGAGAATCCAGATCTCAAATTTGCAGGCAGAAGTTTTCATTCCGCTATATGGACCGGTAATACCGGAAACCCAGTTTCCAGTAACAAGATGCTAGTTTGGGGCGGCTGCGACGTCGAAGAATATCTATTTTGCAATAATCATTACAACGACGGAGCCTTCTACGATCCTAAAACTGGTACATGGTCTGCACTTGAAGCGAAGGGGGTTGCACCGTCGGCACGCAGACTCCACGGTGAACTACATATTCGAGAGCGAAATCTATTTATGGTTTGGGGCGGTCAGCAAAAAAATCGCGAACTCCCCGATGGAGCATATCTCGATCTAAAAACCATGACTTGGAATACCATGAAACAACCAGCGCCCGAACGTCGAAGCCGTCATACCTTAGTATGGACGGGCGAACACGTCATTGCGTTTGGCGGTGAGACATCAAATGATGGCTATGTCGAAGATATCGGTGTTTATACGCTGCCGGCGACTGGATCAGGCCCAGGGCAATGGGAAGCCTTACGCGGTGAGTTTTTGCCATTTAAAGTGAAGAATCACACCGCAATCTGGACTCCGGTTGGGATGATGGTTTGGGGTGGTCAAACCGATTACACTGCATTTGAGAATATCGGTGCCATCTTTCACCCAGGAAATATCGGTGAATGATGTCGTTATTCCGTCATTCTGAGCTGCGGAGGGCCGAAGAATCTGTATCACTCACAAAAACAGTCCTTCTCCTGTTATTGTTCTTCGGTTGTCCGCGGATTGTTACTGCTTCAGAGATCCAGCACATCAAGTCCATTCCATTGCCTTCGAATGTACAAAGCCTCAGTTTAAGTCCTGCATCTTCGCAATGGGCTGCGGTCCTATATTT
>CAZUYQ010000051.1:13655-22244 GCA_964624705.1 uncultured Polynucleobacter sp.
GCCTTGCCGAGCAGCGGCTCGGTGAGGCCCAGGAACTTGGCATCGAGCGCCGCCACCTGGACGAAAACGCTTCCTGAGATTCCGGGCGGTCTTCGTAGTTTTACATCATTGCGCTTTAGTCCTGACGGGAAATTGCTCGCAGTCAGCTCCCTCCTGCCTCTGCCATATATTCTTATTCTTAATGTGGCGACCGGCGAAAACGTTAAGTCAATTTCTATCGATGTGATGGAACAGCCCATCACACGTGAGCCTGTTATCGCATTTGATCAAACAGGAACGGAGATCATTCTTCGTTCTCCGACGATGTTATCTCAAATTCAGACGATGTCTCTTGTAACAGGTCGTATCACGGCAACACTCGAAATTCCGTTGAGAGCGCCGGGTAGTTTGGCGGCCGCCACGATTAGCGGCGATAACAGAATTATCTGCGCTGTTTTCCAAGGTGGAATTGTTCTATGGGATAGAAATTCTGGCAAATTATTATCAATGCAAGATTTTTCGCGAGGTGATGTTCCAAGTCTACCGATCACGGATGCAGTCCTCTCCAGTGATGCAAGACTTGCCATTCTGGTTCATAAGACCTCAAGAATCGACCCTGGCACAAGACTCCGCATTCATGATGTGATAGTGAGCGATACTGAATCTAACCGCGAATGGCGAAAATTTCAAACCATCGGTAGTACCCGCGTAAAATTCGATCAAAAAGGCATGCGAGTTGCGGCATTTTCTGCCAATGGAATATTACAAATTAAGAATATCTTCGATGAAGAAGGCTCTACTGCGACCTCGATTTCATCACAACAAATATTTTGGGGTGATGCACCATACCTAGCTCAAGTTGATCTAAACGGAGATTTAAATCTATTCGTTTCAGGTCTTCAGATAAATTCAGCGGGCGAAAGGGAAAAAGCGATTTCAATATGGGGTATTAAATAATAATAATCCTGAAACGGGGCATAGAAATTAGTTTCGACTAGGTGCCATAATATTTCTAATATCAAAATTCGCATCTTCGATCTGACATACCGTCTTTACAACCTTCGTTAAATAATCAATATGATCTTTACGACTTGGACTGAAGTTGCTCAACGTGAATTGCAGTTCTTGGCCTTCTGCTGATCCAGGACTCGATTTATATTTTCGATTGTAATCGGAAACTTGAGATTCACATTTCGCCTTACTGCCTAACGGGCAGGGTATTTTAAATCGAGCAGAATTCCAGGGTTCGATCTCGGAGGTCGGTATCGCGGCAGGAAGTACTTTCTTTAGTGTTACACCAAGCCCAACTACACCAATGCTTGCATAACCATATCGCCCAACATTACTGCAACCAGACAAATCTTCTCTTGCGTTGATTCCGTTGTAGCCGCCATCTTGATCAATATCAACGTGTGCAGTATCTGAACTGACTTCTACTTGACCGCAAGCAGCGTAGTATTGCTCCATATTTTTAACGTTATTACCAATTGTAACGATATTTGCAATAAACCAATTGTTCTGAGGTCTCGTCTGAGCATTAGCACAATCAATCCTTGGTTCTTCAATCCACTCCATTTTCTTTCCAGTGGTTGCAGTATCTGATTCAAGTGTACTATTTTTCTTTGCAGCACTTTTGCAACCAAAAAAATTCAACATCACGATGACCACAAATAATTTTAAACGCATTCTGCACCTCGTTGGGTCGAAATAAATATACTTAGATTCCATAATAATTTTCAGCTATTCTACTAGCCTTGTCAAAGGTCGAACTATGCTTCTATTGAAATAACAGTTTTCCTTAGGAAGACAGGCAAATTATGGCGAATAATTCAGAGGCTAATATGACTTGTGATACTGATGTCATCATTGTGGGAGCAGGCCCTACGGGCCTTATGGCGGCGGCGCTACTCACTCGCTGCGGGATTCGGGTGCGAATCTTCGATAAGAATGAAAAAGCTGCACAAGAATCTAGAGCCTTCGGAGTCCATGCAAAAACGATCGAGTTGTTTTTAAATATTGGACTAGAAAAAGAATTATTGAAAGACGGCATGATCGCAGCCGGCATGGAAATATATGTTAAAGGCCGCCGTACAGGCCAGTTAAACTTCGACGATATCGGACGCCACGATACCCCATATTCTTTTTTGTTGATGGTTCCCCAATGGGAAATTGAAAAAATATTGGCAGAAGACTTAAAGAAGCAAGGAATCGAAGTCGAACGTGCTACAGAAGTGATTGAATTCAAGCAAGACGATAATCGTGTACTAACCACCATAAAAAAATCCGATGAATCCATTTTCGAACTTTCATCCTCCTATATCATTGGCGCAGACGGTGCTCATAGCACCGTTCGTAAGACCTTAGGGCTCAAGTACGACGGAGCTCCTTATGAACAGGGTTTTTTACTTGCCGATTGCAGAATCGATTGGCCCTTTGACTATCAGCATATGAAGATTTTTTTGGGCCGCAGTTCGTTTGTTTTATATTTGCCACTTCGAGGTAAAAACTTCAGTAGAATCGTTGTCAGTAAATCCCCAGCAGAACCAACCTCGGAAAAGACAAAACAATCTGCCGGTAGTGAACCTGTCTCTCTCAAGGAAATTGAAGCAACCCTGGCTGATGCCTGTGGACAACATGTAAATTTATCTGATCCTGTATGGACCACCCGCTACCGTATTCACCACCGAATCGCCGAGCACTACAGTAGCGGTCGTGCATTTCTTGCTGGTGATGCCGCACATATTCATAGTCCAGCAGGAGGGCAGGGGATGAATACGGGTCTTCAGGATGCCGCCAATCTTGCTTGGAAGTTAGCGCTAGTCATTCAAGGACGTAACCCCGCCCTACTGGATACTTATCACGAAGAGCGCTGGCCGGTTGGCAACAAAATCCTCAAGTTCTCAGATCGATTATTTGGAGTTATGGCCTCTCCGCATAAAGGCGTAACTATGATGAGAAATCTAATCGTGCCGATAGTTTCGAGTTTACTTTCAAAAAGCCATGCCATACGTGCAAAAGCGTTTCATTTTGTGTCGCAGCTAGGAATTAGGTACCATTCTAATAAATATATTTTTGATAGCATTTCGGTTCCTTCTCCTAAAAGATGGCGACAGAGTCTAGCCGCCGGTAGACGAGCTCCAGATGGAGAGATAGCCCGACATTTAAATGTCTTCGATTTAATAAGAGGCTATCAATTTCATCTTCTTGTTTTATCAAAAAAAGCCCTAACTTCAGAAGAGATCACAAAACTTGTCGATGAAGTCCGGATTATACCAGAAGCAATCGGTCTGCCCGTGAAGACTCATATCATCGCAAATTCTCTACTCGGTCAAGACGAGCGAATTATCCGGGCAGAATCAAATATTGTTTTTGCAAATTACAAGCTTGGTCAGAGCATCGAGCAAGCATTATTTTTGATTCGCCCCGATGGCTACATTGCATACCGGTCGGATCATCTCGATTTCGAAAAGCTGCGATTGTTCCTTAGTAAAATATAGAATTCCGTGATAGTCGGGTAGTCAGATCTCCACCGTTCAACCACCGATATTATATGTGCCAAAAAAGAAGAAAAATAAATTCCTTTATTTCTGAGCTTTCAATAGTACTTCCATCACATTCAGGCTTTCTGCAAGAGTTGGAAAGCTTTTGGCCGATTTCCCGCTCGCCAGCACAAGGGTCTGGGCAATGATCTCGACATAGCCTTCTAGCCATCCCAATCCATGATAAGGCGCCTGGAACGATCCTACTTGATCTGTTCTTTCGCGGGATATCGCGGTGGTTTTGTTTCCTGAGCCAATGGTAATTCGGTCCGGCACTTCAAAACTCCAAGTCGCCGATTGTTTTTCACCAACTACCGTGAAATTGAGTTCGTTACCAGCGCCATGTACCGTTTTAGAAACTGAACCGAACGTATGACCAATGCTCTTAAAATTAAGCGTCAAATGGACATGCGTATCGCGATGCGGAGCTGGAGCGTTGATATGAGAAACCCAAGACTTCGTCTCGAAAGGATTCTCCCCAGCAAAGAAGAACATGAGATCGGCCCAGTGGGATCCGAGGTCAATCAAGGTATCAAAAGAGCCTCCAAGAGCTGGATCATTCTTCCAATCAGAAGTTTTTACTACATTCGAGAAGGCAGATTGAGCCGCTGAAGACTGCCAGTAGCGGCCCTCAATCGATATAATTTTTCCAAACGAACCGTCTCTTATCATTTTTTCAATATACTGCGGCCCCCACATTTGACGATAGCCGTGACAGACACTGATGGTTGATTTCACATATCTCAATTTTTCTAGTTCTTCTCGAGAAACACAGATAGGTTTCTCTGCCACCATGAATTTAAACCCGGCTCGCTCACCGTCAAGGATGTATTTGGTATGAAGTCCGTGGGGATTAGCTATAAATAACACAGGTACTTCAGACGTCGCAGTTTTGCTGATGACGCCCTCAAGTGGCTGACCTCGCTCCAAATGAATAAACGGCAAAATTTCAAGCTGCGGTCTTAAAAGCGAGACAATACCAACACTTTTTTGCATCGCCATGGCAGCACCGCCGCGCCCAACTATATAAGGCCTGATTTTCACTTCAAACTCCCATGAAAAAAATCAAAAAAATGGTCTTAGACATTTAAGCCTAAAACCATTTTTTTC
Source organism: uncultured Polynucleobacter sp. (assembly GCA_964624705.1). Lineage (GTDB taxonomy): Bacteria > Bdellovibrionota_B > Oligoflexia > Oligoflexales > RGVZ01 > CAMDKS01. The sequence goes on from CAZUYQ010000051.1 coordinate 18,284, forward strand.
TAAACAAGATTTACACAACCAGAAATTATCCAGCAGTGTATGTGCCTTTTGCTTCTTCACAATCAGCTTTTGCATCAGTTTCATAGCCAGTGTAGAAACGAGCATAAACGTCTGCGCCTTGAACCTTAATGAAGCAGCTGCCAGTGCGTGATTCAGTTTTACACTTCTCGACAACGGTTCCATCGTCACACTTAAGTGTAACGCCTGCGCTTGTTGTCTCAACGCAAAGGAAATTAGCAGCATAGTCACAAGCGCTTCCAGCAAGAGCTGCAGAACTACCAGCGATCACAAGAGCAACACCAGAAATAAATTTACCCAACATATAAGTCCTCCTAGTTATTTCGAAGAGCCGAAAACAGAACATATCTAAGTTGATATATTCACCTCTCCGAGTTTAAGTAAAAAAGTTAGCAGGTCATGAGAGCCTGCACAACCCTAACTATTCTCACAAAAGCGTCGAAGCCTTAAACTCATTGAGCTGCAAGAGTTACGAGAGTAAAAAAAAATTTTGAAGCTGTACTGTATGAAAAAGCATACATTCTAAGTTATAGATCGCTTGATCGGGGTAACACCAACAACTGGCGTCGACATTTTTCCGCGCCGCAGTTGCAGATTATATTTAATCCGGGAACTTGTTCTAAAACATAATCAGCGCTGAGTTCTTCGCCTTTTTTTATAGATCGGATCGCGACGTCAAATCCGTCCTTACCGTGAAGATTTGGATTACAAGAATGATTGATAAAGCGAGCAGGTTCCTTAAACAGAATATTTTGTCCATTGATATAAGACAAAAATTTTTGCTCGTGCGTCGGTAAGTCTCGTGCGGCCTGGTCGGATAAAATTTCGGCACATTCGGCCCAGCTAAGAATCTTTTCACCAGCTTCGAAATCTCTAGCGGCGAAAAGCCCTCGTCCATGGATAACTGAATTTGAAACTATAACATTTGATGCTGTCATTTAAGACCATTCTCACTATAAACCAGGTCGCAGAATTCCGTGAAGACCAGCGACGAGACCCCTCACGGAGGTTTCAAAAACTTATTCCAGTGGTGAACAAATCTCAACTAAGAAACCATTGCAGTCCTTAACATAACCAACAAGCTGACCCCACGGTTTTTGAGCTGGTTTTTGTAATTCAACTGCCCCGTTTTCCACAGCTCTTTTAAACGTCTCTTCAACAATTGAGGTAACAAAAGCAATTTCGAACGGAGCCGGCGCAGAAGCAGCTCCAAGTTGGCCGAAATCCAGTCCGCTCTCTTTGGCTAATGCTTTACTAGTGAACGCCAATCTTGTCTGGCCAGTCTCCATTTCGGCATATGCTTGACTTTCATGAATAAAGCGAATTTTTAGACCGAATGCCTGCTCGTAAAATTGAGCCGTTTTTTGCACATTATCAACATACAAAATGGTGTATCCATATTTCATCCGTCTTTTCCCTCATCCATTTGATTAAAGTCGTTGCCTCGGACAAATACCTAGTCTAAATTGGACTAGTCGTCAATTTAATTTAGCGAGGACTAATAATGAACAATGATTCTCGGCAATTACTCGATCTTTATTCGATTGGGCCAGCAGCCGTCAAAGATTTCCATCTTTTAAAAATCAAATCGGTAGATGATCTAAGAAACAATGACGCAAATAATCTATATAACCAGCTTTGTAGAATTACCAAAACAAAACATGACCCCTGCGTTATTGACGTTTTCAGGTGCGCAATTGAACAAGCAAAAGATCCTAAGTTAGATCGAATTAAATGCGACTGGTGGTATTGGACACAGTTTCGTAAAAAGAGTGAAAAATGAGGAAACCAAATGTCTCGCCCGCCGATTTGGTCGTCTTGAGTCTACTTGCTGAAGAGCCAATGCACGGTTATAAAATTGTCTACGAGTTGGACCGTAGAGACGCGAAAGACTGGGCAGAAATATCACGGCCCCAAGTATATTATTCTCTAAAAAAACTCTTGAATCTTAAACTCATCATCGCGACCAACGATTCCAGCGAATCACTTGGACCGGACCGCGACATTTATCGCATTAGCAGAACCGGTCTTAGTGCGATGAATGACGCTCTGAGTCAAAAATCATGGGCAGAACGGCGGCCTCCACCACCGTTCTTAACTTGGATGGCACTATCCACACATTTACCATCGACAACGACCAAGAAAATTATAATAGCAAGACGCGAGTTCCTGACAAAAGAACTCGCGCGCGAATGTGAAACTTTAAAATCTTTTGAGAAAACGAACGATAAGATGATGATCGCAGGTAAATTAATGGTAGCTTTGACAGTTGAGCAATTTCGGACAGAGCTGAAATGGCTTGAAAATGTTCTTCTCGAATTGCCATGGAGCAGAAGCTAATCCAATTAGCTCAATCGCAAACAGTGCGTGTCATTTTAACTTTATCAACTTGTATAAAAATCGCATCCCATGAACCGTCAACGGTCGCAGAGACCTTACCCTCAATGCAAGTAAAGACATCGCAACCGGTCTCTTCAACTTTTTGCAAAGCTTTTTCGAGAATCGCAATTTGCTGTGGTTTTAAAAATGCTGGGTTTAATTGAACACGATCCGTGTAGGTAGGAAGAATCCGAATTTCGTATATCGATTTAGCTCCTTTGTCTGTCGACACTAATACTTGATTCAGATGACCGCAGACGGCGCTACTACCGTTTGCAGCTAATATCTGCGTGCTGAAGAACAAACTTAACATAGCTATTACTAGAATTTTCATAAAGGCTCCCAGTGAAAGTAATTCGGAGCCGAGATATAGATACGTTCATGATTCTAGTCAACGAACAATTAGCTGTCTGAGCAATATCAGCTGCTTATCCGTGGGAATACGGCAGAACTTTAACTTTCACCGGAAACCCGGCTTACTGAATGTGATCTCATATATTTATATCAAGGCAACTGAGGTCGGCACTTCGAACTCTTTGGTTTTTTGGGGTCGCTTTTATTTCAATTTTTGTTCAAGTAATGCGACCGCATCAAAAGACGACCCTGCCTCGTTCCAATCAATATTCCCCTCATAAGAAGTAAGGATCTGACTTAACTCCCGCAGTCGAATGAGCGAACGCTCTAAATGCATGGCACCGTCTTTAGAAGATAAAACTTCATTGCGAAGCAGGGAGGCTGTTAATTCAATCGATTGCAGTGGTGTGTTCATCATATCGCGAAAGCCTAAGAAAATTTGGGCAAGATCTTGAACCGCTCGACGTTCTGCGGTAAGTCGGCTCATGGCCCGCTCCATCTTGATATTGCTATAGCGATGCCTAAGAACGAAAAACCCGACAATTCCATACACAGTTGTTAGCCAGGGCTCTTGAATAGAAATGAGCGCCGCAAATCCTATCGGAAAGACGAAGAAATAAAGAATGATCGGAAAGATCGATGTAACGGAAATAAGCACGTAACCGATCCATACGGGACTCGGAGCAATCAATGCCACAGCGAGTGGAATAATTTTATAGCCCGTGAATGTGTCAAACTTCACATCACCTAGAGCAAGCTGATAGTTAGTCAATGTGTTTGCGAATAGCGATACTATAACCGCAGCAACAAAAATCGAGGCATTTAGCCATATCGGATACTGTCGATCGCGCTTCACCGCAAGTAGTAAAATCAAGTGAACCACTGTCGCAGCAGACCACTGCCAGTAATGAGTATTTCTCGCAAAATGCCAGGCTATCACGGTAAAAAAACTGACCGAGGTACAAGCAAGCGAAATCAGAAAATTAGAATTGGCTGGAGTTTTCTTGGAGGAAACTTCCCAACGGATTTACCCGCAGGGCAGTCTGGCGGCATCACTGCTTGGTTTTGTAAATGATGAAGCAGAGGGTAAGTACGGTGTAGAACAGGCGCTTAACGATCGGCTAAAAGGTACGCCGGGTAAGGTAAAAGCTATTACCGATCACAACGGCGTACCGCTACTCGCAAACGGTGATAATATAGAAACTCCGTC
>CAZUYQ010000051.1:22254-31693 GCA_964624705.1 uncultured Polynucleobacter sp.
GTAGATTTCCACGCTCGGATACGATCATCATTACTATCTAAATCTAATTCCTTCATACTTCTCCCCGTATGATTTTACTCATATGCTCTGGAAGTAGGGGTTTGGTTAGTATCTTTGCATCTCCGAGGCGTTCTGCCTCAGCCACTAACGGAAAAGTTCTGGCATGACCGGTTAGGAAATAGATCGCTCCCTTAAATCCATTTGCCCGAAGCCAATGATACACGTCCAGACCATTAGGCTCATGGGGCCCCAAGTTAATATCCAGAAGCGCTAAATCACATGCAATGGCCTTAACTCCGTGTTCTTTGATTGCCGCCAAGCTACTAGCGGTGATCGCTCTGCATTTGCACACTTCTTCAATAAAGAACTTGGAGACTTCCAAAAGATCTTCACAGTCATCAAGAACGAGCACTGATTTAACTGACATTAGCTATTTCCCACTGCAATATCGTCCCAGAAAATTTCATCCGCTTGAGGAACATTTACGTAGTGTATTCCCAAAATCTTAACCTTAATATTGAAATTCTATTTCAGCTTAGATTTCGCAACTAGCAAGAGAATGAAATCCGACGCAGCTATCCATTCTAAATTCGACGTCGGATTTTTCGTCATTTTTTAGGCACTATCAATTATATTAGATATTTATGACTACACTTCCTAGATTTCGAATTAGGAAGCTCAAACTTTTATCTTTGACGAAAGATATTTAAACGAAGCCAAGTCTCAAGTAAAATCCTGCTCATGAAGGACTCTGCTTGGCACATAGAGACAAGAAAACTAGGATCGGCCATCAAAGACGACAAGTGTGGATATCGTCTTGATGAATACCTTGCCGAACATTTTCCTTTTTTTAGTCGCTCTGGATGGCAAAGAGAAATTAATGCTGGCGTCGTATTTGTAAATGATACCCCTGCTCGTAAACCCGCACAGCGCTTACGACGCGGAGACGAGCTATGCAGACTGCATCCGTTTGATGAAGAACCCGAGGTAGATACAAACCTGAAAATTATATGGAATGATGGTGACGTCGCGGCTGTATATAAGCCTGCCGGCCTTCCCATGCATGAAAGTGGTCGATATCGTCGCCGCACTGTGGCAGGGGTTTTACCTCAAGTCCTTGGCCCCACTTGGGGGTATGTGCACCGCCTTGATCGAGAAACTAGCGGAATCCTTCTATGTGCACGCACACCTGAGATAAGACAGCTTATGGTTGATGCTTGGACTAAGAAGAAGGTTCAGAAAACATATCTGGCGATTGTTCGAGGAACACCCACAGAAGATCATTGGCGCGTTGATCAACCCATCCATGCTATACGACATGAGCGCACCAATCGAGCGGTCATTGCAGAAGATGGCGAAGATGCGGTTACTTTATTTTCAACTGTAAAACGAGGCAAAGGGATAGCGCTCATTGAAGCGCGTCCCCTCACAGGTCGCACGAATCAGATTCGATTGCATGCAGAATTCTGTGGCCTCCCGCTTATTGGCGATAAAGTTTATGGTGCTGATCCCATGATTCTTGAAATCTATCGCAAAGAAGGTAATAGCTTACGCGTTCAAGAAATGGCTGGATACCCAAGGCACGCTCTACATGCCTGGAAGATCGGATTTTATCATCCGCATACGAATGTTTTCCAAGAGCTAGAATGCCCCATTGCTGACGATCTAAAACCTTTGACAGCTCAACTATGAGTTCTAAGCGGTCGCAAGACGCTTGCTGCCGCGCGCTAGGTCTTTTAACCAAATCTGATACGATTTAGGTGTTGGCACATCAGAACCCTGATCGCGCCACTGGGTCTGAGCTAGTAAGCCTGGTACCGGTTTAAATCCGCGGTCACTCCAAATTTTTTCATAGCGCTCTTTGCGTCTAGCAAAATCTGGCGAAGCAAATGGGGCCACAATGGGCCGCTCCAGGAGGCATGCAGCGGACATTTCAATTTCAGGTAGACTAAGTGCATATTTTTCGCGTTCTTCATAAAAAATTTGTCCATAACCGAGCGCCCTAAATTCGGGTAGCAGCATCGATTCGCCAAAGAAGAATATACGATCGGGATTCATTCCTCTTTCAAGAAATGGCTGACGATAATTTTGCTCTTCGTCTTTACCGCAAATACCCGTGCATGCACCTACCACATGATTGTTATATTCTAAAATCATAATAAATGAGTTCGATGAGCAAAAATAAGTTTCAAGCCAAGCACGCTCCGTCTCCAAATTTCCCGTATAGAGAAAAGGAAACGGTGCAAATGTCAGTAACTTTAACGCAACAAGTGACTCAAAATAAGGGCGAGCTTCTGCGCCATATAATTTGCGGATGTAGAATGTCATAACCCCACCTCTCTTACCCTCTACTTATCGGCTTTTGAGGCTCAAAACTTGAGGCAAATATTGGCGTATATTTAGGATGTTACGACGATCCATGCTATAATGAGTTCTCCGATAAAATGGAGAACTATCGCTTGTCTAAAACCAGCAGCCTATTAGTCATCGCCGCAATTTTACAAATGGTATGGGGGCTCGTACCGAGCGCATCCAAATTTGTGATCGATGAAATTCCGATCGAGCTCTATATTGCGATGCGATGGACTATCTCGAGCCTAATATTTGCTGCATACGTTGGCTTCCGCCGTAAATGGCAAGCTATAACGCTAAATAAAATCAGTGCAGTTTCAATACTTGGAATCTTGGGCTATGGCATCGCTTCGTTTTGCACTTTAAACGGCTTGCGTATTGGTGGGGTTACTCATTTTGCATTGATGGGTGCTCTGAGTCCCGCCATCACATCGCTTGTGGCCATCTGGATTCTAAAAGAAAAGCCTTCGCGCATTTTCTTTTTTGCTCTGCCGCTGTCCATCCTAGGTTTAATGCTATTGATCGTAGGTAAATATCAGATTTCGTCCTATGAGGTGGCTGCTGAAAGCTCTCTTTGGATCATCAGTGGATATGTATTAGAGTCCTTCGTTTTCGTTTTTTCGAAAACGTTTCGCAAGGACATGCCCGCAACTCAGTACCTTACAATAGCCCAGCTCTCGGCGGCACTATGCTCCTGGTTCATGCAGTTTACATGGTTTCATCAATCGTCAGCCTTAGGCCTTCTTACACCAATAGGATGGATGTGTGCGCTTTTTGTTTCGATCGTTGCTTGTGTCTTATGCTATGCAACACTACACTGGCTTCTTAGTCACATCGATGGGCATAGACTAGCTCTCTTTGATGGCCTTCATACAATTTCGGCGACTATCGTCGGTGTGTTGCTTTTTCATGAGACTTTGACAACGCTTATGCTAATCGGCGGAGTTATGATTTTGGGCGGGCTTATCTCCGGAAATCTGCCTCGCGGTGAAATAGATAGTGAATAAACCTGGAGATCATTTTTGAGACTTGGTGTTTTCTACAACTCCAACCGGAGCTAGGTCTAAGATTTCTTTTCCGTCCACGAAAACAGATCGAAGCTCATCTGATACGATTCTTCCTGATCTGAGTTCTGGACCGACTCTTCCACCCGTTTCAGCAAATCTAAAAATTCCGATTTAATTTTATTTCTTGTTTTCGACGCTGCTGAAAACGTCACCGAAAAGCTGTAATCATCAGGCCTACTATCACGGTTGAGGCGATCCATACACAGAAGTTTTAATTGATTTCGCCAAGGTTTATATGCAGGCGATGACTTCGGTAAATGGACACTTTTTAATATGGTTTTTATTTTTCCATTGTTGTGTTCGATGATCTGCAGTGTTTCAAGTCGTTCGATAATTAATCGAAGTTCTGTCAGCGACAACCGAAGGTCGGCTGCCAATCGTTGCGGGTCTCTTTGGTAGCGTGGAATCGATAAGCAGATGTGAACAATTTGATTTAATGGATCAATATAATAATCGCGAAGCGATTCATCATTCATCTTGTCGGCCTTAGCTTTAAGATGTTCGGTGCTATCTAAAGCTTTATCTCTTATCGCGTTTATATCTTTTGATAAGATGTCCTTACGTCTTTTTTGCGTGCATCGCTCCAGCTCAAGTAACAACATCATATAGCGCATTTGAATCTCATTGAATCCAAGGAATTCACAGATGGCGCATAGCTGATCGCAATTAAAATGAGCCTTCTCGGTTGTTACCTTCGATATGTAGGATTTGGGTATACGAGTCGATTCTCCAATAGCTTGAAAGTTGAACTTGCCATCAATTGATTTTCGCTCCTCGACGACCTCACGCAATATTTGGCGGTAATTTGATTCGGAAAAGATGTTCATTTTGTCAATCCATGTAATTCATAATTTTGAAACAAATGATGAGAAGTTGATTTCATTTTATTTTACACGAGAATAGTTTCCATCGACAATAGACAGTGACAGATGATTCACACAAAATATTATTGTTACGAGACAAAAGGAGTGAGACCAATGTTAAGAATCCTATTTTCAGTTTTTATGGCAACGACGGCAGGGTTAGCGTCCGCTGATTGGGCTAGCGGCGGCGGAGAGCTTGCATCAGATGGAGAGAATCCCTGGTTCGCTCACAATACAAAAGAAGTACAGTATTGCATCAAAATCGACACTCAGTATTTTGGAACCTCTATCGACCAAACTCGGGACGCAATTGACTTTGCCATCAGCTACTGGAAAGAAAGCTTTGCTCAACGCGTGGCAAACGTCGAAGTTTCAATGGCAAAACAAAAATTCACTGAAGTCGAATGTGACGAACCTCATTCAATAACAATGCAGTTTGGTGTTCTTTCTGCTCAACAACAGAAGAAACTAGGGAATCCACGCCGCATTGTGGCCTCCGCGGTCGGAGAAGGGGAATACGACACTGTCAATTTGCGAAGGCACGGTTTTATCTATGTTAGCCCTGAACGTGGTCCACTTGCACTCGATGACGACTCTATTATTGCAAATCGCTGGCAAATTAGTAATAACCGCCTTTTGAAGCTTGCTCTTATTCACGAATTCGGTCACGTCTTTGGAGCCCAGCATAGAAACGTCTCCGGCGGCGTGATGGATAGATACGTACTTGCAACTTCAATTAGTCGCGAACGACATTCGCATTTTGTCAACGCATCCACGATTCCGCAACCCTTCAACCCGATCATTGGCAGCTCCTATCGACAATGCGAGAATTTAAAATACCTTGCGGATCTAATTGGTGTGAAAGATATCCCGAATTGCTTTGAGTTCGCCACACCACGTCGCGGAACGGTCGAGGTCTACGCGATTCACAGTAAAGACAAGACGCGCAATCTCATCGGAACATTTGAAGCTCAATACAAAGGCAATGGTGCTGAAGCGGCGAGCTACTTTATTTTGACAAATGATCAGCAAGTATTTCCTAATAAACCCGATGGCTCAAAGCCAAAGGTAGTTGTAGCAGCAAACTATGTTTACTGGGAAGAAACCGGAACCTATGTCAGTACCGATCGTGAGATCAAACGCCAGATGATTCTTAACTACTCCGCCGAGGAGATTAACGGAACTGTTATCGACGCTAATGGCCAACCAATGTTACACGTAATCGCTGGAAAAGCATGGTTCTAGTAGGATAGCTTTTTTAGAAAAAGTTAAAATCTATGACCCACGAATCAGAGGTAATCAGCAAGGCTTCTGAAATGAGAAGATGTCCCCATTAGTAAGAGTGTAGCGAAGAACTGTATTTCTCTCAATATTTCCAGCAAATTATTTCGATAATGAAGATTCTTCGCAACACTCAAAATGACGACAAGTTACGTTCTGGAATCTCTCCGTAAATATTTTTTCCACAAACTTAACCTATGTTATCGAATGTTTAATGCAGCCTCGATATAAGCTCCTTGCATCAAGGAACGTCTTTTACTCGAGAACCATATGAATTCAATTTTTACAATCCTTATGGGCACTTGCCTCTTTACTCTCCCAGCAAACAAGGCCGCAGCAGCCCCAGAAATTCTAGGAAGCTCAATGATTGATAATCTAAAAATTCATTTCCCAGACCGGGTCAGGTCGTTTACCAAGACCAAGCTCGGGACCGTCCATTTTGAAGATGTCGGTCCTAAAAATGCAGATCCTATTGTTCTCGTACACGGTGTCTCGGGCCCCTTGGCCGTCTGGGACCAGAATATGCAGACTCTTCTTGATGCTGGCTATCGCGTCATTCGCTTCGATCTGTTTGGAAGAGGAATGTCGGCAAGACTACCGGACTCTCCGTATGGCTTGCCTGTTTATTTAAATCAATTGGAGTCGTTGCTCGCGCATCTCCGGGTAGATCGCCCGATTACGATGATCGGATCTTCACTGGGTGCCATCATTTCGACAGAATATGCGCTTCAACATCCTGAGCATGTGAAATCTGTCATCCTTGTAGGTCCAGCCGGTTTTCCCATCCACGTTCCCGCGGTAGCAAGGTTAGGTTCCGTGCCATTTTTAGGCGATGCCGTATTCAAGATTTTTGGCTCAGATGCCATTAGAACTCAAAACAAAAAATACTTTGTGGACGAAAACCCACCAAAAGAACTCTGGAATTATTTTACTGCACAGGTCGACGTCGCGGGCACGGCAGAAGCCATGCGTGCCACTATGGATAACGCCCCGGTTCAAAATTATTTGGATTCCTATAAGCAACTTGGTGAGTCCGGCATTCCTGTTGGCATTATCTGGGGACGCCAAGACAAGACATTCGACTATTCTAATCACGAAATACTTCAGCGGCTCATTCCGTCAGCCAAGTTTACAACAATTGAGAACGCCGGCCATTTACCGCAATACGAAAGATCAACAGAAACCAACAAAGCCTTGAAACGATACCTAGATGAATTTGATAAAACGACCGCTTCTGAGATTCGCCCAGCGAATCGCATCCAATACTCACCGCAAACAAGCAAAGATTTAAATACTGAACCTGTAGACAACGCATCTTTGTTTGAAACAGATTTTTTTAAGCAATGGCCCCTAACAAAACAATCCGTCGTTCTAGCTTCTGGAGCAACAAAAGAATATCTTTTTCCGACTCTATACAATCGTGTCGTCACTAGTGTCGCCATATTCACCTGTGACTACCAAGCGGTGGCAAAGCTCATCGAAGATCCGTCGCTAGAACCCATTAAAATTAGTCCGGTCCAGGCTATATTGACGATAACGTCTTATCGTTATAATGAAGTTCGCGGCGTTCCTCCATATAACGAGGTAGCGATTTCGGTACTCGTAAAAGATCGCAATTCATCTTCCGGCTTTACCAACACGCTTAAGTCGCTCGCCAATATGGAAAATATTACAGCATATGTTTTATCCATGCCCGTCACGACGTTAGAAAACCAAATCCGTGGTCGGACGATCTGGGGGTTACCTAAAGATGTTCGAGTCATCGGACTTCGCCAGGTCGGTTTAGATTTTGTTACAACTGTGACAAATGACGATGAAAAAATTCTCTACCAGTTCTCGGTACCAATGAATGGTGAAACCAAAACCAAGCATCAGAAATTTCAGCTTCGCTCAATGTTAGGTGGTCAAAGCCTAGTCTCGTCAACAGAATCGAAGGGCGAATACGTGAGCTCTTCCTCACTCACGGGACTCTTGCCAAGTACAAGTAAGAAGCAGCTCTTTATCGGTGACGCACCAGAAGGACAGTGGTTGAAGGAATTAAAGATAAGTTCCACGCCCATTCACACTGAATTCTCGTACGGTACGATGAATATGCTGTCCTTACCAGAGCCAAAAAACTAATTCGTCGCTGGCCCGCTATCTCTACCAATCCTATATGTTCATGCCAAAGTTTGGGCAACAGTTGCTCGACCGGATTCGAAATGAATTTTTGCTAATGCACCATTAATCAATGTCATTTGCGGTGGTTGATGACCAATGTCTGCATCGATCAAAACGGGAATATTTAAGTCACCTAGAACAGACTTAAGGGCTTCCAGATAGGTGAGATGCTCTGGCTTTGAAGCACCTGCGCCGGTAGATCTTCCGAAGACAATACCTGATATGCCATCAAACCATCCGGCAAATCGCATCTGCCACAGGGATCTTGCAACGTCGCAGGGCTTTAACTCACAATTTTCCAAGTAAAGAATGACTCCATCGGACGAGTAATTTTTGATGAACTTCGGCAAGTTACCGTAAGGAGTTCCGACAAGACTACGAAGGACATCAAGGCATCCACCCATCAGTCTTCCGCTCATCTGCACAGAAGTCCGATCATCGAGGCTTTTCCACACTGTTGGCGTGTCGCAGTTGAACGGTTTCTCCGGTTCATTAATAATATCAGTCCATTTTGACTGGTAATGTGACGATGATTTCTGCTCAAGGTAAACACCACTTTCCATCTTTAAAATGTCGTGGGCATGGACTGTGAGTTCATCCGTTTGCTCAGGGATATAGTCCATGAAATTACATCCGTGAATCGTTGCTGTGTCTGTCATCAGCGTCAACGAAAACAATAAAGTGCTAGTGTCCGAGTATCCCATAACCCATTTGGCAGGCGTTTCAGCAAGTTTATTGAAATCGAGCAACGGCAGTATTTCGATAAGTAACTCTCCACCCCACGGCGGAATGATGGCATTTATAGATGGATCACTCCACATCTTCATAAAATCGGCCGCACGAACTTCCTTCGATGCACTTACATGTTTATGTTGTCCATGTAGAGCTTGACCTTCTTTAACAGCAAATCCTTTTGCAATAAAATTGCTTTTTGCCAATTCAAAGCGACGATTGAAACGCGGTTCAATCCCGCCAGATGGACCTGTAATACCAATGCTTCGGTTTGTTTTAAGCGGCTTTGGATATTTCATAGACAAGGCTCCTATCCTTGGTTTCAAAAATTGGTCCTGAAATCATTTGATTCCTGGCTATCATACTATCATAAAAGGCTTCCGCCAATAATGCGGCGTCAACTGCGGTTTTGGGGATGCGAGTCGATTCGCCAATCGCTTGAAAATTGAATTTGCCATCGATTGATTTACGCTCTTCGACGACCTCTCGTAATATGTGCCATCCAAGACTATGAAGAGGAAAGGCGGGTTAGGTCGGTTCAGCAGATTTTGGATCGAACGAGTGGAAACAAAACACAAGAAACCTAGTGGTTATCAGGGAAACGTGTCCATTTCAAACCAAACAATATGGTGATCAGTGATCTCAACCGTAATGTCGCCAACATAATTTTGCTCTATGTATCCTCCTGAATCGAACTGTTGCACATCACCGCGCGAGTTTTTAACCTTTAGCGAAATTCCAGATTCACTGGTGGGCTTAACAGTGACACTCGCCCTCCTGCCTGGGACTATAGATCCCACCTCATAGGTACCCCCGTTCACTTGAACTGTCACCGATTCCAGTTCCACATCTCCCACATTGACGATGCGCACTTTCAGATCTTGTCGGTAAAAGGGACCAAACTTGACGACGAGAATGCCCATGCCTGTCGCGATAGCTAGAACAACTCCTGCAACACTAAAGAAAAGTGACTGATATTTAAAC
>CAZUYQ010000052.1:0-17569 GCA_964624705.1 uncultured Polynucleobacter sp.
GGCATAAAATTCTTGGTGATCAGGGAACTGACGACGGTTTCCTAAAAGAGCAGCTACTGACGAACAACTTGCTTGAGGCTTGCAAAGATCAAAAGCAAGTCATTGATCTCCGCCTGCAAGAAGGGTACGACCATAGCTATTATTTTATCTCGACATTTATTGGCGACCATATCCGTTTTCATGCGGAATATATTTAGTCGAGTCTTAAATCTATTCACCACAAGTTGTTTTCGACGATGCCTTCAATTCAAATTCGATGGGTTAACGGAGGTCATTTTCGCAAATTAAGGTGGAATGGGTCTTTTTTGATTTTGGCTCAAGTCTTGCTTAAGCTATGCTTAGGTTGTCAAATTATCTGAATTAAAACTATGGAGGTTTTATGCTTTTTAATGGCGCACAGTTTCATATGTTGGTCAATCACCTACCTGTGATTGGTTTTCTTGGGATAATATTGTCTCTTGTTGTCGCCATAAGGACTCAGAGTCTCGACATCAAGCGATTTGTCCTATTTGCGACAGTCCTCGTTGGCGTGAGTGCACTTGCTCCGTATTGGACGGGTGAGCCGGCCGAAGAGGTTATTGAACACTTGCCAGGAGTTAGCAAAGACCTTATCCACGAACACGAGGAATTGGCAGAGACAGCAACAGTCTTCTCGCTTATCACAGCAGCAGCTGCTGGCGTTGCACTTATCCTTCAGCGACGGCGTCCTGAAACTCTCCGCAAGAGCGTTCCTGCAGTTTTTACTCTGTCGTTGGTAAGTGCTGGCTTCATGGGCGCTGCGGCGCATGAAGGTGGAAAAATCAGGCATCCGGAGATAAATCCTGCTTCTGGGCCTAGTGAAAACGCCAACCATCAAGACTAATCTCGTTCATATGGGTCGTCGGAGAATAACTACTGAATGCTAAAACAAGAGACCAAGTATACTGGGTTAACATCCCTAGTCGCTGCTCAAAGATTGAAAGACATCGGTGCAAATGAACTAGCTTCCTCAAAACCCAGAACTGTGGCGGCGATCGCTTTTGATACCATTCGGGAACCAATGTTCCTTTTGCTGCTTGCTTGTAGCGTTCTTTATTTAATATTGGGAGATCTGGGTGAAGCCCTGCTTCTTTCTGCTGCGATTTTTGTCGTTATGACGATAACATTTGTTCAGGAGAAACGCACAGAACGAACACTCGACGCTTTAAGAGATCTTTCCAGTCCTCGGGCCTTGGTCGTTCGAGACGGAGTAGCGGCGCGTATCCCAGGCAGAGAAGTTGTACCTGGTGATCTTGTTTTGATTTCAGAAGGTGATCGCATTCCAGCCGATGGCTATATCCTGATATCTAAGGCTCTCAAAGTGAACGAGTCGCTTCTTACCGGTGAGTCGGTTTCAGTTGGAAAAGTAGAATGGAATGGCACGGACACGCTAGGTCAAGCCGGTGGAGATGATACTGCATTCGTGTTTTCTGGGACCCTGGTGGTCCAAGGCAGTGGCGCTTTTAAAGTTCATGCTACTGGCCAGTCAACTGCGATGGGGCGAATCGGCACTTCGCTAACGGAGACCATTCGACCGTCTTCATTGCTGCAGCAGGAAACTCGACGCGTTGTGCGTGCAGTTGCCATTGGAAGCTTGTCGTTAAGCGTCGGCATTGCGGCGTTATGGTGGTTTCGGGAGCACGACATTCTACACGGAATTTTAATGGGTTTAACTTTTGCAATGAGCACCATTCCGGAAGAATTTCCCGTTGTTTTGACAGTGTTTATGGCGCTAGGTGCATGGCGCATCTCGAAGCAAAAAGTTTTAACGCGGCAAATGAATGCTATCGAGGCTTTGGGTTCCGCAACATTTCTTTGCGTCGATAAAACGGGTACCCTAACAGAAAACCGAATGACAGTTGCCACTGTTTGGTGTCCAGGCTCTCCTGTCGCGAAAATGAGTGGAGCCGTTGCCTCAGATGCCGAGGAACATCGAAGAGTTGTGCGAGCAGCAGCGTTAGCGAGTGATCCCGAAGGGGCAGACCCCATGGACGTAGCTTCAGTTATCGCGGCAAAAAACGTAGACGAGCAAGTGTTTGCGGGTATGTCCGTAACCAGATCATATCCCCTTGTACGACCGCTTTTGGCCGTTGGTTATGCTTGGGCCATAGAAGGCGCTGCGGATGTAACTGTTTGTGCAAAAGGTGCGCCTGAGGCGATTTTGAGTTTGTGCAAGGGATCCGAAGGAGCGAGAGGGGAGATTGTTGCGGCGGCGGAGGTGATGGCTTCCGATGGGTACCGCGTATTAGGTGTAGCTCAGGGTTCGTGCCGTGGAGACCAACTTGCAGAATCGCTGCAGAAGTTTGAATTCAAGTTTATGGGTTTGGTCGGTTATAACGACCCGGTAAAATCTGGTGTGCCAGCAGCGGTGATCCAGTGTCACGAAGCAGGCATCAAGGTCATGATGATCACGGGAGACTATCCTGCAACGGCGCTTAGTGTTGCGCGCGATATCGGACTCGATAACCCAGGTGAAGTTCTGACGGGTGAGCAATTGTCGGCGCTGGACGATGTACAGTTAGCGCTAAGACTCAAAACGGTGCGCGTTCTTGCGCGGATGATTCCAGAACAAAAATTGAGGATTGTAAAAGCACTTCGGTCGATTGGCGAAGTCGTCGCCATGACTGGCGACGGTGTCAATGATGCGCCGGCGTTGAAGGCATCTCATATTGGAATCGCAATGGGTGGACGAGGCACTGATGTAGCACGCGAAGCGGCTGCGCTCGTGCTTTTAAACGACGATTTTACCTCGATTGTTGGCGCCATCCAGCTGGGACGTCGCATTTACGACAATATTCAAAAAGCAATTAGCTATATCATTGCGATACATATTCCCATTATCGGATTGACGCTCATCCCGTTAGTTATGGGAATGCCGCCAATTTTGTGGCCTGTGCACCTTGCCTTTCTTGAATTGATTATTGACCCTGTTTGCTCGATTGCATTTGAGGCCGAACCTGCTGAAACGTCGATCATGAAACGTCCGCCCCGTCCCGCCCGGGCGCGACTTTTCGGAAAATCAGTTTTGACCGCTGGAATGCTTGAGGGCGTGTCTGTGCTAATGGCTGTTTTTGTAACTTACATCACGGTTGGAAAAAGAGGTGAGATGCCTGACCATGCCCGTGCGATCGCGTTCGCAACCCTTATCTTTGCAAATATTGGCCTCATCTTAACTCTACGTTCCCGAACAGAACCTGCGTGGATATTTCTGAAGCGACGAAATCCAACTTTGAGCTGGATTGGTCTCTCTTTGCTCACTATGTCTGCAATCGTTCTCTATGTACCAAAGGTTGTCGATATTTTTCACTTTTCCCCGCCGCATTTGACAGATCTCGGAGGGTGTGCGGTAGTAGCGTTGTTGAGTTTAATTGGATTCGAGATGGTGAAGCAATTTCGGCATAGACGCGCTCCATAGACGGTCCTATTATTTTTGTGGTCGAGGATAGCGAGGACACCAGCCGGCGAGGCAAGTCGCTGGAGATTCATGCTGTCCTCCTTAAATTTAAAATGACTCTAATTGCTGAAAAAGACGCATTGTGCGGAATTCTGTTCCATGCTGAAATTTGCGTTGCCAAGTATCGATCTGTTCGCCGTTGAGTTTAACGTGGGGCAGTCGTTTCAGTTGGCGGCGTTGTCATCCAGTCCATGCAGCCTCCGCCCCGCATCGCATTCTTGCCGCGACCTGCCATCTTTCCCGGGCCCATTCCGATCATCGGACAATTGCCATCAAAATTTGCCGTACACGCGTCCTGCATTTCTTGTCGACACTGGGTTGGGCTCTTGTCGGATTCTAGGCATGCGGCCATCTTTAGATGCATTTCGCCTACTTTTTTATGCATTGCGCTCATCTTTTGGCGCTGAACAGGAGTCAGCTGAGGCGGAGTTCCTTGGGAAAATCCCGCAGTAGAGATTCCTATTGAAAAAAGTGCGGCAATAGCGGTGCGAGTGGCAAGGTAAGAATGTTGTGTGAGCATAGGGTTTCTCCTGGTGAAGCAGATGTTACATTTCAATTTTTTTGGTTGCAAGTATTGCGCCATTGGGTTCAGTTTTAGGCTGTCGATCCATAGATCAGGTAGCAATGTATTTCGTAATGTTGCACCATAAATGAAACACTATGGCACGATTCGTGAAATGAATGATCTCCACGGTAGGAAGTATAATCATCTACTGTCGCGGTCGTCAAAAGGGAGGTCCGTTTATGAATTTTGATGCGATCTTAATGCCGCTGATCGGCGGAGTACTGATCGGAGTGTCTGCATCTATGCTTCTTTTGCTAAAAGGCAGCATTTTCGGAGTGAGTGGAATTCTCGCCGGTGTTCTTATTCCGAAAGACGGGGATACGGCTTGGCGCGCTGGCGCGATTGCCGGTCTTATCTCTGCTGGATTGGTCATGCTGTACTTAAATCCGTCGGCACTCGTACTACCGAGTAGCTCGTTTCTTCGATATGCTGTTGCCGGCCTCCTTGTAGGGTTTGGAACACAACTCGGCAGCGGCTGCACAAGTGGTCACGGGGTGTGTGGAATCAGTCGGCTTTCCCCAAGATCGATCGTTGCAACGATGACGTTTATTGCTTCAGGAATTGCCATGGTTTGGATTATGCGCCTATGGGGGGTGACATTATGAGTTTAGTTGTCGCCGCATATGTTTCAGCATTGCTGTTTGGATTGGGCCTCGGCATTTCAGGAATGACTCTGCCTCATAAAGTAATTGGCTTTCTCGACGTCACGGGCAACTGGGACCCTAGTCTTGCTTTTGTAATGGTTGGTGCAATCGCAGTTCATAGTATTTCGTTTCGTCTTATCACAAAACGCGAAAGTCCGATTCTAACAACCGCGTTTCATATTCCAACCAAGCGAGCCATTGATTCTAAACTAATAATCGGGTCACTAATCTTTGGTGCGGGGTGGGGGCTCGGCGGTTTTTGTCCAGGACCAGCAATCGTTGCATCGGTATCTGGAGCACCGTCAGTTTTAACTTTCTTAGCTTTTATGGTTGCAGGCGTCTACGCTCATAAGTTCTTCAATAAATGGTTTCTATCTAAAGGGGCTTGAATATGAACATAAAGCACTTCTTTGATCCTGCTACGTATACTCTAACCTATGTCGTATACGACGAGAAAACCAAAGATGCAGTCGTGATTGATCCTGTGCTTGATTTTGACCCTGCGAGCGGAACTACAAGCACGCAGTCACTTGGTATGCTTCTTGAGTTCATTCAGTCACAAGCTCTAAAAATTCACTACGTCCTTGAAACTCATGCCCATGCTGACCATTTGTCAGGAGCACATGAGCTTGTGACGCACTATTTTAAGCAGGCTAAAATTGGCATTGGTGAGCGTATAACGATCGTTCAGGAAACCTTCAAGAAAGTATTTAATTTTCCATCGTCATTCAAAACGGATGGCAGTCAATTTCATCGACTCTTTAAAGATGGAGATATTGTGCACGCTGGAAGTCTATCGTTTAAGGTCATATTCACTCCTGGACATACACCTGCCTGCAGTAGCTATCTTTTTGGTGATGCGGTCTTTACTGGCGACGCACTCTTTATGCCCGACTCTGGAACTGGACGGTGCGATTTCCCCCAAGGGGACGCTCACGCGTTGTACCACTCCGTGGCAAAAAGACTCTATGCGTTGCCGGATTCAACGAGAGTATTCGTTGGTCATGATTACCAACCTAATGCTCGGTCCCTTGCGTTTGAAACGACGATTGGCGTTTCCAAGAAAAGCAATATTCAGTTGAAGGCCGACACGCAGGAAGAGGAGTATGTCGCGTTTCGCAGGACCAGAGATGCTACCCTTGCAGCTCCTAAACTTCTCTTGCCAAGTGTGCAAGTCAACATTGCTGCTGGAGAGTTTCCCGCGCCAGAATCAAATGGCAAGATTTATCTTAAGATTCCTGTTTCCACAAAAAAATAAAACAAACTGGTCGATTTAATTGTGTTTTAAACCCAGTTTCTTCATAAAATTCAACCTATTAACTGCAATTTAAAGCGTGTACGTTTTGTCAGTGAAAGACGCTCGTTCTCTGATCTCTGAATTTATTCGTAAATTGTCCTTAGAGGGGTCCTAGTTCCGTTTCTCAAACACAATTAACTGCACCAGTTAATAAAATGTTTCAGTTTGAACTCAATGGATCATTTATTTGCGGAGGATTCTTGAAGGTTTGTAGCGACTCACACCTGACTTCTGGTGGAAAAAGATTTGACCACGATAATTAATTTGATATCATAATAAATATCGCATGGAAGCATTATGTACGATTTTGGGCTCATCGACAACTGTCAGATTTCAACTTTGGTCGATAAATAAGCTTCAATTCGGTGGTTATGTCTTCCGCGCCTAGATAGTGCTCCAATATTTGGCTCCCTGTTGGATTCCAACGGGGGGCATTTTCCAGTCTCTCGTCCGCGGTTTGAACAACATGGCCGAATGTATGCTTTGCGAGCAACTAGGCAGCGATATTCTGCATCCGATTTACTGTGACATTTGGAATGGTGATGGATAACTTCGTTCCAGCGCCCTCTACTGAATCGATGTGAATCATTCCACCTAGTGCTTCTACGGTAGATAGGAGTGCGCCCATACCCACGCCTCGGCCGGAAATATCACTTACTTCATTAGATGTTGAAACTCCGTCGAGGAAGATGAGGCGAAGCTGATCAGATCTTTTTCGTTTCAAAAGATTTTCGAGCGTATCCACTCCTTTTTGAGCGGCCTTTGAAATGAGTTTCTCAAGATTGATTCCGCGTCCGTCATCAGCGATTGTAAAGAGTAAGGCCCCGTCGGATGAGGTAGAACAGCTTAAAGTAATTTGCCCTGCACCGACTTTTCCAGCCATTTCGCGGTCGATCTGTTCTTCGATGCCGTGATCAACTGCATTCCGAAGAACATGAGATAATACCTGTGATACCGGGGAAAATCGTTTTGGATCGACGGGTATATCATCGCCTATGACTTTGCAGGATATCTCTTTTCCGAGACGGGTTCCCAATGCTTGAACTCTCTCTTCAATGGGACCTAAGAGTGAGCGAATCGGACGCATGCGAATTTTCGTAGCCAAGTTATGAACGATAGCGACAGCCTGGTCGACTGTTTTCGCCTTATTGAGCTCGGCTTCGATGTCAGTTAATGAACTTTCGAGTATGATGTGCTTATCGTCTGCAGTATCACTTAGCGACACACCCAAAATCTCGCCATATTTTTCGATAAAGTGGGTTAATTGTAAGCGTACCGAATTTATATCTTCGACGTTAATTTGATCGCGATCCTCGATTTTACCAATAAAAGCCATAGTGCTGTTCATGTCGAACATTCCAGAATTGCCTTTAATAGTATGTAAATCGCGCCTTATTTCAGCCTGAGAGGACTTCGATGCGATGAGGCGATCAAGGCTTGTCATCGCGTCTTTCAAAAATGCGACAAACGACTCACGATTTTTTAGGACCTTCATAAGCGAGGCGTTTTCGGAGTTTTCTGCCTCCAATGCTTCTAATCTTGTGGCGTCAGATAGCGTAAACAGAATGTATTCGATTTCATTTGCAGCGCCACGTACGACAGTAGCCACAATCTGAATAGTCTTTAATTTGAATTTCACTCGCTCGGGTAGCATCGAAAGTGAAACGTCAACTGGCATAACATCATCAAAGATCTGAGAAATAGTTGCTGCAATATGAGCGGTTTGACGAGGGTCAAGATTGAGTACTGCGCAGAATTTGTTGCCGGCGATCGAGTCTGTTTCGAATAGTTGATGGCAAAAGGCAGAATAGCCCGACTGAATCTCCATATTTTTGTCGATAACCATGACGCCGACGTTGACGTTCTGCATGATTAGATTTGTCTTTTCTTCGACCCGTCTTTTTACAGCTGAAATTGCATTGATGACAGCGGCAGAAATTTCTTCGTAACTGCTTCCGGAGGCTATCATTTTTTTTGCGTCATCGCTTTTATTGTTGTCGACTGCACGAATGACGGAGCCAGCGCAGGTGTGAAATTTGGCATGGACTTGGCGAAGGTGCTCATAAGCAGGTTCATTCGCGTATTTTTTTCCGTCTGAATAAATCCATTTTCCGAGTTTGCATTGATCATCTTGACAAACAACCACGTGATCGAATTTTCCCTCTCCTTGCAGATAGAGAGTTAGCTTAAGTTTCCATTCGGCATGAGCGACGATTGCTTCGTCGAAATTCATTTTTACTTGGTCTGTCATACGGCCCCCCTGCTCCTAGATTCAAAACCACAGTCCTATGTTCGGGACCTAAATACAATTACTTAGGTGTTTTTGTTAGCATGTTGATATTAAAGGAAAATAGACCATTAATGATTGAACTCTCATATCGGATCTTGGGGGTGGATCCGAGGGGCGCGTAAAATCTTCGCGGTTCTATTTACAGTTCGCCAGTTTTGCTGCGTAGGTAGGGATTCAAAACCGAAGGCGTCCACGGACGGGCAGCGATTAAAAATGTGGTTTGCGAGCGCCCTTTGTCGACTAAAGCTTCATCAACGTCAGCCAGCTCGCGGATCTCCGTAAGGAGTTTCTCGAATTTCTGGGCAATAATTTTTCTGGAACGTAGCGATAGATTTCTAGAAATAAATTGGAACGACTCGCCCTCTGCTCGAAATGTCGATGTTAGAAATTCGGCTTTTATCTGGTTTTCGTACAAAGTGCTCAGTGGACCTTCTTCAATCCATTCTGGATATCTCGATACCAATAGCTTAACTCTGTCATTAGCGTGAAGTTCGATGATTTTTAGTTTGTCCAGATTAAGCAGCGCACGTTTTACCTCGATTGGAGAAATTTTAAATCTTTCGTGAATGTGATCGGCAGACATACCTCGCGCAACGCAGTTGAAGCAAATAAACAACCGCATATCGGCTGCTAGAGCTTCTTCTTGCTCCATAGTGAAGAACTGCTGTTGGGGCCCGCTGTCTTTGTCTTTGGCTATTTGTGCTAGTATTGAAAAATTCGTTCCAATGATGTCACACATCGCTGCAAGTCGATCGAGGGTTATGGGTGAGCGGTTTGATAACATCCGTTTGACCGATATTTCGCTTATGCCAAGACTCTTAGCTAAAGATGCGTAAGTTACACCTCGTGCTTTGAGCATTCGCTTTAAAGAGTCGACTATGTTTTCGTGATCTCTCATGCTTACCGTCCTGTCGTTGTATGATACGGATCGTATCTTACGATGATACTCTACTAAAAGGTACTTACAATGATACTAATTCTGATTTATAAGAAGGTCGAGCATTGATCAGATGTGTTTTGCAAGCATTTTAACAAAGGAATATAATTATGAAATTCGCGGTTACGTTAGGGGTATTGATTACAGCGCTATTGGCATGTGGTCGCACGAGCAAGATCTCCGAGTTGGCAAGTTCCCGCAACCAGGTTGACGTTTACGGTTGTTATTTAGAGGGGGCGAATAAGGCTTTCCTATGGCTGCGCGAAACCGACAAGGTTGCTTATACAAGGCCCAACGGTGCCCAAGTGAAAGTTGTTATGTTTGAAATGGACGGACGTTCTATTAAAGGCGCTGGGCAAGTTAATGCGGATGGTATTGACGTGGCAACTTTGGATGCCTTACAAGGTCAGATCCTCGTTAAAGCCAAAATGGAAGATGGATTGATGAAAGGAAGCGTCAATATGCTGGGGGATATCAAAGGAGTTCAGTGTTATTTACTGCATCAAGGTTCTTCTATCCCAGAAGTTAAATAAATAATGAGGAGGTGAGAATATGAGCGCTGTGAGAAGCTCGGCATGTAGCAGCATCGCGACCATTGTTGTAGTTACTGGCGTCACCTCAATCGTCGCCTGTAGTACTGTTAAAAATGGGAATGCAACCTATCAGTCTACCAAGGCGTCTGAGTCTTTTACTAAAGTTCTCGTCCTGGGCGATATTCAGCAGAAAGATGAGTTTTTGTTGAAAGGCATTACGACCTTTGATCGGTCGCAGTGGGATTCTCATGGAGTCGATACCAAAAATGTCGCTTCCCTCAATCCGCAGGCGATCCTCAAAGCGCTCAAACCTGATGCAATTTTGCAGGTGGGAGATTTTGTCGACTTTAATAATTCTTTGGAAATTTCGGTGCAATCAGCCACTGGACAGCTCTCGACTCTTAAACCTAGGTATAATGAGTGGAAAGTAATCCTCGATTATTTAGACACTTCAATCCCTGCGTATCCGACCATCGGGAACCACGAAACCTATAAGTTAGTTCGTTTTCATGGCACAGAATCCGCAGACGGCAAAATATCTATAACAGGTGGGCCAAACCCCAAGGCTGGCGATATTTCGTTTACGACGGGTGAAGAACGTGAATCGATGCTGAAGGCTCAATTTCCTCACCTTAAGACCAACGCAACTTTCTTTGGGGCCACTGGTACCTATTTTTCTGCAAGTGAAAATTATTGCCTTCTTTCGATAGATGGTGCGTCTATCGTAAATAAGAACATTGATATCGCGCGGTCAGGCTGGCAGTCATTAAAGCCGTTTATTGAGCAGAGCTTATCGCGCTGCAGTGTTAGAAAAAATAATATGTGGATACCATTGAAACCGTCGGTTGTGATGGTTCACTATCCGTTATTTTCTGCTCTATCAGTAGGTGAGCAGGAGTTCCTACCGGAGATTGCGACGGACATCGTCGAAACCTTTAATACTTTTCGAGTAGCGCTAGTTCTTTCCGGCCACGAACATCTTTACATGCGGTATCTTGATCAAGGATTAAAAGAGGCAGGCTACTCGTCGCTTTTGCCGTTGGAGACCACTTATGTAACGATCGCGAATTTTGGGGTTCCTGGTGACAACAGCGCAAAATTACGTGGAATCGGTAAAACTCCATCACAAAATCGTCAAACTCGGGTCGCGTTTCAGCCACCTTTTTCCCAAGGGAGTTTGGCATCTGGGAATGGTTCAAAATTCTTTTTAAAGGAAGAGCCAACGTTCGCATTTATGCAGATTTCAAAAGATTCAGTTAAATTTGTCGCCAAAAGTAAATCCGGCGACTCATGGACGACGGTTGATAGCTTTGGCTTAAAGCTCGGTGACGATGCTAGATGGAAACGCACTGACGCGATCGCTCGTTAAAATTATGATCGAGTCGAAGATTCTCTTACCTGTTTCGAGCAATGGCTTGAAGCTACTTCAGCTCACGTAAAGCCTTGGCTAATGTGCGCAAGAATGGAGTTTCTCCCATGGTATGCGAATAAACAAGAAAGACACTTTGGTATCTATCTTTCTTGGGAATTGCGCACTCGAACTCTTTTAGCTCGAAGTCCTTGCGAACAACTTGGTTGTGGATCGTTACGATAAAATCCGGCAAGTAGGCAACGGCTTTTCCGAGGCGACAGAGCTCTAACGCCGACTCCATCAAAGTTACTCTATATTGTACGTTGCGGGGATACTTGTGGTCAGGCCAACCATCAAGACCCATGACCTTGGACGGCGTACCCTCTGATAGATCGGTGGGAATCGCAAACGGCAAATCCTGTAGTGATTGCTTCTGAAACGCAGATGTTCGCCCGTAGACGCTCATTCTGATCTTCGCTACTTCGATAAACTTGATACCAGGCTTTGAAATGGGATGATAAGTAATACCAACGTCGATATGTCTTGCTGCAATCGCTTCTTCAAGGCGGCCGGGGGTGTATTCGTGCAGCTCAAAATTTGGTAGATCGACCTTTTCCATCATATGACGCAAAAAATAGGTTGTAAAAACTTCAAAAGAACCGATGCGAACGATTTGCTTGCGTGTCTGTCCTTTGACACGTGCAGGTAGCGCTAGCCATTCAGTCAAAAGTGGTTCTGCGGTGGCTTTGAGCTTTGTTCCATCTTCGGTGAGGGTAAGGCCGCGACCCTCGCGCTCAAACAATTTAAATCCGATTTCGTGCTCAAGTAAATGCACTGCCTTGGACAGGGCAGGCTGGGAAATATGAAGTATTTCCGAAGCTCTAACGAGAGAGCCACAGTCTGCTACAACACAAAAATAGCGAATTCGATCTATATCCATTGGTTATATATTCTTGAATATAATTTAATATTATTCAACTGTTAATTTTACTATAAACCTTCAAGCCAGCAGTTGGTGCTGGTACCAAACAATTAAGGAGAGAAAAATGCAGCGTCAATCATACAATTTCGTTTTAGCAGCGTTACTCGGGTTATCCAGTGCTGCCTCCAGGGCTCAGATACCTGAGAATATCTCGTGTATCGATCACGAGCATCGCTATATTCTCAAGGACTTTGTGCCTTTGAATGAAGGATCACTCGGAAACCTAACATTTATTGATACGTTTGATCGTGTCAACATGAGTCTCTTTTGCGGATTCGATAGTTCACATAAGAGTCGAACCGAGATAGCTTGCGTCTCATCTCATTTCAACACTGGAAGTATTCTCGTGAGAGCCCGTGTTCATAAGAAAACTAGCGCAAATATGGCGAGGGTCGCTCTGATTGAAGTTCATAAAAACACGGTAGAAAACGCAAATATTAACGATATTATTCCGTTAGTATGCGAATAGCTTCAAGGCTTTGAGGCAACCTCGGAAACAGGAGAGCACATGTTGAATTTCATTTGTAGAAGAGAGCTTTTTGCTGCATTGATGTTTTGTGGGAGTTCTTCCAAGTATTCGCTTCGGCAATTGACTTCTAATCCGCTTATCTGGACTGCGAATTCATTACGCCTCAACACTAATCGTGGAGAATGAGGTACATTTCCCCTTTTCTTGTTGTTTAAGTAAGACTAGGGTGTGTTGCTGAGCCCTAACTAAAAAGCCCGCTGCACTGCAACGGGCTGGGGCATTTTAGACAAATAGATTATGGAACGAATAATTAGCGAATGCTAAACGTGAAGTGATCAAACCACGCTGTGCCTTCTCCAACTAATAAGGCACCGAAACAAATATTCAAAGCGGAAAAACTGACTGGAAGATTAATTTGATAGCGTCGCCATGGCGTCGTTCCTACGACTCCTCTGCCATCCATGTTGTCAAATGCGAGGACTTTCCCGTTAGGCCCGTCAACTCGGAACCAAAGGCCCGCGTAGCCTGGCTGAGCAACGTTTGACGTTTTGATGTATCCAGAAAGCTGAACATCGTTGCCAAGGTAGTTGCCTGCGTTGACACATTGTACCGATGCTCCGAATTTGCTGAAAGTATTCTGTGCCGATAGGCGTGCGCTATATTCACCGTCAACTTTTTCGGTTCCGTCGGCTACGAACCTGTAGTCGTCTCCGGCAGCTGACCAGCCGACAGGAATTCCGTTGTAGTTTACGCCTCGATCAAAGCTTAGATTGGCCGGGGTGTAAGGAAAGTTTCCTTGAATTGACTGCGTAAGAGTATCGATTACTATATCCGATGTATCAGTTTCTGCGGCGAAGCTAATTTGGGTAAGTGTCGCCAGCGTCATAACAAAGCCCACAATGTTTCGTGAAATCATACCGAGAACCTCCTGTTAAATTTAGACAATATTTACCCGAGCATGCTTCCACATGCGAGTCGGCACTAAAATTTTTAAAACTAATTAACGATGCATTCGAAAGACTATCGAATTCCCCATTCAAGATTTGGCAGAAGTTTGCCGTCCATTTCTCCAGCAAATTTTACATAGGTATCACCCACGCTGAGGGGGGAGAACGTTGCGATAACGGGTTTTTGGATAGTTCCTGCTTTGTTGGTGTAAAGTCCTGAGCGCTCTGATGTTTTTATCATTGGGCCAAAAAGCCATGGTCCCTCAGACGCATAAGGTGGGTAATTATGATAGACGTCTTCTTGTTTCGTTAAATAAATTTTTATCGCTTCAGACCAGGTTAAAGATCCGACCGGTTCCATCGTAATAGTCCCTACATTTCTTAGGTCGTCTTGAGTTTTGCCAAAAAAGAGATCAATCTGATTTCCGTTCAATTTATATTCATAACAACGGTCTTCGCTTGAAATTCCAAGAAATCGCGCCCAAATTTTCGAAAAAGTTTGGGGGCAAAAAGAGCGTAAAGTGCCATTACGTGATACTGCGAAAAAATCTTTTTCATGAGTTTCATTAGAGGCCGATTCAGCAACTCCAGCTTTTAGAATATATTCCAAATAGTTTGCGTTCATTAAAGAGCTGCCCATGTGTGGTAGGCCGAACACATGTCCGAATTCATGTTTCAATGCGGCATGCAGTAAGCCGCCGTTGCCCATGCTCCAAGGTTTAGACACCAGATCCGGCCCTTCGAATTTCAAATCACCGCTATCGGCTGCAATATAGATGAAGCCTTTTCCGCGTAAAGACTTAGGATCATATTCAGTTCTTATTGCGAGTGAGATGAAGTCTTTGGGACTTTGACCATTTTGTGCCAAGTAGTTTTTTTGTTTTACGTCGAGATAACCGAGTTGAATCGTGATATCGGTAGGCAAATTGCAAGGTTTTGGTGGATGATTTTTATCGATAGTGACGAACTCGACGATGTTAATGCTTTGTGTCGCGATTTGTACTGCCGGCCACGGAGTGTAGCCTCCGGCAAATTCTGCGCGCCAGTAACGTGTAGCATCTTGGACGATGCGCTCTATATCTGCTTGGGCTAGTGAACCAAGGTTGAAATGCTCAGCATCGTGAATAGCGCATATATTTATCGAATTAGTATTTTGAACGAACCACGGATTGCGAGCATCCTTAATAATTTCGCCGCCTCCGCCACTGCTCCATGCGGCTTTAACGGGTTGAGTGGATAGGCATCCTATAAAGAGCATTATCCAAGTGACAGTGGTTGCTGTGGATATCACAATCATTCTCCTTCTTGTGTTATGGTGTAATTCTCCTGCTCTTTCTTTTGTTATGGTAGACGAGTCTACTCAAATGGTAAATTATTTAGTAATCAACTTTGTCTTTAGAATTCCCTTTTTAGGAACTTTATATCGTGAACGTATATACCGAGATTGATTATCGAAAGATTTTGACTTCGCTTGTTGAAGAAAGACGTGGGGTCGATAAAAAAATTAGTTTTCAAAGTGCAGCGCAGGCAGCGCGCATGCCAAAGTCTTATCTTTCAAAGGTGATTCACGGTGTAGCGGATCTAAATCCTGATCAACTTTATATGCTTTCGAAGTTTTTTGGTCTCGATGAAGACGAGGCAGGTTATTTAGAGATGTTACTTGACGTTGCTCGCTGTGGTCTTGAAGATCGGAAAAAAGCCTTATTGAAGCGCGTCAGGGCTGTTCAGAACGAAAAGCTGGACGCTCGTCATCATTTGCAGGCGAACCTTGCGAAAACGGATGGTGCTATTGCTAACGAGTATTATTTAGACCCGCTTGTGCAACTTATCCACGTCTGCCTGGCACTACCGCGTTTCCAAGCTGATTTAAAATTATTGGCGAATACTTTGCAAATTCCGGTTCCCAGAATTATTTCGGCCGTTTCTGTTTTGGAACGGTTAGGAATTGTGGAGCGAGTAGGGCTGAAGCATAAGATTATCATCGAAAACGTTCATCTGCCGACTGATTCGATGCTCTATCATGCATGGCTTTTTCAGCTTCGAAGTATGTCGAGTCAACGCCAGCAACTGGTGCGTGACAAAAATAATTATGAATTCTCTGTGGTTTTTTCCGGTGATGAAGATGTTCAGAGATCGATCAGGCAAAGGTTTCTCGCGTTTATCAAAGAGACACAAAAAGAAGTTGGGCATGCGAAGGATGCCCAGGTTTTTCAGATGAATTTTGATTTATTGGCGTGGACATGAAAAATCGGAGGTCGGTAAGTGTCGAGACCGTGGACGGCGACTCAGCGAGATAGCTAGGTCGTGGGGGCGCAGATTGACGTTATAAAGTGGAAACGACGGTTACGCATATGGCTCAAAAGCTGCATATTCATGAATTATCTTTATAGGGGGAGAGTTAAATCCCTATAAATTGATCCAAATCAGGCGGTTACAAGACTATGAAATGTCGATATTTACTCCTCTTGTCTATATTTTTGACAGCGTGCTCTGGGGGCGCGGCTTCGGCGCTATCGGACACAAACAGTTGGAAAGACAATTGTCCTTGGCAGGGACACCGCGACCTTTTACTTGATGCCAGACTCCTTTCAGGGGACGCCAGTGGCCTATCGCAAATTTCCCGCCCATTTCCCGCAACCGATGAAAACGCCACGATAACATCTAGTGATGCATTAGCCGACTTGTCCTGTCTTCGTCTTTTTTTTACAACGACTTATGCGGGGGTTGAGTTTTACAAAACCAAAGGTATCGATCTTGTCGCTCGACTTGATCAACTTGCCACCCAATTAAGTGACTCATCCGGTCGCGTCGATGGAAAAATAAAGATCGCGCTGCTTTTTGATAACGTTTTTGATCTGCATAAGGACGCCCCAGACGCTCACATGCTCTATAAAAGGGTAGTCAATAGCCGTGACTCGAAGCTTACTGAATTAAGAAAATCATTCCAAACCCAGAAGGTACAAGCTCTACCGTGGGAGTTTAGTAGAACCTCAAACGGCGTCCTTACTCCGTTAGACCCAGGATTTTCAACTCTTCATCTTAAAAGTTGTCGGAATTTTTCTTTGGTTCGTTCGCTGAGTCCTTCGCGCATGAATGCAGGTGCGGTGCCGACGTTGGCTTATTCTTTGGTGTCGCAGCACATAATGAAGGATGATGAAGAAGCTGACTGTGAGCAAGAAGATGGCTCTCGTGTCCTGATTTCAGTTCGTGAAATCAAACCTAAATCTTTTAATGGAAATGATGCCTTTAGTTTTAAAGAGCAGTCCGACGGCGTCATTGTCGTGCGGATGGCGAGTTTTTTAGATGCGGTTGATGAACCAAAATTGAAATTAGTTTCGTTGTTAAGCAATAAGAATGAGTCTCGCCCTATTGTCTTCGATCTTCGAGCAAATCACGGCGGCGGCAATGGTTATGTCGAGCAGATTGCATCGGCGTTGCGATCAGTAAATGAGCCTGCCAAGCTCACGGTAATGAAAAATAAGTTAAGCCGCTTTAGTTTGACCGGTTTTCTAAATACTTTGGCTTTAATGTATCTAGAGGCATCCGCAGAATCACCAGACAAACAACCGCTTTGGCACAGGTTTGACGATACGCGTAAGGGTGTTTTTACATGGGCTGAAAGTCATTTGACTCCCGACCAAATCGAATGGTCGTCGAAATCAAGCCAAGATGAGGTGCACCCATCTCGCGAACAATCCTATAAAGGCAGAATTATATTGCTGGTTGATAAACATTGCGCGTCTGAATGTGAGTCATTTATTGAGGTTCTTCAAGATTTGACGAGCGTTACCCTAGTCGGTACTCCGACAAACGGAGCAATGCATCTGAGTAATCCCGGAACCATCGTCCTTCCACACTCCAAGATTATTGCTCGTCTTGGCATGGCGATGACTGAATATGATCCCACAATTGACGCTGTTGAGATGTTCGGTCACGAGCCCGCTATTTATTTTTTGGATGGCGATGATGATGCGAAGCTTGAATTGGCGATTTCTCTAGCAAAATCTCATGCAAACGTGGAGTAACATAGGCGATTGGTATCGACAAATAACGAGGAAATGTTTTTTGTCGTCGAAGACGAT
>CAZUYQ010000052.1:17579-31107 GCA_964624705.1 uncultured Polynucleobacter sp.
TTCTGTCCGTAAACACGACGTGATCGCCTGTCCCGCAGGTACAAGAACCGAAGTATGTGGCTATGATCGCGAAATGCTCTCGGATGGATGAGCCTCAACTTCCTTCCAGCGATAAATTTTCTTATGCGCAATACTCAGCATTTCTCGATCCTCGTCGGAGTCGCCATAGGCATAAATCGTGGAATAATTCTCGATCGGATATTTTTCACGAACGCGCCTTAGCTTCTCTGCTCCTGTGCAATCGCCATTTAAATACCTGCCTGTCAAAATGTTGTTTCTCGTTTCGAGCTCCGTGCAAATTAAGTCTAGGTTATTTCTGCCACACCAATCTGTTAAATATGTACTAAGCGAAGCAGAGACAACAACCACTTTGTCACCATGACTTTGATGCCACCTGATTCTTTCGATTGCTTCGGGACGTATATGTTTATGTAAATGGTCGGCTGAATATTTTAGCCCTAATTTGGCGACGTCGGTCGCGCTTCGACCGCAGAACGCCATTTTTGCAATGCTAGAGCGAACGTGAGTGGCGCGGATAAAACCAAGCTTATAACCAATCAGAATTGGCGCCAGTAATACTTGCCCAAACAGCAGTCTCCAGCGGCTCACGGAAAAATAAATGAATGGCTTGAAATTGTCATTCGTCGTAATCGTATTGTCGAAGTCAAATAGTGCTAAATTCGAGATTTTCAGTAGTCCTTCAGTTGTGATTTCATGGGATGATATAGGCTTTTCTTCCCGAGTGATGTCATCAGGAGCGCCTTCAATAAAATCGGAATTCTTTTTCGTTTGGGCGATGAATTTAGGTGGTGATCCAATGCATACACTCCGAAGTGTACGTGGGGATAACAAAGCGATACGTTACCGACAGCGCATATTATCATGAGGCGACTCTAGTTGTTAATCAATCTAAGCTGGCGAGGCAGCTGCGTCTGGTTTGCCACTGCTAACGGTTTTAGTGGTTTTTTTATGAGGTTCCTCACTGGTCCCAGATTGGATGTTACCATTTATTTCAAAAAAATAATGTACTTCACCCTGAGGTAGGTGTTCAGGGTCTTTACATGGTGTCACGGTATATCCAGTCCAGTCGCGTAGGGTAGCTTCGTCATCGGCAGACTCATGTGCCAATTCTAAAATCCGTGATATCGGCAAGTTGTGCTTATCAATAAAAGTGAAATTGAATAATTTCATGGGTTCTCCATTGCCGAAACGCGGCCTGTAAGCCACTATATAGCACTTTCAGGGCCAAGTTTGAAGCCCTGTTACACTATCGAGAACAATTTTATGAGTTACATTACACAACGCGAATTGATTAAAGGTCGCAAAGACTTATCGCCATTTTTGATACATCTTACCCGTGACGGGCAATACGTCCGCTATGCCGATGTCAATCGGTTGCAGGGTGAGCGATTAGCCTTATCTGCCAGGTCCAGTTTTGAAAGCATTTTAACGAACAATATGCTCGAAGCGCGGTCCGCGTTCGGTGCATTTAACCTCAAGGTCCCCCTACGTCGTGGCGACGGGACGATGACAAATCCAGGTTCAAAGGTGGATAGAAATTGGCTTTTGAGTGTGTGCTTTACGGAAACGCCGCTCGCGCAGATTCACTTTCAAGTTAAGGAAGTGATGGGTAGACGACTGGATTTTAAACCCTATGGTCTTGCCTTTTTTGAACAATCTGTGCGTACTAAAGGCGGTAATCCGGTCTTCTATTTCAACGCGGAAAACCCACAAATCGTCGCGACATTAAACAGTATGGCAACGTCTGAAGACTGCTATAAATTCAAGTCGATCCTGCCACTCTATGAAGCATTTGGGCCGCGATTATTTAAGCGAAATGCGTCTCCGCTGCGAGAAATCGTTGATTTTAGATGGGAACGTGAATGGCGAATCAATGGTAATTTTGCGTTTTCATCCGCTGATATTGCGTTCGGAATTTGTCCGCTATCAGAGGTTGAGCATTTCAAAAGACTCACAAAACACAGTGTTACTTTTGTTGATCCGACCAATCAAACTTTGGAAGAAATGGCGGTTCTGTTTAAGGCGAATCCGAAGCTTTTGAATCTGATTTAATCGTTGGAATGCGGAGCGCGTTATGAAAGATAACAACATTACTTCTGTCTTGCATAGATTTGAGGATGGATGTCAGCTTTCTTTGGACACATCTCTTAATGAAATTTATGTGTTCCTAGATGATGACAATGGCACAAGTCAAGGTAAGCCGGATAATTCTGTAGCCATTTTTGCCAGATCGTTTGAAAAAGTGGATTGTCGGTTTTTTAAGCGATTGATTAAGACGTTAATGCAGAAAAAAGCTTGGGCTTGGCATTCTAGCGAAACTGGCGGTACGGGTTTTCAACACGAGAATGATTTTCGCCAAATAGTGAAGACACTGAGTCGTTGCAAGTCAAGAGTGTTCACCTTTCGCAGGTTTGAAAGTCAATTGCAAGATGACGAATTTCTTTCTGATAGAGGGCTTGAAAGCATCGAAGAGTTGCTTGCACCGTGGCGAGAGTTTTGGCCGGTTGAAACCAATCATATGGCGCGACTAGTTTTTTGGTCAATTCGTGACATTTATCACTGCTTGTTGAGAGATCATCAACCTTGCAGCAAGCCTAATACTATCGTGTTTTATGTCGATTGGATGAGTTTCTTTGATCTAAAAGCTGCAAAACGAAATGCGATAAGAAACCTCGAAGGGTGCTTTATTTGTTTTGAATCGGGTACAAAATTAGGAATCGAAATCCGTGTCATTAGTGTCTTTGATAAGCCAAAAGCCGATCATTGGATTCGTGCGTTTCTTGGCCTGATTGATGGGGAGTGTTGGATTTATGGGCGATTTCTGCGCACAAAATCTAACAATGTTTCTGCTATCAACAAGCAAGGTCTTGCCTTTACTAAATTATCAAATGAAGAAAAAATTAAGTTTCAGTTTGACTTAAAGTCTATCGCAGATGAGATCGAAGCCATGACGCAACAGACAGGAAATATTGGTAAACTTGGACGGAAGTTGAAGCATTATATTTCTTGCTCGATGCAGTGGATGAAATCAGACAAATGGTCGTGGAATGGTTATTTTTTTTCAGAGCACATGAAATTGGGAAATCGCCCAAAGTTTCATCGCTGGGTTTCGGAACCTAACTCAAAGGTTCGAGGTTGAGGAGCCCACACCTCACGACTTTCGACAACGAGCGCAAGGTCAAACATCTCACTGGTAGAGACCAAAGGTTTGAGTTTAAGGAAGATGAAGGGCGCGTGTTGTGGGTGTTTCTTCAGATAGCAGGTTAATCTTGACCCATGGCTTCGTAAAGAAAGGTGATAAACCACCAAAAGATGAAATAGATCGTGCCGAGACCATCAAAGCGGTCTATCGGGGAATAGCTGTTGGCGCTGCGATTGAATGCAATCTAACCCAAGCGCAAGTCGCCAAGAAGGTTGGCACTACGGCATCAGCAATCCGTCGTTACGAGAGCGCAGAATATGACCGCTATGAGCTGCAGACACTTAGAAAAATCGGCGAGGCCTGTAGGGGTAAGATCGACATCGTTGTAGCGCCGACCGCCAAAGGTAAAGCAGCGTGGTAAGATCAAACTACACCAGTTTCGACTGAAGTGGCCACCAACAAGTGGTCACTTCAGTCTTTTTCCATGAATCCCACAGGGAGTCATTGGTTTCTATTGCTGCTTTCGACCGTTATTGACACTGAATCAATTCGTTTTTATTATCGACATAATAAGTCCATTTTTTTGTGTCTGGTGTGACCTGGCTATCTATTGTCATGACCGTAGTGCAGCCATTCACATGGGTACCAAAAACCCTTATATCTTGATCAACCTTGCTGGGTGATGTACTAGTGTTGTGAACAACGAGATTCTCGATACCTTTGACGGTATATTGCCCATTTGAGCCGTTATACCCGTCGATATCAGCGCCAATAGCGATTACCGATTTCATGCTTTTCTTACCTTTTAATGTGTAGGTTTCAACTGGTTGCCATGCTTCGACAGGACCATCGAGAGTTAGGCTGGTATTAAAATAGTTGAAGCCAACCCAATAGAAGGTAAGGGGGTTGTCGTGATAGGAATTACTTTGAGATGCTTTTAAAGTGACGTTTCCTAATGTAATCGTTGAACCACCAGCAGAATTTGATTCCAGGTACGCGCCGTATAGGTCCGCATAATGGATAGAAATATTGTAAGAATGACCATCGCGATTAAATTTAAATAATTCGCCCTTGGTTGATACACCGTCGCCATTGGTGTCTCCACCAACGGAGTCATCTTGAATATTTGTAACTGTAATACGCTCGCTTTCACTTCCGTCGAGATTTAATATTGATGGTCTCGCATTCGAAGCCATACTGTAAAATCCTGCTTTGTCGGCAGGCATCTTTAATTTCACGCCAGGTCCGATAGAGAGCTTGCTTGCATTACCTAACTCAATGCTCGGAATAATCGGATAACGCTTTTCAGTAATTTTGCCGGTGGTATTGTCATAAGATCCTTGAAGAGCAATATGTGGCGCATACTTGCTTCCAGGAACGATCTCGATCCCTGTTGTGTCAAAGGGATAATTCTTTAGCAATACGGGATTCTCTGCCTCTGCAACCACTTTTACATGGTCAAATTTCATAACCATGCCAGATACGGCGCTACTTGTTGTCGGACCTGTTGACAAGACCAAGCCGCCTTTGAGCTCATTGTGGCCTTCGATGGTCACATTTGACATTGTGAGATCATTAAATCCTGCAATATCTCGCAAAGCATATTCAATTTTTGTTCCAAGTGAATGAATGTTTGAAACTATGGACTTGCCGTATAATTGAAGTGTCGTCCGGCCGACTAATTTTGTGTCTAGTTCTTTGCTCCCAATGAAACTTACTTGACCCCTACCACTTGCGATACCTGTCAGCAAATAGTCGTACGTCGCTGACATACTTAGATATCTTTGATTAGACAAATCGACATCAACTTGAAGGCCACTATTTCCTAAAGCACCAGCAAGGATTGTGGCATCACAGCGTTCAGGTTTGATGATGATTTTATCGCCTTGACGAGAAACAAATTTTGCCGAACCATCGATTGCTGTAGAGGATTCAAGAACGACGCAACAAACGGATATTTTATTCAATTTCTCATCCAAGGCATATCCATAACCGCTACGACTACAGATGATGTTGTTGTCGCCAAACGTAGCTTGGCTGTTAAAAGAAAATACTTCGGTTTCACCTTGCGGTATTTCTGTATTCGCAGGCGGGGTTTGAGATGGATCAGTCTCCTTTTTCGGTGGTGGTGGTCCGCCACCTCCGCCACCAGAAGAGCCTGAACAAGACGCAATGGCAGAAATTAACAACGTGTACATCAAATTAAAACGCATAGAATAGGAACCCCTGTAGCTGGAAAGAAATCTCTCGTGTATTTGCTCTTACTTCAACCATTGAAGTGAGAGGCAGATCAGTGAGCAATGCTCATGCCAACACTTCATTATTTCTTCCCAGTAGTAATCATGGGCAGTTGCGACAAACTAGAATCGCAACCGGTCCACTTTTGGTCGATTGCCCGTCCAAAAATGAACTGGTGCCCGTCCATAAATGGGACGTTGTCTGCCAACAACGTGTAGCTAAGATTCACTATGTTCTTCTAACCGAATTACACCAAGGATGAATGGCGGCATTCAAAATCTTTCGGCTTGTGCTTGGAGAAATAGTCATTCCCGTACCGAAGGATAAAATATCTCCTGGTTTTGGCGCACAATGCGCTGCGGTTAAAGCGATTTCATCATCGATCAAGGTAGCTGAACAATGCGGAGATGATGCTCCCTCGCTAAACAATGCTAATGTAACTAAAAGCAAAACCCCCATGCAGTTGGCACTGCATGGGGGACATGAATTCGGTAAACGCCAGATGAAAATTATGGCGCGACGGTAATCGTAGCGAGACTACCAAAAATGTCTTGAAGATCCTTAAGTGTGATAGCATCGGACGCGATTTTTTCGCAGCTTATTGTAACGATATCTCCGATATTTGATGCATCTAGTGTCGCGTTCCCAAAAAAGTTACGACCTTTAACTTTGTCCGCTTTGAAAGAATACGCGACGTTTGCTGTTACGAATGTGCTGGCGGCCATAGAACAAAATTTTTGCCCATTACCGTTAATCAAATCAGCTTGCTTTACCAACGAACCAGACTGAACATATGCGATCTGGTAGCTCGGCGCTCCGACGGTAGCAGCAAGGCGGTTAGCTGCGTCGTTATTAAAAGTAACGGTCACAGCGTGCGTTTTGATGAGATCCGCAAATGCAGGATCCTTCGCTGCGACTTGGGGAGTAGGGTGGTTTTGGGAATCGTTCGGTTGATCTTTGGTTTCTGTCGTTGCCGGAGGGGTTGAAGGAGTTTGATTCTCCGATTTTTTTTCAGGTGTAGGCGCATTCTGAGAGTCATCGCTCTTCTTTGAACCGCATCCGACAAGAGCAACACCTAACGCAATAGGGAGGAGCAGCATCCGCATTTGATAACCCTTCCAACTAAATTCTATAGACTGCGCCCATCGCAGTATCCGTAGATTATTATAAATAACTTAAAATATCAATAGAATATTTAACATCTATATAAATTTTATATAACAACATGTAATTACAGGGAATTATTATAAAATAACTCGGGTAGGCGTCCGATCCAGACGACATTTAGCGGGCATATTATTAAATATCTATCGACATTCAATCGAATCGATAGGCCCTAACAATGGGTTCTTATCTTGAGTTTCTTTGGATACAAACACTGCCCGGCAGTTGCTATAAGGATCTGGAATTTTTCGTGTCACCTGAACAACGGTGTGCTGATAGACGCATGCGATCCATCCGTCCTTGCGCGCAAAAGTGACAGTGCCATCATCTTCCGGTTTCAGCATCGCCGAACCTTCGGGAGCGCCGCTGTAAAAGTTGACATGATCCAGGTAGAAGTTGGTCTTATCGACAAATTTACGCCAACCTTTTGGAGCTTTATTGAGCTTTTGATTGAAGGCCAGATCAAGTTTATCGGGACATTTTAATTCGGGAACTTTTACGAATGCAGACTCAGCGTTTGCATCGTGAGCGAAAAGGGCCGAAAGAAACGTAATCGTTAAAACGGTGGATTTCATGGTGAGTCTTTCTGCGATTCATTCGCGTTTAATTGATCTTCGTATATAGCATCTTTATATTCCTCTGATTTTAGTAGAAGCGGTAAATATTTGATGGGGCGTTTTTTGGTGAGAGGAATTGTGTATTCGCTTAGGCTTGCGCGTGCCCCGCAAGCAAACTGACAAGTATCCTTGTCGTCAATAAACAAATCTTGGCTCTGCTTTTTGATTACAAGTTTACAACTTTCGTCGTGGCCAGTGGGTGTATACACAAAGCTGTTTTCGTCCTGGTGTGCGATGCCATAAATGGAACAGCTATGTCCGTTATAAAATACAAGTTCAATACGAAAATAGAGTTTTCCGTTTGCAACTTTTACGAGTTCGATGACATCTTCGACCGTGATTTGTTGATCGCGTTTGCGATTAGGGACCATGAGGCCCGTTTTGAACTGGCGCTTGTAAACACCTGTAAGCTCATCGGCCAATCTGGGATTTGTATTTTTCGCTGGCGCTTGCTTACGATCTGTTGTTTCTACCTGCGGAATGGCGCCCTGGGTGTCAACAGGATCGGGTGTGGAACAACTACTGTACGTGTTCGAATTGATATTAAGGATGCAGACAAATTCTTCGGCATACTCCCAATCACCTCTAATCCAAGACGGCTCGCGAAAGAGTTGATAAATAGATCCAATGACTCCTTTCATCCTAGCGTTTTTTCGTAGAAGTATCTTAAATTCGTGCTGAGAAACACGCGTAGCATCATATACTGTGTCGGCTCGTTCATGCTTTGGACCTAGTTTCCAAGTGTCTTTTTGAGCATTATAATAGGTCACGTTAGGATCATTATCCCTGCTATCTGAACTGCAGTTGGGGACTAGCAAGTACAAATCATCGGTGACAGGAAATGCAACTGCAGACTGGCATCGACGCTCAAAGGGGCTGTACTTAAAAATCCGGGGGTGGACTTTTTCATGATCTTGCTTTGACAATGTATTGAATGGAAAATTTTGCCTTGGATTGGCTTCGGCAGCATCCCCATAAATAATAGTAATTAGAATCAACGCAAGTATCGTATGCAAATTCGAATGTCCTTATCAAATCTAAAAAATCCACATCAAAAAGGGTACCACTGGTGCGATTGGAACAGCCACTGACGTCACGGCCGCCGCCCGATTGCCGCGAAATGCGCTCTC
Organism: uncultured Polynucleobacter sp.; assembly: GCA_964624705.1. Classification (GTDB taxonomy): domain Bacteria; phylum Bdellovibrionota_B; class Oligoflexia; order Oligoflexales; family RGVZ01; genus CAMDKS01. The sequence goes on from CAZUYQ010000052.1 coordinate 25,892, forward strand.
TGCCAATAAATATCCTGCTATCCCACCAATACTCGTTGCGAGTACATGCGCCCAAACACTGTCGTATCTCAATTGTGCATGGGCCGTGCATTCCGTGAGGCCCGCAAAAATGGTCGCTTGAGAAAAATAAACCCAACGTCGCACAAAAAGATTGGGGTGATAATCATCTCGAAACGATGATTTTAGCAACGGATAGGAATTTAACATTCCTACGACCGGTCCACTAAACATAGACAAACCGCAAAATTCGTTAAAAGCAAAGTTAACCTGCTCCTGATACTTCCATGGCTCTATTGATGGAAGCTCTTGAGCAATTCCATATTGGCAACTGAGCATAATGGCGATGAATGCAGCTATTCTGAAAAAATTCATAAAAGATCCGATTCGATGGTGTTCAAGAACTTTGGCACAGTCATTGCAAAAAAGTAAAAATTATTTTAGCTGCAAAAGGGTTTATATGCTTGTCACGTTTGGGAATTATATCGGAACTGCACTGACTTACTACCTGATTTTTGGGTTTGTTCTCGTCTTTCCTTTTGTCATCGCGATCTACCTTGTGTGTCTTTTAAAGTACAGATGTTTCCAATCGAATAAGGCGCGGCGCAGTATTTTTGAGCGACTTCTCCTCGAGGGGGATTTATGGTTTGGCTGGTTTCATCCTCTCATATATTTGTTGTTTCTATACCCGGCGATGTGGGGTGTAGATCGCTTTGGTCATACCTTCCTACAAGGTTTTAGTTTATTTGTTCTGAGTGCTTTTTGGCTAGCGAGGGTAACACCATTGCCGGCATTGCAAGAAGACTGGACGCGTGTGTGGAGTTCGCGCCTTGCATTGTTCACGATCATTCCGCATATCGCTATTGGGGTCTGTTATTTCTTACCAAAGCGGGAAATGGAGATATTGTTCCCACTTTTTTTGTTCGCAGTCGCTATCCATTATCTTGCACCCATTGCCATGACCGCGATGTTTGCAAGGCGTACTGATGCAGGACTTCAGTCAGAGTTTATGGTTTCTAGAAGTTTTCGGCTGCGCACCAGTGCGTGGGGCTTTGCAGTCGTCTTAGTATTTATGAGTGTGATTTCTTTATTTCACCGTACGGAATCAACTGCCCAGGAGTTGCTAACCAGACATAGCGAACAGATTCGTCGAACTGCTGAAGCCAATCATATCTCAGAGCCTGCTTTCATCGCAGTACTGAAGACATCGATCACTCGCACTGAGTTTTGGAAACCAGCTTTTGAAGAAGGATTGATGGCTTTTTGGCTTAGCGATGAGAAAAGTCATATGGGGATTTCAAAGAGCCTTGATATGTCGATCGGTGTCGCTCAGATTAAGCCAACAACAATGCTCGTGGCTCTGATGATTCAAGAAAAATGTACAAAGCGCCTCAGTGGCGACACCAGGCCATACGGGCCGTTCGCTATAAAGTCTTATCGCGACGTGAGTCAGCCGGGCGAAGAGTGGGATCTCGATGCGCAGCATTGCCAGATGGCAAAGTCACCGCTCAGCGGAACACCAAGTAAAACCGTGATCGTCAATACGCTATTGAACGAGGAGCAAAGTATCGCTGCGGCAGGTTTCATTTTGGGGCTATACAATGCTCAATGGTCGCAGGCCGGTATTGATATTCACGACAATCCCGAGATTCTTGCGACGCTCTATCAAATTGGTTTTGAACGTTCGCATCCGCACCAGGACCCAAAGGCCAATCGCTTTGGTCGGGCTGCGGGGGAATTTGCGAAAGCTCAGCGGCCGTAGCTATAAATTGTTTAGGACGGCTACAAGTACGGAAACTGGTCCGCAAAGTCGTTCATACTACTTCACGATAATTGCCTTGGAAGCAGTTATCGTGAAGTAGTGTGAACGGTATCGGACGGCTGAGCCTAAATCCAACGGAGCGGACGGCAACTCAAATTTCTTAGTCACAAGATTGGGAATTTACAAATTCTTCCACTTGCTCTTCGGCTTTTGTGTTTGCCGCCGAACAAGAATACTTCCCATGAGCAACTCCATAAACGCTGCCGATGAATTCTGTTTGCAGTGGCCTACTTTGGATAAACTCTCTTTCAACGACATCACACGAAGAAGTCAGCTCGCTAATACGATAGTAGTCTAGAGCATTATATGAGTAGAGGATCTTTACTGTTGCAATTCTACCGTCCTGACAGGGCTCATACGTTCTCGAGCCGGTTTGCACACAGCTTTTGATGTACGAGGTGGAAAGAGTCTTGGGAGCACACTCCCCTGCAAAACCTTTTGTAGAAAAGAGTCCTAAAATTAAAAACATTTGCTTAACAGTATTCATAATAGTCCACTCCGATTATGTTTTGTATTAAAAAAATATAAACTAATAAAATTAAAATGTCAATATTATATTAATTAATAAAACAATACTGATGGTAATAAAATTCATCAATGATTCTGCAGTTTAACACGCGGCGTCGGTGCGTCTAAAATTTAAGATATTTCAAAGTCAGCGCCGGGTGGAAGAGAAGCTGTGCAGTCTCAAACTTATAGCAGTAGGTAAAGTGAATTGACGAACAGGGACGTGGATGAAAGAAGCTACGAACAAAGAAAAAAGTTGGGTCGAAAAAAAGAATACGGCTGTGGCTTTCTGCGACTAAATGCAAAGCTGACTCAAGCGCAGGTCGCTAAGAAGGTCGGCACCACGGCATCTGTAATCAGTCGTTATGAGCGTGCAGAATATGATCGCTATGAGCTGCTAACTCTGAGAAAGATCGCCAAGGCTTGTGGAAGTCAGATTGATATCGCAATAGCCCCTTCGGGGCATGCACCAGTCGTGCACTCACGACCTTACGTTAAGTAAGCTTTTAATAATTCTGACGCTTGTCTCTTAATCTCTTCATCAGGCATAGGCAGCTCCTCAAGAAGTGCGCAAGTTTGTATGATTCCCATGAATGCATTTAAACAGATAAATATTTTCTGTCGCGCGAGTTCAGGATCTATGTGACTTTTTTTGATAACCAACTGAGTCAGGAGATCCCCAACCTGATTTCTTACGTAAAGAATCTGTCCAACTTGCCCCATTTTTGAGGCGTTCAGAAAGAGTTCGCGACTGAGACCCTTTCTTCCAAGGTACAAGTGAAAAAAACGATGGACTAAAAAATCGATGACTTCACTCAAGCTTCTGTTTTCATCTTGTTCGACGAGAGCGGAGATTTCTTGGACCTGATTGTTCAACTCACGTTCAAGTAAGCTCGCAATGATGGCGTCTTTGTGTGGAAAGTATTGATAGAGAGAGCCGATACTAACACCTGCTCGGCCAGCGATTTTATTGGTGGTAGTATGAGCATACCCTAGGGCCGGCAAAATGCGAGCAGCCGATTCAATAATTGAGTTGAAAAGACTTTCGGACCGCTTTTGCGAGGGTTTTTTCTTTAATTTATTCACTAAAATCCTTAGACCCAATGCGAGTTGTGTTTGCGAGCATGCTTCTACTATATTGGGCCGGCAGATGGAAGGAGGATTATGTAGCCATGAATGTTTCAGGTATTTCTACAAAAAGGCTCAATGAGCTCAATAAGGGTTTATCGCCAACCACAAAACTAGCGGAATGGCTGGCTGTTGATCAGGCGACTTTGCTTAGTGCTGTTGCTGAGACTTACGATCTTACGGCATTACGACAAATTGCCGAAGATTTGCCAAACGTATCTGTTCCGAAACAAATCGCTTGGATTGGTCAGCAAATTCCCTGTGACGGAACCTCGAGTGCGCTAGATGGTCATGTCTCTGACATCGTAAGGTGTTGGGCATGCTACGCTCGCGTTGCGGTGTGTGAGAATCTAAAGGACGCTCTGCACGCGACCCAGCCCTTTGCTATAGATCCACATTTTGGAGTAAGAGAGATTGCGTGGATGGCAGTGAGGGATAGGATCTGCGCCGATCCAATCTTGGCTGTGACTTCCTTGGTTCCTTGGACAGCTAGTCAAGATGCGTGCATGAGACGTTTTGCCTCCGAAGCTACTAGGCCACGCGGCGTCTGGGCAAAACACATTGGTGAATTTAAAAGAAATCCAGAGCCGGCGAGGCCGCTGTTGGATCTATTGTGTAGTGATAGTTCGAGGTATGTTCAGGATTCTGTCGCAAATTGGCTGAATGACGCAGCTAAAGATAATCCAGATTGGGTCAAGACGGTATGTGCATCATGGAAACGTGAGTCTGATTCAAAAGCGACGGCATACATTATAAAGCGAGCACAACGCTCACTCAAATAGAAGGATAAACCATGTTATTAAAAGATCAAATCTCTCAGCTAAATGTTCAGTTCGCAGCACAGCTTCCCGAAATGATTCTCAATGCATTTGGAAGATCGATTGAAGATTTGGCGTCTGCAAGAATCGGTGAGGATGCTTTGGGCATTGGTGATCGTGCGCCGGATTTTGCTTTGCCAGACTGCGAAGGGCGTGAAGTTAAGCTTTCCGAGCTTCTAAAGCGTGGTCCCATCGTATTGAGTTTTCAGCGAGGCGGATGGTGTCCTTATTGCAGCCTAGAACTTCGAGCACTAAACCAACTAACAGTGATGCATCCCGACCTAAATGCAACCATCGTTGGTGTCACGCCTGAGTTACCTATGAACGCAGTCAAAACAAGGGATAGAAATCAGCTATCATTCGACTTGCTCATTGATTCTGAAAACCGCCTCGCGTCAGCATTTGGTCTGACATTTGTGCTTCAAGAAGAGCTAAGACCAATTTATTCGCAGCTCAATATAAACTTGGCAGAACTCAACGGCGATTTGAGCTATCAACTTCCGATTCCTGCGACGTATGTGATCGGCCGGGATAAAATCATTCGCTACGCATTTACGGATTCCAATTATATGAACCGCGCAGAACCAGATGAAATTGCGGGCGTATTGCGTCAACTGACGTGCGATTTCATTTAAATCGATTGCTGAGATTTGGTGACAAGGAATTTTCTGTCCGTAAACACGACGTGATCGCCTGTCCATCAGGAATAAGAACACTATTTACCGTGAGCGGCGTGACAAACGGCTTCCACGTTGTGGTTATCTGGATCGAGTACGAAAGCGCCATAATAGTTTTCATGATATTCTGGCCTCAGACCTGGTTTGCCGTTGTCTTTGCCTCCGGCAGCAAGAGCAGCTTTGTAAAATGCGTCGACATTTTCCCGAGTATCTGCTCTGAATGCAATGTGAAGTCGCGGTTCATTGCGTGAACCTTCACCAATATAA
>CAZUYQ010000052.1:31117-31470 GCA_964624705.1 uncultured Polynucleobacter sp.
AAATTCAGTTTCAGCTGAGTCCCCCCAACCGAGAACCAGCCGCCCTGCAAATTCTTTGGGAGCTTCCATCAACTTTTTATATCCGAGTGGCTCCAGGACACGATCATAAAAGTGTCCGCTTTTTGTAAGATCACTGACATTAACGGCGAGGTGGTCAATCATTATATTTCTTTCTTTTTTTGCAGACTTCAACGCTTCGTTTTCTTCATGATCGAAAATAAACTTTGTTTCCTGATTCATCTGCCTATCTAAGTTGTACGAGCATGAAGTGATCTCGTCCCCAAAAAGCGACACGGAATACAGTTGCTATGTTTGAAACAAAGGCCAGCACGCAGTGGCTCTGACCGCGCCGA
>CAZUYQ010000053.1:0-13707 GCA_964624705.1 uncultured Polynucleobacter sp.
AGTCTTCGGAGTTACCCAAAAAAGTTCTTTCAGCCTTTGAAAATTGGGCTGAACGTCTGGTGATGACTGACGCGAATCACGTCAATGATTTGGTACGCATGTGTCAACGCCACAATGTTGGTGGTATTCCGGTTACTATCTTTGATCAAAAAGCTGGAGCGAGTCTCGAAGACGTTAAACGCTGGGCAGAGGCCGAAGGCGCAGAGTCGATGGCTCAGTTTTTAAACTTGAATAAAGCCGACGCCACCATCAAATCCTTAATGGAGCGCGTCTTCTTACTGCAAGTTCTGCAAATCGATGCCAAGACCATGAACCAGATTCCGAAAGGCACTACTGTCTTTACACCAAACGGTCTTTTAATTCATAGTGCTAATGATTTCCTTATTACCGGTAGCGCGACTGGCGGCATTCTTTCTAGAAAAGCCGAACAAGAAAAACTTGCTGGCGAGTTGAAAGATCTCGAACGCACTTTGGCCGCAAGCCAAGCTAAAATTGACGAACTCGAATTCAAAATCAACGAATGCCGACAAATTGTCGGCGAAATTGATACCAAACTTCAAAGTCAGAACAAAGAAGTTCTTGGTGTCATGGCAGAACTGCAGTTAGCTCGTCAAACGGCCAGCAATAAAAAAGACCTGTCTATCGAGGTAAAACGTCAGTTGTCGGAGCTTGAACAACAAGCAGTCACCATGACCCAGGAGCTCGAAGCCCTTTATGAATCAAGGCAGAGTTTAGACCGCGAACGCGAACAAGTCGAAGCGGAAGCCTCGCAGCTTCGAGAAGAATATGCGACTATCGACGAGCGCCGCGAAGAAATCATGCGCCAGAATCAGCAGCGCCAACTCGATAAAGCAAAGGCCGAAACAAAGGCTCAGCAACTTCGTGAAAGCCGCAGACTCTCGCAAGCGCAACTAGAACTGATTCAAAACAAGCTTTCAGGACGTTACGAAGAACAGGCAAAACTTCGTGGCGAAATCGAAGATGCGAGGCTCGCCCACGAGCGTGCGCAGGGCGATATTGAAGGACTCATCATTCAACGTGAAGAACTTCAAGGTCAGATCAACGAAAAACGTGATGCCAACGCCTCGATCCACGAAGAAATCAAGGTTCTTGACGGCAGATTAAGAGATTGCCGTGAAGCGCAGCAACGTCTTCAGAAAGTCTTGGCCGATAAAAATCTTGAGGCCGAACGTATTCGCTTAGGTATTGAATCCTTTGCCGCCCAAGCTCTCGAGAAGTACCAAGTTGATCTTGCTGAAGCACCGTTTGTTCGTGATGAAGACTTTAATCTCGATAAAGCCGGTAAGACCGTCAATAATCTTCGCAGCAAGATTGAAGGTATTGGTCCTGTTAATCTTATGGCGATGCGAGAGTATGAAGAGCTTGCAAATCGTAAGTCCTTTATCACCACACAACGAGATGAAATTCATTCTAGTATCGAGATCTTGAATACTGCGATTGCTGAAATTGAATTGACGTCTAAAGATAAATTCTCGGTGATCTTTGAAGTCATCAATAAAAACTTTGCCGAACTCTTTGCGATTCTCTTCCCTGGTGGTGAGGCATCCCTTGAGTTGACCAATCCCGAAGATCCATTAGCGGGCGGCGTAGAACTTATGGTTCGCCTTCCCGGTAAAACTCGTAAGAGTATGACCCTTTGTTCAGGCGGAGAAAAAGCGCTGACAGCGATCTCGCTCATCTTTGCTCTGCTCAAAACCAAACCAACCCCATTCTGCTTCCTTGATGAAGTGGACGCACCACTCGATGAAGCAAACGTCGGCCGCTATAACCGGGTCCTCGAGGCACTATCGTCGCAGTTTCAGTTTGTGGTTATTACTCACAACCGTCGAACGATGGAAGTATTAGACACACTCTACGGCGTCACCATGCAAGAGGGCGGCGTATCGACTGTTGTAGGCGTAGATATGAAAAAAGATCTTCCAGTCCATCTTAAGAAGGCCTTTAAAGATATCAAGCCGCAGGCGATTCCTGGAGCGAGTGCTGGACGTGGAGCAGAGGCAGCGCACTGATTTACAGGACCCAAGGTTCATACCTTAAGAGGTATTATGAGAATAATTCCAACGAATCCTGATTCGAAAGATGCGCTCCTTCTTTTAGACGAACTAGCCGAAGATTTTACAAAAAAAACAGGCCTCCAGCGTAACAATTCGCCAGTAATGCCAGACGCTGAATCTCCGAGGGCGATTTTTTTGGTCGCTTACGATGAGGAAAATAATCCCTTGGGATGCGGAGCTCTCAGACCGGTTGACGACAATACTTGCGAGATTAAACGCATGTACGTCCGAGCCAAAGGTGCAAAGGTGGGCTCTAAAATTTTGAGCGCTTTGGAAATACACGCAGTCAACTTCGGATACCAATGGATTTGGATCGGCACCGGTACAGAAAATCAGCTGGCGGTAAAATTTTACTTACGCCACGGCTACGTGGTTCGAGAAAATTATGGTACATATGAAGGGCGCTCAAATTGTATTTGTTTCGAAAAACCAGTTAAAGAGGGGAACGCAGAGTGGCTCGTGTGATAATGAGTTTATTAATGTTAACATTGAGCAATCAAGTATTTGCTGCAAACAAGTCTAACAAAGGCAGCGTGTCATCACGACATCGCTCCAAAACTGTCTCAGAAAATGGAAATAATGAATCGTCATTTGCAAAAATCGATGCATGGGGTGAGATTGGCCAAGATAGCTTTTCATCCTCGAATTCCGGTGATTCAAGTTTGACTCTTCAAGGCATTGGTTTTGGCGGTGGCGCTCATTATCGCTTGAAAGCCGGGCAAAGTGGCGTTGGGCTTCTTGGCGGTGGAATTCATTACACGTCTATCTCGGCCGCAATTTCAGGAATCTCCGTGGCGTATACACTCATGACCCTACGCCCCGATTTTGCATTTATTTACTATCCAGCTAAGAAGTTTGGTATCGGCGCTTTCTTTGCAATGGATATCATGCTGCTATCTGGATCTTCGACGGTAAAGTATGAAGACACCTCCATGTCGACTAGCATTTCATCAGTTTCTCAGACGATATTTGGACCAAGATTTTTATTTGAAGTGATGCCAGATCTATTTTTAGGTGCGCATTACGGAATTGGTTCCGGTAGTGTTAAAACCGGGGAAGCGACGAGTTCATTCAAAAGCAACGCGTTTAATTTGCTGCTAGTTAAGAACTTTGGGACAAAGTAGCCTGAAGAGAGCAATGCAGCTACCTTTCTTAATTTTTTCCTTTCATCGCTAAAATATTCATAGATGTGTTAAACTGGTTAAAACACCGGAGTAGCATATATGAAATCCATGAAAATAGTTCTACTAGTGCTTCTTACTATCGCGCCAATCTTTTTGGACAGCTGCGGTAAGAAAAAAGAAAAAGACGAAGGTTCTGGCAATGCCGACCTTGCACTGACAGGCCCCGCAGCCTTTGTCGGAAACTGGTCTGGACTTTATCGAGCTCGCAACGGTGAAAGCAAACCAGAAGGCGAGTCGAGACCGGTAGAAGCTCAGTTTCTAGAAGATGGTAATTTTACAATCTCGCTTACCGATGACACCAGTGCGCTCGCAAAGGGAGTTTGGCAGGAGTTTGGCGGCAAAAGCATTATTCTGACCGTGAAATATTCGAGCATTTCTCGCATTGGCGGCAACAAGCCCGTGATCGATGCCTCTTATGAATTAACTGGAACAAGTGTGCATATTCAAAATGAAGATTTCGAATTAAAAATACGTAAATCTGTTGCGTCAGCAGGCGCAAGCGGCTCTGCGACGACCGCGTCCGGTATTACGGGGAAATGGGTCTGTAGCAGTAATGGCAAGAATACCATACTCATGATTGCTCAAGATCTCAACTGGCGCGCCACCATTACCTCAGAAGGTCATAGCACTCTGATTGCCTCGGGGTCAGGAGTAGGCGGCGAGGGGATATATACTCTAAGCGTCAGATCTTCTCAGCCAGCAGTGAAAGATGGCAGTACTTTCATCTTTAAGATGGAAGGGACACAAGCAAATCTTTCCACACTCACGGCTTCGGGAGAGAAGGATTCGCTTGGGACCTGTCATAAGGAATAAGCATGAGATCTTGACCGGAATCGAAAGAGAATAAATAGCCGTTGCGGCGAAGGCATTCTTCAAACCATTTTTTTAAAATAATCAATCATTTGTCTGACACCAAAGCTAGGCAAAAAGACCCCAGAAATGAATCTAGTTTCGCCGTGATATAATCAGAGTCAAGCAATCCAGAGAATCAACAGAATTTTTCATATCTCGCAAGGAGTTTTCCATCATGCGCATTCTATCGATTTTTGCTTTTTTAGGTTTGATGACTTCTTCACAAGTCCTCGCTGCCGATGGGAGCTCGGGATGCGGTGCTGGATGGTATGTCTTTAAAGAGAGTACATTGGTATCGTCATCTCTACGATCTTCCACAAATGTCACATTTTCTAGCACCTTCGGCATGACCTCTGGAACTTCAAATTGCTCTAAGCACTCCATTGTTGAAAACAATAAAAAAGCGGTACACTTTGCGGAGAATAATTATCCTATACTTATTCAAGACCTCGCCCGCGGTTCTGGAGAATCACTCGGCGGCCTTGCATACGTCATGGGTTGTAACTGGCAGAGTTATGATGCATTTGCGACAAAAATCCAAACTAATTTCGAATCTGTGGTTCCGACCAATGATTCACCGGCTGACCTCGTTGGCAACGTCCATGAGCTTATTGGCAGCGACGCTGCTCTTAGCGCCGCATGCGGCGTTGGCGCTTGAGGCCGACTTAAACCCAATTGATCAGAATCTCATAAAAGAAGGCGCAACCCAACCTCGTTGGCTGCGTCTTCTACAATATGAGCGTAGATTTGATGGGTACGAGAGCAGGGTTGATAACCCAGAGTTTTTTATTTCGCCAGATGGCAAGACCAGTCCAGAGCTCGAATTAAAGTCAACCATTCAGGCTCTACAGAATAAAGCTCTTCACCACGCTGGGATCACGCAACCCGCCGGATGTGCGTTCCCTGCGCGTGCTCGTTTTATTCGCGAATCACTGAAGCTCAACGTTCCAAAGGTCGATTGCCCAGATTACGATAACTGGCGAAATGCAATCGATCCTGTCTCAGTAACGCTTATTTTCACAACTGCCTACGCCAATAACCCTGCCTCGATGTTTGGTCACACCTTTCTAAAACTAAACCATAGGCAAGAAAATACTACGAGCGGCGCTGCCTTATTTGATTACGGGGTAGGGTTTTCTGCAGCCGTCCCTGCCGATGATTCGAAGGGTGTGTTCTATGCTTGGAAGGCCCTGTTTGGCGGCTATCCCGGTGTTTTTTCGGTCTCGCCTTATTATATGAAAATTACCGAATATGCCTCGATGGAAAACCGAGACCTTTGGGAGTACGAACTTAATTTCACTGCCAACGAAACAAGTTGGTTGATTGCCAATCTCTGGGAATTATTTGGCAGTGCCCAGATCGATTATTACTTTGCAAAAGAAAACTGCTCGTTTGAAATTTTAGCGTTACTCGAAGCCGCAAAACTCGATTGGTCCCTCACGACTACGGCCTCGATCATTGCATTGCCTGCGGATACTGTACGTATCCTTAGTGAAACCCCCGATGCCATTAAAGATGTGAACTTTCGCCCTGCGGCCCGCAGACGATATCAAGCTGAGTTAGCGGCTCTATCTCCAGATCAGAAAAACGATTTTAAAGAAACGTTGAAGAGGAAAGAGCTGCTGCCTACTACTAGAACTGATCCCCGGACTCTAGGAGCACTGGCAACATACCTAACCTATATTCAACAAAGTCCTGACATCGGCCTGAAGCCCGCAGAGCATAGCTTGCTCAGAAGCGTACTTGTGGCACGAGCAAAATTAGGAGTCGGTGCAAAGATCGAAGATTCTATCACCGCCGATAACAGGCCAGATATCGGGCATAAGCCAAGGCGTCTCGAAATCTTTGCGAGACGTCGATCGACCGAGCTACCGCGCTATGGTTTATCTCTAGGCGGGGGATATCACAATTTATCAGAGAAAAGTGCCGGCTATGAAGACCATCTTCAAATCAATTATCTGGAGGGAGAACTTGAGTACGACCCCTCAAGAAAAAAATTCTATCTCGCAAAATTTACGCTCGCAGATATCTTATCCCTAAATCCATATGATTCCTTAGATGCAAAGTTTTCTTGGTCTATTCATGCAGGCTACGACACACTTCTCAGATGCAACTACTGCCGCGCCATGTCACTGAGTGGTGGAGGTGGTTTTGCTCTTGATGTTTCTGTTTTTTCACTACCGGTTATCTCTTATGTCATGCTGCAAGCGTTAGTGGATATGAATCTAGAAAAACTAGAACTCTCTCGCTTTGGACCAGCCGTGCAGGCTGGTGCTATTATTCGGATGAGTTCCAATCATAATTTATCTCTATATCTGCAAAGCACGAGCGACCTCAACAAAGGAATCTCTGCTGTTGTAAATGATTATGAAGCTAATCTACGTTATGTGTTCCATGCCCAGGAAAATCTTGATTTATATGTCAACTGGCAAGAGGGGAGTGCCGTCTTATTTGAGGAAAGACGACTTTTTTCGTGGATCGCAGGTGGGAAAGTATTCTTCTGACTGATAAGCGGCGCAGGCATGCCTGCGTGACTTCAGTGGCTTGCTCGAATCATTTCAAACGTCGATCACGCGTTTTTTTCCGAATATAAAAAACAGGCTCATTCCAATGACAGCGCCCATTTGTTTAGAAAAAAAGCTTATAAGGCTGAAAAAACTGCCCCAACCCAATCGAAAGACCCTGGCTTTTGGTATGCCCTACGGACCACCCGTAATCAATTCTCACAAGAAGTCGGTAAACCTGCGGCACGGCAATCCTAGCACCAAACCCTATTGAGGTTTCGCGGTTATTGTAACCATCCTCTCGTTTTGAAAACGCACTGCCGTGATCTGCAAAGACTGCAGACTGCAGATGTAAGAATTTAGATTCAAAACCCAACCATCTTAATTCTGCATTGCCGTAAACCATATTTTTTCCGTAATGCACGCCATCAGGAAGCCCTCGGATTGAATCAAATCCACCAAGAAAATAAAGATTTCTAAGTGAGTCGCTGCCTTGCGAGCCAGCAAAGCCATGAGCCGCCAAATTTATTTTTGCCGGCAAACGTTGATACCAGAAAATTTCTGCTTCGGCGGCAGATGAAAACTTTTGTTGGGCCACTTGTCCTCCAGCCCGGATTGAACTTCGCACGCCATTCATGTCTAGACCGTCTACGACTAGTTTATCAAACGCCACCATGGGCATGACAACCGCGGACGAGCGAATTGCGTCAGGAACACTCAGATCCTGGGGTTTTAGGACATCACTAGGGATACTATCTTTATCGGTGAAAGTGGTTGCATTCTCGCTCACTAGCTCTAGATGCATACCTGCTTGCCAAACACCGCTGCCAGGCGCACGGTCACTTAAGGGATAAAGGATCTGATATTTAAAGGTCCACGCCTCGCTGTCGGCATATCCATATACTTTTCCTGAGTCATCAAAAAAAGCCCGCCGTCTGCGGTCCAACCAAAGCTCTCCGCCAACACTACCTCGGCCGTTCCACGCCCGCGGTGATTTTGCGAATAGAAAGAAACCAGGAGCCATGGTTCCGTACTTACGAACTTCACCACCGACAGCATAGAGCTTACCCATGGCATTGGTTTCGTAACCGCCGACAACGAGTAGGGGAGTGCCCCCACCGTATGCACCGCGGATGACCGGAATAGTCGTCCATTTTTCGACGACTTTAATATTTAACTCACAGAGCTCGCGGTTGATACGAAGAAGATGTACTTCGGCATTCGAGAAAATATCGGCGGTCATAATGTGTTCGCGAATTTCTTGCTCGTCGGCTTCACCAAGTAATCTTGGAAGTTTTAAATCAAGGTAAGCTACGAACCAGGACTCTTCAGTCCGCTTAAGACCATATAAATGATAGGCCTCGACTCTGCAGCCTTGACTTTCACTTACCGTATTTTCAAGGGCATAACTTAGTTGCGGCGACAAAATCAGAACAACCGCTACAAAAAAATAGAAGCGGGCCCCACCAACCACTGAACTTAAACAACGATCAAAGATAGGGGTCTTCCTTCGTCAAATAATTTTGTACGTAGTCGAGAACACCTTCTTCGAGGGTGGTCATTTTTGCTTTATAGCCAGTTTTTTTGCGTAAAAGATCCAGATCCGCTTCGGTGAAGTACTGATACTGCCCTTTCAATTGGTCCGGCATCTCGATCCATTCAAATTTTTCTTTCTTTTGGCCCAGGGCTCTAAAGACCGCGCGCCCCAGGTCGACAAAAGAACGTGCCTTCCCAGAACCTAAATTATAAATCCCACTCACGGCGATACGTCTGACCTGATAAAGATGAAACATGACATCAATGACATCTTTAACATAAACAAAATCTCGGCGTTGTTCTCCGTGCTTGATATCATCGCGGTAGCTCTTAAATAATTTTAGAACGCCTTTGTCTCTTACCTGAGGAAACGCATGGAACACCACGCTTGCCTGGCCGCCTTTATGATATTCTTGAGGTCCATACACATTAAAAAACTTAAGGCCTGACCAGAAGGGTGGCTGAGTTTTCTGCTTTAAAACCCACATATCAAAGAGTTGCTTACTATAGCCGTAGGGATTGATAGCCCTAAGATCGACGCTTTTTTTGGGGTCATCGCTAAAGCCTGATTCCAATGATCCATAGGTCGCAGCCGATGACGCATAAATAAAAGGAATCTTCTGCTTCGTGCAAAACTCCCAAAGGCGCTGGGAATAATGAAAATTATTCTCGACCAAAAAATCCATATCTTTCTCAGTAGTTGCCGAACAGGCTCCCATATGAAAGATCGCATCAATTCCGTGATTTTTAGGTAATTTTTCGAGCCAGCTTAGGAAGTCATCCTTGTGCATAATGTCTCGAATGCGACGCTTCACCAAATTCTTCCACTTTGGCCCGTCACCCATTTCATCGACGACTAAAATGTCTTCGATCTTTTTTTCATTCAGCTTCCAAATTAATGCAGAGCCAATAAAGCCCGCTCCACCAGTCACGATAATCATTGTCGCTCTCTCCGTTTGAGGCTAGACTCCAAGTCTGCCATAGATTCTTGGGGGTTGAAACCTCCAAGCCTGGTTTTGTCTTAAATCATTTAACGGAGCGTCGTGCCATGGGCATAGGCCTTCTCGAACTTGTCGTCATCGCGGTAGCAGCTCTTGTTCTGCTCGGCCCTGAACGTCTTCCCGACGTTATCAAGCAACTGGGCCGCGCTTATGTCCAATTGCGGCGCACTTCCAATGAATTTCGGGGTGTTTTCGATAACGTCGTGCGACAGGCCGAAGAAGAGTTGAGATTAGCTGAAATCAAACGTCTCACAGATCTCGCCGGCCAAGGTTCCCAAATTGCCCAAAAAGCGACAGACGAGCTTCATAAAATTGGCAACGACATCCGTCATACACCGCAGTTACTCGGTCACGAGACGCCCCTTCCCCCGGCCATAGTTCCGCCGCCGCAGGGACGAGAACCAAACGCTACCAGTATTTGGGATCCACAAGAGAAGCCACCGGAAACAAAAGCGTGACCACTTTCTCGCATGTTCCATCTTTAACGTGGCGGGCAGGCCGAGGCTTTCTTGGCGAGGCGGCTTTAGATGAGCTTGCGGCTAAGCACGGTACACCTTTATATGTTTACGACTTCGATCACATCAAGCTTCGAGCTAGCGAATTAAAAGCAAGCTTGGCCGATATCGATCATCTTATTTGTTATGCGGTGAAAGCTAACTGCTCACCCTTCATTTTAAAAGAATTCGCTGCCTTAGGTGTTGGTGCCGACGTAGTCTCGGGCGGCGAGCTTGCCCTGGCTCGCAGGTCTGGAATTCCAGCAAATCAAATTGTTTTTTCGGGCGTTGCCAAAACAAATGAAGAGATCGCTTTTGGGGTGCACGAAAGGATTCTATCCTTCAATGTCGAGTCGCCGGGAGAAATTCCAAGAATTATTGCGGCCGCAAAAGGACTCAACACCAAAGTTCAGATAAGCATCCGCATCAATCCAGATATCGATGCAAAGACTCATCCTAAGATTTCAACGGGGCTGCACGCCACTAAATTTGGGATGGAAACAAGCGCAGCTTTTGCTGCAGCCAAAAGTATTTTGGGCCATCAAAATATTGAACTCACTGGAGTGTCTTGTCATATCGGCAGCCAAATTCTCGATCTGCATCCGATGGCTGATGCCGCAAAACTTGTGCGTGCATTCGCAGATAGCTTGAGAGGCCAGGGACACAAAATTTCTCATATCGATCTTGGCGGAGGACTTGGGGTTGCTTACGAACCTAAGCATGCTGTCCTTGCGCCGACGATGAAACAGTATGGAACCATGTTAAAAGAAGCAATGTATGGTGATCCTGCACGCCTACTGATTGAGCCTGGACGCTGCCTTGTGGCCGAAGCCGGCGTGCTCGTCACCCGTGTGATTGAAGTGAAAAAAACTGGCGATAAGACGTTTGTTTTGGTCGATGCCGCCATGAATGACTTGGTACGACCCTCACTCTACGAGGCCTATCATCATATTGTTCCGGTGTTTAAAAAACAAAATCCCCCCCATGAAATAAAGCTCGATGTTGTTGGACCCGTTTGCGAGACAGGTGATTTTTTTGCCTTTAACCGTGTCATGGAACCTCCTCAAGACGGCGAGCTCTTAGTACTGACGCATGCCGGTGCGTACGGCTACTCAATGGCATCAAATTACAATATGCGCCCGCGCCCCCCAGAGGTAGCGGTTTCACGAAACAGTTCTCGTCTGATTCGCAGGCGTGAGACCTACGCTGATCTTTGGCGCTTAGACTCGAAATAAACCACCAATATTGAAGACTTATATATAAATATTTCAGTCTCTTATCGTTATGACGAAGAGTTCAGGGTGTAGGTCGGGATGGCCGTACTATTAATTAAGTAGTTCTACTCAAGTTTATGCTAGATCCTCCGATACGCGGATATCGACTAAGGCAGAATGAGCTTATATGACGAATACTAGGCGTACAAAAAAACCAGCAGAAAAAGCGCTCAAGAAAACTCTTAAAAGCGCACCTGCATCTGCATGTCCTATTCCGAATGCGGATTCTATCGCAGCCTCGATGGCTCAACTCGGATCCTGGACCTTTGATCCTTCTACTAAAAAAATATGGTGGAGCGAGCAAACCTATCATATTCATGAGCTCGCTGTTGGCACACCGATTCACCTCGATTCTGCAATTGGTTTTTATCCTCCGGAAGCACAGGCAATGATCAATGCAGCATTTGCTTCTCTCATTAATACCGGTAAGAGCTATGCGCTCGAATTACCCTTTGTTACAGCAAGGGGCAGGGAAATTTTTGTTTTATCAAAAGGGCAAAAGATTCAAACAGAACATGGCGATCTAATTTTTGGAACATTTCAAGATGTGACAGAATCATCGCAGCGGAAGAAAACCCTCGAAGCCAATACTTCTTTCTTAGAGACTATTATTCGCAATATCCCTCATATGGTGTTCGTAAAAGAAGCGAAAGATCTGCGGTTTATTCGCTTCAATCACGCTGGAGAGAAATTACTGGGGGTCAAGAATAGCGATCTTCTTGGAAAAAATGATTATGATTTTTTCCCAAAGGAACAGGCCGAATTTTTTATTCAAAAAGACCGCGACGTCCTAGCGGGCGAAGAGATTCTTGATATCCCAGAAGAACCCCTTGATACTCACTTGGGGCGCAGATATCTCCATACGCTTAAAATTCCGATCCGCGATACAGACGGCACACCCCAGTATCTTTTAGGCATATCGCAAGACATCACCGAGATCAAAGAGGCAAACGCTCTTATTACGGCTCAACAAGAAGCTCTTACTCACTCTGCTAAACTTTCCGCACTCGGCGAGATGGCGGGGGGAGTAGCTCACGAAATCAATAATCCGCTAGCGATCATCCAAGGGCTTGCTGGAAAACTGCTAATTCTAACTGAGAAGCAAAAAATAACTCCCGATATTGTACAAGCAACTTCCGAACGCATCGTTACAGTTGTCGATCGTATTTCTAAAATCGTACGAAGCCTGCAAAATATTGCACGGAATGGCAATAACGACCCTCTGGTGAAAGTACCACTTAATAAAATTATGGAAGATACCCTCTCACTTTGCAGAGAACGATTCAAAAGTGTGGGTATCGAACTACAGATCGCGGAAGTAGACGATAAGGTCGTGATTCCTTGCCGCGAAACACAGATGACTCAAGTTCTTTTAAACCTTCTGAATAACGCTTTTGATGCCATAGAGTCACAACCAGTCCGCTGGATTCGCATCGAGTTTGAACAAACACCGAACACGTTTCGTATCCTTATCATCGACTCAGGCCCGGGAGTTCCCAATCACATTCGAGATAAAATCATGCAACCTTTCTTCACGACCAAAGAGGTCGGCAAGGGAACTGGGCTAGGGCTATCTATTTCCCGCGCTTTAATTGAGCAGCAAAAAGGTAAGCTATCTCTCGATACTGCAAGAACGAACACCTGTTTTGTGGTAGAGATCCCGACCAATATTAAAAACTTCCCACAGGTAGCCTAATAATGAATGCAAATCCCCTCAAAATTCTAATTGTTGATGACGAGGTCGAGCTCGCCGAACTTATAGCATTCGACTTAAATTCAAACGGTTACGAATGTGAATGTGCAAGTGGAGGTGACGCCGCGTTCGAACTTATTTTAAGAAATAAGTATCATCTCGTGATCAGTGACATCCGCATGCCAAAAGGTGACGGATTCAAGTTACTTCAAAATATAAAATTATCTTTTCCTAAATTGCCGGTCATTCTCATCACTGGTTTTACGGATGTAAATGAGGGCATCGCTAAGGCTATGGGGGCCGTCGCGGTGCTAAAAAAACCTGATGCTCTTAGCGAAATTTCAAAACTTATCGCCACGCTTGATTTAAAGTAACGGCTGCGAGCAAAAAATCTTATTTGCCCCAGTCACGGATCTTTGCAACAATTCCTTTTACTTCATCATCAGACAAAACACCGCCCCAAGGCGGCATTGTTGCAGATAAACCGGCGGATGCTCCACCATTTTTGATAACGCCAGCAATATGCTCGTCGGTGACTTTCGCCTGCCAAGCTTTATCGTGGAAGTTTCTTGGTTTTGGATTCATCGCAGCAGCAGCTGCGCCGTCTGCCATACCTTGGGTGCCGTGACAGCTCGCACACAGGGATGCGAATTTAGCAGATGCAGGATCTTGTGGCCCTGTCGCTTCTTCCTTAGCAGGAAGTTCGCCTTTGTCCGTTAGCTTCGGATGTTTCTTACTCGTGATTTCACGTTCCGTTTTAAATTGTTTCCAATAAGGCAGTGGATTGTATTGGTCCATGCAGGAGACCATGCCAAGTGATGCGATAAACAGCCAAACAAGATTCAATTTCATGTCTTGATCCTTGGAATTATTCTTAGGTAGAACACATAATATAACAGACCTTAGGAATAAAAGACTACTGTCTTTTCTGAGTCTTGCACCAACATTTATTTATAAAGCCCTGTCTGGGTTACAGGGATCGCATCGTCGCTTTAGGACAAAGGCGAGAGCTGATTTTGCACAATTTCTAGGCTCACCCCTTGAACCTCAACGATCTTGCGGCGCGAAGTTGCTCCAGAAATAAGCACCACCTG
>CAZUYQ010000053.1:13717-31023 GCA_964624705.1 uncultured Polynucleobacter sp.
CGCAGCGCCGTCTACCGGTGGAGCTGAAATTTTAATTTTCAGACAAGCGTCGTGAATGCCTACTACATCCGTATGTTTAGCGCCTGGTTGCACGGCAAGCTTTAACCGAAAAATCCCGTTACCTCGATCTTCACACCATACTGGAACTGAGAGAGTGTTTGTCGCGTTCAAGGACTTCCGCCTGTCCGATACGCAATCTGCAACGCAAATCGACTTAAAACTGCACGGCGGTCGGGATCCATGCCAAATCCTCCACCCTGATTACCATTTTCCTCTTGATCACGACGCCATTCCCTCGTCACTAAAAACGTGGCCTCCATTCCATCATCTAGCCACGAACGGTAGCCCATTTCCGCCTGTAAACCCCGGCCAGGCAATGATTTCGAAGTGTCGGTGGGTGGTTGATGAGAACCAGTACCGACACGAATGGCAGTAAGAACGGCATCGGTCCGAGATACGTCTATTGCCGCAGTCACAGCTGCGGCAGTCCCTTGGAGGTCGGAATAGGTTGCCGTTTGCACTTTGAAGACATCACGGGCCTGTCTCACATCCATTCCCACTTTAACCATCTGTTGACCAACACCCAGTTTTCTGACCACACCGACTTCATAGAAAGACCTTGTCACTTTGCCGTCGGCAACAGGCGCCTCACTTATGGCTACCCCGCCGCCCAAGTCAAGACTCGCATTTGTTTGAAACGATGACGATACAACCCCTCCCCAATATGGGCTTGAACGCGACGGCGCAGTATCACCGGTCTCAGGGTTCACTGAGCGGCCATTGTGTCTTTCGTTTGACGATCCCACCAAAGCAATTTGCACGCGCAGGGCACTTTCGTCGCTTGTTTTCAACAATCCGGGCAGATCTAAAAAGGCACCAAAGGATTTACGTGGATCCCTTGGCTCGAGCCCAAATTCGAGAACGTCAGTGTAGGCTTTCCAGTCAGGAACGAGCTTGTCTCGTACACCCACCGAGGCATTCACCCCAGATCTCATCACTGTAAATTCGTAGAGATCTAAAAAATTAATGTCGTTTGCCGGCGTCGCTGTGGTGCCAGACCTTGTATCGACTTCGCGGCGAATTGTTCCCTGGCTGCCCATAGCATCAGGGCGAATAAGTACGAACGCTTTAAACCGTCGTGGTGTCAACCATTCAAGCCCAAGCTTAACGTGACGAATACCAAGAGTCCGGTAGCCTTTCTCATCCTGAGGTGAATCCGCAAGCTGAGTGGAGCTATCGGCGGGGGTCAGCATTCCAGCGCGGGGAACTCCTTTTAAGCTGTCGCTAAAAAGCAAAGCAGCATCGAGGTCGTAAGATAATTGGGTGTTCCTTATCTCTCGCTCGTTTTCTTCGGCCGCCGAAATGATTTGTGAGCAAAAAAAGAGGTTCAACGTGACACATAAAAACCGAAATAGAAATCTCATGAGCATTGTTTGACTCCAACTGCCGGAATTTTTCATCCATATCCGTCAATCTATTGACGAGATCCGATCCAAATATTTGACGATCACCGTCAAGGATAGGACGCATCGGCAAGATTGGCAAAACAATAAATTGATCTAAATAGCGACACGAAACAAAGAAACTTCGCCCATAAGTACTGCTGCGGCAAATGGGCAAAATGTTCCTCGCTAGAAATGGCACATCTTTTGAAGAGATCCCCTTGACCCAGTGGGTTTTGGTCGTTTGCATATTGTGAGGGGACCTCAGTCATGTCCAAAGAAGAAAAAAAACCGGAAGAAGCCAAAGCACCGGCGACACCGGAAGAAGAAGCCGCGAAGGGCAAGAAGAAGAAGCTTATTCTATTTGCTGGTATTGGCTTAATCGTAGTCGGCGGCGGAGCTGCGGCTGCGTTTCTTTTACTGGGAAAAGGTGACAAGAAAGCAGATAGCGGCGAGCACGCTACTTCCGAAGGCGAACATCCAGAGGACGGTGAGGGCGGAGCTGAGGGCAGCGCACACGGTGAAGTAAAAAAGGACGAGCATGGTGAAGCAAAAAAAGACGAGCATGGTGGTGGCCATGGCGAAGCAAAAAAAGACGAGCACGGTGAAGCGAAAAAAGATGAACACGGCGAAGCAAAAAAAGACGAGCACGGTGAAGCAAAAAAAGATGAACACGGTGGCGGCGGTGAACATGGTGGTGGTGGCGAGCACGGCGAAGCAAAAAAACCAGATAAAGATGCTCCGCCTGAATACAAAGGTGATTTCGGCCTTATTTACGAATTCAAGCCGTTTCACTTAAACCTAGGTAACCCCCTCGAGAATCGGTATGTCAGGGTCACAATCGGACTCGAATATAAGGGCGGCGAAGAGCAAAAGATTGAACTCGCGAGAAGAGAGCCTCAGTTACGTGATGCGATCGTTTCAGTCGTGAGCCGTAAAACACGAGAGCATCTTTTAAGCCCAGATGGAAAAGATCAATTGAGGCTCGAGATACGCAATAAGCTCAATCAATACTTGGATAAAAAAATCGATAACGTTTTTATCACGGACATCTTGATCGAATAATCGATCCTCATCCGAGGGTTTACGGAATGATATTGCACCTATTACCATCGAGGGTTGAATGAATCAGGTACTCTCACAAAATGAAGTCGATGCGTTGCTTTCTGCGGTTTCTGATAACCGCATGGATTCACCTTCTGGCGAGGGCGGAGCACCACAAGGGGCTGGTGTTGTTCAGTATGACTTAGCAAACCAAGACCGAATTATTCGCGGCAGAATGCCAACACTGGATATTATTCACGACCGTTTCATTCGCCTTTTTCGAATGACCCTGTCCAATTCACTTAGAAAAATGGCCAATATTTCGGTGAACTCTACTGGCCCACTTAAGTTCTCCGAATTTATGAACTCCTTACCACTGCCTTCCTGCCTTAATATCCTACGTCTTGACCCACTACGGGGCGCCGCAGTTATGGTGATTGAATCTAAGTTGCTTTATGCACTTGTCGATAGCTTTTTTGGCGGTAACGACGTTCCTTACACGAAAATCGAAGGTAAAGATTTTACTCAAATTGAAATTAAAATTGCTAGGCGTGTTGTTCTATCAGCAATCGATGACCTCGAGAAAGCTTGGGAGCCCGTCTATCCTTTGAAAGTCGGGTATAGCCGAACTGAAATTAACCCGCAGTTCGTTGCGGTTGTTCCACCATCGGACGTGGTCATTGCCACTACCTTTGACGTTGAGCTTGAGAAGGTCGCCGGCACCATTAAGATCGTCATTCCTTATGCAACACTTGAGCCGATTAAGTCCAAGCTTTCCGTTGGATTTCAAAGCGAGCAGCTTGAAGTCGACTTTATTTGGATCAACCGAATCAAAGAGCAGATCATGCAAACCACTGCAAATCTGCTTGTACGACTCGGCAGTGCAGATATCACGGTACGTGATCTTATCGAGCTAGAACCCGGCGATATTATCCAGTTGAGCACTGATGCAACATTACCACTCGATGTGCAAGTTGAAGGTGTGCCGAAGTTTAAGGGCGTACCAGGGTTATCTAAAGGCAATCGTGCCATTAAAATCACAGACTTCGTAGCTTAATAAATTCAAGGAGGCATATCATGGCGATGGATGGCGGCGGACTGAGTCCGGAGGACTTTGGATTAGGCTCAGAGTTTGATGAAGCGCTTGCGGAAGCAGGTGGTGCGGGAAGTGACGGCCAGAAGGCAGAAGATAATTCTTCGCGTGCTGGCGCTGACATGGAAGGTCGCGTCACCCGAACAGACTTTTCAAAGTTAAAAATGATTCTCGACGTTCCACTCAAGGTCAGTGTTGAGCTAGGACGAACAAAAATGCTCGTGAACGATCTCCTTCAACTCGGTCAAGGTTCGGTCATCGAGCTCGACAAGATTGCCGGGGAGCCTATGGAAATCCTGATCAACGACAAGCTCGTAGCAATGGGCGAGGTTGTCGTAGTCAACGAAAAATTCGGCGTTCGTCTTACCGACGTCGTAAGTCAATTTGGTCTTGGTGATTTCGGTGCCGCTAATAAAGACGCATCCTGATCGTGACTCGTCGAGTGTGATGTATCAGCTTATAAGGGTAAATACCAAATGAATAAGAATATTCTCTATCGGTCCATGTCTTTAGCCTCGTCCTTGTCTGCATTTGTGGCGCTTGCCCACACTGCACCACTATCGGCAGCTGGCTTTCCAAAAGGACCTCAGGCACCACTTCAGGAACTAGAATCAGCTTCCGCTTCGACGGCCAAGAATGCGACGGAGAAAAAATCAACACGCGAAGACAAAACCGCTCTTTCGCTCGGGAAGATTGAAACTGAAGTCGAAAATGATCTCACGATCATTACAGCTAAATTGAACCGCCAGCCCAGCTGGAAAGAGCTTTCGATTGAAGACCATGGAACTTTTTTACAAATCAAGCTGCCAGCCATCGCTATCCCTAACTCAGGTGAATTTCTTGATGGCAATGGGCCATTTTTAAAGAAGATCGCAACCTTTCAAGTGGGAAATGAGGACGGAGCACTACGATTGTTTATCAATCAGGACGCTTCTAAAGCTAAGCTTGCAACAACCGCTGAACTCTTAGGTGAACGCATTGTTGTGACTATTGATCACAAGAAACTTGAACAACTTATTCAACCGGTGGCAAAAGAAAAAAACCCAGCAACTGATATTGCAACGACTTTAAAAACAGAACAAGCGGCGCCTGCAGAAGTGCAAGCAAGTGCCGAAGTGAAACCTGCGGTCAATGCGGAAGCTGCTCCCATATCGGTCGAGGAAGGGCTTGATCTAAAAGGTAAACTGGTAACCGCAGCAATTTTCTGTGCTGCAATGCTGGTGATGCTGATGGGCGCTCACTTCTTAAAGAATCGCCGCCGAAAAAGCGGGAAATCCTTCAAGGGAAGTCCGATCATCGAACCGGCTGCAATGAAGATTTTAAGCAATATTAGTCTCTCTGCGAGACAAAAACTCGCTCTGGTTCAAGTAGGCAGTCAGCAGATTCTAATCGGCGTGTCTCAAGACAACATCACATTTTTGACAAATGTTGAAACCAATGCGCCGAAGCAGTCTCAGTCTTTCAGTACACATTTACTCAATGCAAATCCAAATGCAGAAGTTAAAATGAAAGCTCCGGTCGCAGCCGCAGCAAGACCACAACGTCAAGCAGAGACAAATGTGACCATGACTTCGCGTCCTGCATCACCGAGACCAAAATCGATTGGCCCTGATCAAACGCATGCCCCCGCACGTCCCCAGCCTACTACGTCCCGCGTCAACTACGCGGTCGGTGACGACGGTATCGCGGATCTAAGAGCTAAAGGCGTAAAGAGCGAACGAGTTCAAGCAGATAAACAATTTGATTACATCACAAAACTCATTCGCTACCGTCTCAGAAACTTACCACCTTCGCCTTAATGGTTTTAGATTTTGAAGAAAAGACTGTCGATCACCAGGAGCATAGTATGAAGCGACCAGTATCCAAAAGCCTAAAAATTATGGCACTCGTCGTTGCGCTCCTGCCAATCTTTGCGACGATTTTTGCGTCGATGGCGCAAGCCGATACTGGGATGCCGGCACTTAATATTAATCTTTCAGAAACAGATGATCCCACTGCCGTTGTACCTGCACTAAAAATTGTTTCGATTCTGACGATTTTATCCGTTGCACCAGCCATCCTTCTGATGATGACTTCATTCACAAGAATCCTGGTTGTTCTTAGCTTCTTGCGCCAAGCTATTGGTTCGGCAACGATGCCGCCAAACCAGGTCATCTTGGGTTTATCGCTCTTTTTGACGATGTTTACGATGGCGCCTGTTTGGCAGCCCATCAATGATCGAGTCATTACACCGTTGATGCAGAAAGCAATCACACAGGACCAAGCCCTCACAGAAATCGCTAAACCTGTTCGTAAGTTTATGCTAGCTGAAACACGCGAAGCGGATTTGGCGCTTTTTATGAACATGGCCAAGCTTGAAAAACCTAAGAAACAAGATGACATCCCTCTGACAGTCCTGATTCCTTCTTTTATGATCAGCGAACTCAAGACTGCCTTTCAAATCGGATTTCTTATTTACATTCCTTTCCTTGTCATCGACATGGTGGTCTCCGCAGTACTTATGGCCATGGGTATGATGATGTTGCCACCGACGGTCGTATCACTACCATTTAAACTCGTGCTCTTTGTCCTGGTGGACGGCTGGGCATTGATTGTGGGCGCTCTAGTGAAAAGCTTTCATACCTACTCTTAAAGGTAGTCGAGGGAGACGTTATGACCGAACAAACCGTTATCGATTTAGGATTGAAAGCCATCTGGATTTCAACACTTATATCAGCGCCGGCACTTCTGGCCATTCTAATTACGGGATTAATCGTCTCCGTTCTTCAGGCGGCAACGCAAGTAAACGAGCAGACATTATCTTTTATCCCAAAGATCATTGCGATGACTGCAGCCCTCGCAATTTGTGGACCATGGATTTTAGAAACGTTCATTCATTTTACAATTAATATCTTCAACTATATTCCTAACGTGACTCGCTAACCCTCGGAGGCCAGGAGATGTTCCCGATTCATACGGATCAAATCCTCACGGCTGCTGCTGTTTTCTTGCGGATCACAGGCATTGTTAGCTTACTACCGTTATTTGGCGAAAACTCTGTTCCGGTACGAGTCCGCATTATGCTTTCCGCAGCACTCGCCGTTGGCATCTATCCTGTTCTTCCTCCTAGTTATAACGTCGGAATGCACGAAGCGATGTCAGGCATTCTACCGCTATCGATGCTCATCATGAAAGAAATGCTGATTGGCATGGTCCTCGGCTATTCTGCAAAGCTCGCTTTTGACGGTATTGTCATGGCGGCCAATGTCGTTGGCATTCAAATGGGCTTCAATACGTCCAACATTTTTTTACCAGATAGCCACGAGTCAACGAACGGATTCAGTGCCTTGCATAGGATTCTTATTGTTTTAGTTTTCTTTAGTTTGAATATGCATCATGTCTATCTGACGTCGATTATGGATTCGTTTCGTTTAATACCTCTGGGTTTCGCTTGGCCGTCGGCTTCTCTCAATAATATTTTGGTGCATACTACAGCAGGAATTTTTGTGACTGCCCTGCAGTTAGCCGCACCTACATTAGTGGGACTTCTTTTTTCAACGGCAGCACTTGGACTAATTTCCAGGGCGGTTCCACAGGCGAACGTTTTTGTTATGAGTTTCCCCATCAACTTCTTTACAGGTCTATTTATTTACATGGCGATGCTTCCTATGTTACCCGGATGGCTTCGCGGTCACTTTGCTGACAGTCAAACTCACCTCATCTCGGCACTCGCTGCCCTTGTTCATTAAGGAGGGGTTCCAGCATGGCAGGGCAGGACCAAGATCAGGAAGACAAGACGGAAGAAGCCACCCCGGAGCGGCGGGACGACTTTCGTGAAAAAGGGCAAGTTGCAAACTCCCAGGAACTGAGTCAAGTGGCAGCCCTTGCTGCAACGGTAGCTTTCTTTGGCTGGTTTGCTCCGCAGCAGTTCAACACAATGCGCTCTGTGCTAATACGCAATTTTGAGTTCATCGTCGATTTCCGGATTACCGAGCGAAATTTTATACCCTTTATCTCTGCTGTTTGGTTAGAGATCTTACAATTAACGTTGCCCCTCTTCGCAGTTGCCGCAATTGTCGGAACGTTCGTGACGCTTCTTCAAACGCAGTTCAACTGGTCTTGGGATCGTCTGCAATTTGATATGTCAAAGTTAAACCCGGTTCCTGGCTTTGGAAGAATGTTTAAAACTGAGGCCATCGTTGGACTGATGAAGGCAACAGCAAAACTGGGCGCTGTAAGCATCGTGACTTGGCTTATTCTCAAAGGCGAATGGCGAGTCGTACCAGCACTCTTAAACGTCTCACTCTTTAGAACTTGGGCCTATTGGGGTGACATTACCAGACAGCTGTTATGGGGCGTGGTTGGTTTGATGCTATTTATTTCTGCGGCCGACTTTCTTTACACCTTTATATCCCTCGAAAATAAAATGAAGATGAGTAAAGAAGAAGTTAAAGAAGAGGTTAAACAACGCGAGACCGACCCTCATGTTAAAGCAAGATTGCGCAGATTAGCTCGAGATATTTCAAATCGCAAAACAATCGAGAATACGAAAAAAGCGACTGTCCTTATTACCAACCCAACACATTACTCCATAGCCGTACGCTATGAAGTAGGGATGACGGCGCCGATTGTTGTGGCTAAAGGTGTCGACTTCCTCGCTCTAAAAATGCGGGAAACTGCAAAGGAGCTTGAAATCCCCATTATTGAAAATAAACCTGTCGCCAGGGCGCTTTACGCTGCAGTTAAAGAGGGCGACGAGATACCAGTCGACATGTACAAAGCCGTTTCAGAAATTATTAGATTCGTCTTCAAGCTTAAGGGTGTGAAAATTCCAAGGAAGACTGGGCAAGAACAAACTAAAGAACAACGACAGTAGCATGATCGCAATCGTTACTGCGAGATAGGAAGAGACTAAATGGCTACCGCGACAGCAAAATCCATTAAGAAAAATCAAGAATCGCTTGCTAAGCCGTTTCGGCTTGGTGAGTTTCTAAAAAGCACTGATGTCCAATTTGGCATCATGGTCGTCGCTGGCGTTTTCCTCATGCTGTTGCCAGTCCCACCTCTACTCATGGATATTCTCCTAGCGATCTCGATTACTCTTGGTGTATTGATTCTTCTTATCAGTACCTACATAAAGGAACCACTTGAATTTTCGACGTTTCCAACGGTTCTACTTTTAACAACAGGTCTTCGTCTTGGCTTAAACGTCGCCTCAACACGCGCCATTCTCTTAAATGGTGCCACGGGTGAGGTTTCACACTTGGTTCAGGCCTTTGGTACATTCGTTGTTGGCGGCAATTACTTTGTTGGAGTCGTCGTCTTCCTAATTTTGAACATCGTAAACTTCTTTGTTATCACAAAAGGTTCCGGCAGGATCGCAGAGGTCGGAGCAAGGTTCACCTTGGACGCTATGCCTGGCAAACAGATGGCCATTGACGCTGAGTTGAACGCAGGTGTTATCGACCGCGACGAAGCAAAAAGACGCCGCAGGAAAGTCGAACGTGAAGCTGACTTTCACGGTGCGATGGACGGTGCCAGTAAATTCGTCCGAGGTGACGCCATTGCTGGTATTATCATTACGGTAGTAAACGTTATCGTTGGTCTTATCATCGGCGTCATGCAGCACAATATGTCGTTCAAGGAAGCCGCGGCTAAGTTCACGCTCCTTTCTATCGGTGACGGTCTGGTAGCCATTATCCCAGCCCTATTAATTTCGATCGCCGCAGGTATCGTCGTCACCCGTTCTTCTTCTGAGGCAGGCTTAGGTGAAGAGATTCAGACGCAAGTTGTTGGCCACACCAAACCACTCTATGTATGTGCCGGGCTCATGGCGATGATTGCTATTCTGCCAGGATTTCCTTTTATCCCTTTCGCAGGATTATGTGCTTTATTTATTTTCCTTGCTCGTACTAGCGCGAATGTTGCTGCCGAAAAAGAAGCTGCAAAAATCGCCGAAGAAGCGAATGCAAATAGACTTGCAGAAGGGACCAGTGATTCCATCGAGACCATGCTTCATATCGACACGCTCTCACTTGAAGTGGGTGTTGGTTTGATCCCATTAGTTGATACCACCCAAGACGGCGAAGTCTTGGAGCGTATCGTCTCGGCCAGGAAACAATTCGCGACGGATCTTGGTGTTATCGTTCCTATGGTTATGGTGCGAGACAATATCCAGTTGAAACCAGGCGAATACCAGATTCTTCTTAAAGGTAACGTGATCGGTCGCGGCAACCTCATGGTCGACTATATGCTCGCCATGGATCCAGGAGATATTTCCGATCCAATTAAAGGTATCAAAACAAAGGAACCTGCTTATGGCCTCGATGCGATGTGGATTAAGAGCAATCAAAAAGATGATGCTAGTTTCCGCGGCTATACGGTAGTCAATGGGGCGACCGTCATTGTCACTCATTTAACAAAACTCATCGGTGAGAACGCTCACAACTTACTCGGACGCCAAGAAGCACAAAAACTGATCGATAATCTCAAAACCGATTATCCAAAAGTGGTCGATGAAGTTCTTGCCGCAGATCGAATGTCGCTTGGCGATGTGGTTAAAGTCTTACAAAACCTGTTGGCAGAGGGCGTGTCGATTCGAGATTTCTTATCCATCTTTGAAACACTTGCCGATAACTGCAAGAAGGTATCACACCCAGATATTCTGACACGTTATGTCCGTAAGAGCATCGGTCGCGGTATTATAAAAAAATATCTCGCAAATGAAAACACTCTGTATATTGCGACTCTTGATCGTGCCGTTGAGGATATTCTAGTCGGAGCTCTCCAGACCGCAGAAGACGGCACAACCTACTTCAATATCGACACCCGCTATGTCGAGAAGCTTCTGAATACGATCGCAGATGCTATGCGTAAATTTGACGTTCCCGGTACTATGCCGATCTTGGTATGCGGATCAAGAATACGCTGGGACCTCAGAAAACTCATCAACCGATTTGTGCCCGGAATTGTCATTCTTGCATTCGATGAAATCCCTAGCGAGATCCAAACCAACAAAGTAGCGGTCGTGTCCATTTAAGAAAACGTTCCCGCGGCGGGAGCGTATCTTCCAATAATGACTTATATAATGTTGCCGCCTTGTCGTTCGGCCAAGCAAAATTTTGGATTTTTCTAACTCGCGATCCCATCAATCTTACGGCCAATCTTGGCCTCGCACAGTGCTGACGTGCTATAATTTCTTAGAGAATACTAAACATCATCGCAAATAGATTATCCATTCATTGTTTGCACATTCACGATTGTGAAGCACTGGAATGGAGCGACTATTGCCGACAGAATTCGGTCTTAAGAAGTAAATCCAGGAGGCTAAGTCCATGCAGGTTCGACGATTCGAAGCGACAACGATGAAAGATGCTCTTGCAGCGGTGAAGCGTGAACTTGGAAATAGCGCCGTTATTCTTTCCACGAAGGAGATTGCTGACGGTCACGAAGGTATACGTCTTTATGAGGTGACGGCTGCTTCATCGGTCTCTACGAATAAAGCAGGCGCAGAAACCGGCAAACAGAATTCAACCGCAGATTTCGCGTTCGGCCCTGAACTTCTGTCAAGATTAACCGAATTAAATGAGATTATGCCGACTCGCAATCAGATGCGACTTCTCGAAGGCGCTGTCTCCGACGTTAAAACAATGCTTCTAGAATCCCTTCGCAATCAAAGCGAGGACGCCAAGGTCCCAGGTCATCTCTTTCCCATTGATCGCGCATTTAGGTCGGCACTCGTCGATGACGCTATCATCGCCGAGGCCATGAGACATCTTCATAGTCTGCCTCCACCTGCTGAAATTGCTCGTACTAGCAACGATTCCGTGGAAACTTATTACCGCGATCAAGCGATTCGTTGGATGATGAAACGCATTAAGATTAGCCCCAAATGGTCTGCGACACCCGGCATCACAAATGTTCACGCATTTATTGGCACTCCCGGCTGCGGCAAGACCACACTCCTTGCAAAAATTGCCACTGCTATTCACAAAAAAGAGCGTCATAAAGTTGCGATTATCACTTATGATCCTGAGAAAGTTGCGGCTGCCGAACAAGTTCGGATCTACGCAAAAATTCTAGGAGTTCAGCACGTAAGCATTGCCTCACCTCATGAGCTAAAGAAAACAGTGCTGGCCATGAAGAATATCGACATCGTCCTTCTTGATATGCCGGGAAGAAATCCAAACGATTCGAAGGCTTCTGCTGAAGTCGATTTAATCAAAGAGTTAGGTTTAAGCCTAGATTTCCATCTTGTGATTTCTGCCGCCGAGAAACTAACTGTCAGTCAGCGGGCTGTCTCAGCTTTTTCGTCAGCAGGCATTGCAAGTATTGCCATTACAAAACTCGATGAATCCCCATCCTATGGTGAGGTCTTCACTCTGACATCAAAATGGTCTCTACCCATTAGTTATTTTGCACATACGAATGAACTATCAGCAGGAGTTGAACGGGCCACGAGAGAACGAATTATTGAGCGGATATTCAACCTTTGAGCGGGAAGAGGTTCATCATGCAAAAAATTATTAGTGTTACAAGCGGCAAAGGTGGAGTTGGAAAAACTTTGACCACTATCAACCTTGGTCTTGCTGCAAGATCGATGGGGCTCAGCGTACTTATTGTGGACGGTGACATGGGAATGTCGAACGTCGACGTATTACTGGGCCTTCAGACATCAGCCAACTTTAATGACGTCTTAGATGGTAAAAAAACGATTGCAGACATCATTGTAAAAGGACCCCGTGGGATAGATCTTATACCATCCGGCAGCGGTATCGCACGCATGGGAAATCTAGGGCCACTCGAACAAAGCTGTATTTTGCATGAACTAGGTAAGATTCCTGCTACCTATGACGTGGTCCTCATCGACACTGGTGCCGGAATTTCCCCAACAGTGCTCGCCTTAAACTCAGCGTCGGATGCGATGGTTGTCGTGACGACACCAGAGCCGCATGCACTTACTGACGCGTATGCAATGATTAAGATTATGTCTGAAGAATATGACCGTGGAAGCTGCGGGCTTATTGTAAATCAAGTAAGAAGCGACGATGAATGCATGCGCATTTCCGAAAGATTGGTTGAAGTTTCCAGACAGTATTGTGGAGTTCGCGTTGTTCCCCTAGGAGGAGTTCGTACCGACAGTGTACTCGCCAGATCGATCATGGCAAGACGAGTGGGTTGGGACGGTGCCCTCAATACTTTAGCCGGCCAAGGTTGGACATCCACATGGCGACGCCTTTATGAGTCTCTCAATAAAGGGGCATTTGGTGAACGTTCACGGCCACTCGCAGATGTTTGGAACGCGATAAGCGGCCGCCATGACAATGCGTCAATGACTTGACACGTATTACTTTGACCACGCGATAGGCTAAAATATTTTTTACAGCATAACGGTCGGGGACAAATGAGCAAGCAGCTTAAAAAATACAAACAAGAGCAATCAGGTGTCGACGGACGTCTCCGCGAGCAACTTATTCAAGACTATGCGAGTCTTGTTCGGTTCGTTGCACAAAGAATTTCGGCTAGACTGCCGAGTAACGTCGACATTGAAGATTTAATTTCTTCGGGTGTTATTGGTCTGATGGATGCCATCGATAAATATGATCCTAGTCGAGAAAACAAATTCAAAACCTACGCCGAATTCCGAATTCGTGGCGCTATTCTCGATGAACTTCGCGGTCAAGATTGGGTGCCAAGGAGTGCTCGCGATAAAGCGAAGATGATTGATCGCGCCGTACAAGAACTCGAACAACGCTTAGGCCGTAAGCCAGTGGAAGAAGAAGTTGCTGGACTACTCGGTATGCCTTTAGACGAGTTTCATGACATGCAGTCTAAAGTGAACAATACTGTTCTTCTATCGATTGATGAACTGTCTGGTCCAAGCCAAAATGATCGGCGCAGCCTTCTCGACAGTCTTGAAAACACCAACAGTAAAAATCCTTTCACTCAGCTAAAAAATCAGGCTGCAAGTGATATCCTAAGACGACATATCGAGGAACTGCCAGACAAGCAAAAACTCGTCCTCCAGCTTTATTACTATGAGGAATTGAACTTGAAAGAAATTGGCCGAATCCTCGAAGTTACAGAATCCCGAGTCAGCCAATTACATACACAAGCTGTGACGAAATTGCGTTCCAAAATCAAAAACATGTTGGCTGAATAAGTCGCAAAACATAGAGGAGACCAGATATGGCACTTGGACAACCGAATATGAAGGTTTTAGTCGTCGACGATTTCCCAACCATGCGCCGCATCGTGAAGACGCTCATGCGTCAGAATGGTTACACTAACTTTGTTGAAGCTGAAGACGGCCAGCAAGGCCTGAAAATGCTCGCTGAACAACCCGACATTGAATTCATCGTGAGCGACTGGAATATGCCCAATATGACTGGTCTGGAGTTCCTAAAAGCGGTTCGAGCGGACCCTAAGTATAAACATCTGCCATTTCTAATGGTGACTGCCGAGGCCGAAAAAGAAAACATTATTGAGGCGGTAAAAAACGGCGTCAGTAATTACATTGTTAAACCATTCACTGGTGCAACGCTGGCAGAAAAGCTCGCGAAGGTCTTCGCAACAAAAAAAGCGGGATGATCGAAGACGTTCCATAAACTTTCTGACAATATCAGGACAACAACATGACCAACAACAATACGGATTCCGTTGAAGATATCACGATCATTCAAGCACCTGCTTCTACAGAAACTCCGCGGAGCGAAAAAGAAGTAGTGATAAAGGGTTTTGATACCGCTTTAATAAAAAAATACCCGAGATCTAATCGTAAAGTTCAAATTAATTTTGGTGCCTATAGCCTTCTATCCAACGAAGATAGTATGGAAGCGACTCAATCGATTCATATTTCGCCGGCTGGCCTTGAGTTTCAGTCACAGCAGCCCCTGCCCGAGGGAACACTCTTAAAGATTCACGTGAATATCCCAAACTACTGGCAGCGCAAACGCAGGTTTGTCGAATACCGCAGAGTCGATCAACCAGAAAGATTCTCAATCCTCGCAAAGGTGGTTCAGTCCGAAGATATCGGACGCCGTGGCAAAAAGAAACTCGTTACTGTTCAGACCGTGAGTATCGACGAAACCGATGAACTTGTACTTAAGTCTTATTTGCAGGAGGGCTAACCCATGATGACGGCGATGCTTGTTCTTTTAATTGTCGCCGATATTGGTCTGGCCTTTGCATTTATTCGCCTCAGTAAACGCCAGGAAGCCCACCGCCAACTTATGTCTGAGATGACCGAAGAACGCGCACTTCTGAACGACCTTCGAAGTTCCATTCGAAATGATCTCAGCGTAGCTCAGTCGCAGGTTCGGGCGATGAAAGAACAGGTTCAGGTCCTGGCTACTGAGGCAGAGCTTGAAGTAAAGAACGGCACGGAAGCAATCGCCAGAGAAGTGGAAGGAATTGTTGCTCAGCTCAGTACAAAACTCGAACAACCGCTCAACGAGATCACGACTAAGCAGCACTATGTTGAACGTCTCCTTCAACGGATACAAGGCGAAAGAAAAGCCTTCTCACGCGTAACAGAGCGTGCCAACGAGCTCGCTAGATTCTTCCAAGAAGGAATTCCTTTCGACGAAGTTATTAAGGAATTAGAAGACAAAAAATTCTCAGATATTCGCGCTATGGTCACTCAAGGTGTCAGTCCGGCAAAAGTAGCAAAAGAACTCGGCGTCAGTGAACAAGAAGTGCGCCTTATAGCTGGTCTGCGCTGAAAAATTCAATCGCCATCTGATATAGAACCTTCGGTGATTCAGCTAAAATTAGATGACCGATACCTTCCAGTATCCGAAGTTTGGAGTTGGGGATAAATGCCGCCAATTCATTTGCGGCTTGTACATCCACTACCTGATCTAATGAACCATGGATAATAAGCGTGGTTGCCGAAATTGATTTCAGTTGGCTCGCCCAACTAACTCCGGCAAGAGCATCTCGCTGCATGTTTGATTTCTCGGTAAAGGAGCCTGCCGCGATCGCAGTCTTCGTCTGTTTAACCATCGTTTGAAACAGGATTGGATTGCTTTCCACGAAGCCAGGAGCAAAATAGCTTGCGAGCTTGTCCTCAACCATTGTACCAGAATCCATCCAGCCCCCACCCGTGGACTTAATCCATTTTGGATCGGCTGCGGTCGATATCAAAGCTAAACGATCAACCAACTGCGGCGCGTGAATCGCGATACCTTGACAAATAAACCCTCCCATCGAGATCCCAAGAAGATGCGACCTCGAGATATCGAGCTCTCGCCATATTGCGAGGATATCCTCTTGCATATCTTTAAGCGTGAAAGATTCGCTTACTTCACTCCTACCAGAAGCTCGGTTGTCTAGGATGATGCAGGATATGCCTGCACTATTAAGATGGCGTGCCATCATCCTAAAATCGCCACTACTACGCGTGTGACCGTTGACAAGTGTCACGACAGTTTGCGTAGACCCTGGAACTTCAAGAAATTCGTAAAAAATTCGTGCACCTGGGCGATCAATGTATGTCATAAAAGCTCCAATCTTCTAAGAAGCAAGCTTTGACTTATTTCGCTCTTCAAGTCGAGCTTTAATTTTTTCGGCTGCCTTCGGATTCTCTTCGAAATAACGCCTCCGACTGTCTTTCACAAGCGTAATCTGGGACATTGGGAGCTCCTTCTTTGCCGCCTTAAACTCACCAACGGCCCTCGCTATTGCCGCATAAGCACGTTCAAATCCGGGATCGGCAATGTAGCACTCACATAAATAAGTCAGTGATTGGGCGTGATCACCCTGTTTTCGGTATGCTAGTGCTAAGTTAAAAAACAACAGATAGAGCTTGGCCTTGTTACCTAAAATTTTAATAGCGCTCTGATACGTCTCGATCCCTTTCTCAAAGTTGCCTTTCGCGACGAGGGAAATAGCCAAACTATTGTAGAATCTAGCAACCTCATCACCATTCTCAGTTTCCGCAAATAATTGCGCGGCTAAAGAAAGGTTGCCGTCCTTAAGGGCGATTTTGCCCTCGACATCTTTTATATCCTGTGTATCTAGATCCAAATTCTTTGCTTTGGCAACAATCTCTTTTGCGTCGTCGACACGATCCGCTGAGATATAGGCAGAACCTAAATTGACCAGAGTCTGCATGTTTCTTGGACTGCTATTTGACATAGTATCTAGAATTGCGATTGCATCGTCATGTTTACCGGCGATCGTGTAATAACGGGCAAGAAGATATTTGGCCGGCAAATAATCTGGATCAAGCTCTAGGGCCTCTTTGATCGCTTTTTCTGCCTTCTCAAGCTGACCACAGAGTAGAAATGTTTCACCGATAATTGTTTTATAGCGAGGTTGGTGGGAACCTTTTTTACTTACATCTGGGCCAACAAGTTTTAATACATCAGTTGGTCGCCACTCTGTGAGACAGTCTTCCATCTTGCGAAGTTTTATCTCCATGGGGGAGATCGCAGACTCTCGTTCAATAATTCCCTGTAGCATGGCCCGCGCAGCAGTTTTATCAAGTGGCAAAGGCAAGAGATTATCAAGGCCTAGATCTTTCGCAAAACTAACGTCTTCCGGCGTCATGCGAGACGAGTAGATTAAAAATGGCATCCGACGCCGTTTACGTGTTGCCCGAGCTTTTTGGACAAATGTCGTACCCGGCATGGATTTCAGTTCCCAGGCGACGACTACCATCTGGATATTTTCTTTCTCGACAATCTCGAGTGCGTCTGCACCAGCACGACTCTTGAAAACCTGAATATTAATTCCGGAATAAG
>CAZUYQ010000054.1:0-1902 GCA_964624705.1 uncultured Polynucleobacter sp.
CCCGTCCGGATCTGAGGAGGGGGTGATCAGCAATGGTCATTCCTACTCCAACTAATTTAGAATTCGCAGTGCGAATTATTGAATGACAGTTGTGTATAATGTCGGCCGGTAATGCAAGGGGCAATTTCAGACTAGGCTCAATTTTTATAGCTGATCTGAGATTCTAAATCCTTGTATTGTTTCGCATTAAATTTACAGGGGGAGGCAGCCCATTCATTATTAGGCGCTTTCGCAATCGTCTCGGATTTATCAAAAAGAATTGTCACCGAGGCATCACCCTGGCTCACCGAAATCCGCTTAATAGGTAGTTCGACTTTGCCCTGAAGTAGGATTTTGCCGCTTCCGTTCAGAATGACACGGGAGGGTAGATCGTAGTCTTCATTGGAGATCTTAATCTCGTCCACCTTAAATTCGCCGTTAAATGTCCCAACTTTCGGATAGGGTGTGGCACTATCGATCGGGCTGCGTCCGCTTAGAAGAAACTTCCAGGTTTTGTCAGATACATTTAGTGTCTCACGGACTAAAGTAAGTTCCGTAAAATTGCCTTTTGAGGCGGGTGCCGGTGAGATACAAGTTGTAAATGCGTTTTGGCTAGAGCTAGGATTTGCTTCTAGTGAGCTTCCAGAAGTGGTTTTGCATGAGGTTGCGGCGACAAATATTGAATAGAGGCATACAAATGCTAGAGTTTTTTTCATAAGTGGGTCCGCCGTTAAAATGACAAAAGATTTTATAACAAAATTGTACTTCATCACAGTTTCAAACACAATTAAGTAGGACAGCTCATGAGTAGGCTTATCCTCTATAGCGACTTTAGACCCGGGGTGAGTGACGTCGTCGATGACTGTCTACTTCAACAACTCAGCGGTACTCCATGCCGCATCGGCTATATTCCTTCGGACTCCGACTTAAAGCGTCGTTATTTTGCCAAAGTTGAGGATGCTTATCTTAAGATTGGCATTTCAAATCTTCGCTATTTCGATTTAGGGGAAGAATTTGATCCAACAGGGATAGCAAAACTCCTCGACTGTGATGCGATTCATCTATCCGGGGGTGATCCCATTCAGTTTCTGGCTTGGATACGAAAACGCAACTTCGGTGAACACCTCAAAAAGTATCTTAGGGAGGGAGGACTACTTGTTGGTATAAGCGCTGGAGCAATGATTCTGTCTAAATCTCTAGGTCTCATGGCAGTTGATCACGGAAAACAAAATGCAAAGCCAACTCCCGCTTTACGATTATTTGATTTTGAATTTTTTCCTCATTTTAAAGAGGATGAGAAAACCATCAAAGTTCTGACTCAGTATGCCTTGACTCAGCGAACTCCGGTTTATGCCTGTGACGATCATTCTGGGTTACTAGTGGTCAACGGCAGCCTCCGTTTACTCGGCCAGGTAACCCGATTTGGCCCCCCTTCTTAAGAAATTCTCACCCAAAAAATGCCAGACTGGCCGCCATGTTTGAGCGGACGAACTGCCTAAAATTAAAGCATTTTATAGCAATCGGATGGGGTCCAAAACCCTAAATGCCTGTAAATGCTTGGCTTCTGATGTGAGGAGTGATAGTATGGGCGCCTTGATCAACAAGGGTTTGGAGTGTTTTGTGTACCTACGCGTCATCCAGCGTCAGTTGCGAGAGTCGACTCGAAGCGAAGTCGGCGCCTCATCATTGCGTGCGATTTTTCTCTCAATTCTTTTGACCGTGCTCTTAGGTCAAACGTTCGCTTGGGGATCCGGACTTTTATCATTCGACTCAACGGAACGTTTCAATCCCCCAACTACCTCCCCATTCGTTCTCGAAAAAACCGAACTTAAACCTCTTGGTCCTGACAGCCCGGCACCCGCCCTTGAGCGGTTGATGAGCGTCGTCGGTCGGATGCAAACTAAATCTTATGTCCCTTATGTG
>CAZUYQ010000054.1:1912-8510 GCA_964624705.1 uncultured Polynucleobacter sp.
TGTCTTTGGCGGCAACGCAATTGGTTCCGCTAAGACCTGTCAGGCCTGTACCGAGTGCATCAAAACGAATCACCTTGCGGCCAATTCAACTCCAGGCCGGCTCACACAGTGTGCGGCGTGCCGGAGTTGCGGGGTCGATTGCAGTAACTTTGTAAATCTTGTCTTCGAAGAGGCCGATATGGGATATCGGTTTGCGGACACGCGGACTTTGCGTGGAGTCAAAGATAATAGCCTTGAGTCCCAGTTCGGTTTTGTGAATGTGGGAAATGATCTCTCGGCCGCTCGACCGGGTGATGTCCTGCTTCAGTCGAACCATGTCATGTTACTTTTATCGGTAGATGCCGCAAATCATACGATCGATTTTATCCACTCGAGCCGGGGTAGTCGCCGGACACCTGCCGGCGGTATTGAGCGAGTTAGAGCGGCTGACATGTTTAAGGTTGGCCGGCACGTCGAGAAAATTCTAAGACATCGTGAGCTGATTCAACCTGATGACCCGATCGTCCCACTTTCGCAGTCACTGTTAAAGGATCTTCGCAGTCTGATTGCATGGCAACAGTACTAAGATAGAAAGATCTTTCCATGCGCATCGGCGTTTTTGATTCTGGTGTTGGCGGACTTTCAGTGCTTGAGTCGATTCAACGGCGTCTTCCGCAGGCGTCGTTTTTTTATTGCTGTGACTCAGCTCATTTTCCTTATGGTACGAAGAGCGATGCGGACGTTATTGCATTTACTACCAGCGCGTCGCGTCGTTTTGTAAGCGAGGCGGCCCTTGATCTCTTAGTCATCGCGTGCAATACCGCGAGTACGGTTTCACTGCCCTCGGTGAGGGCCGCGGTCTCCTGTCCGGTTGTTGGTGTCGTTCCCGCTGTAAAACCCGCAGCAAAACATTCTAAGACCCGCTGTATTGGTGTGTTAGCAACCAAAGCTGCCGCACGAAGTGATTATCTTAAGGAATTAATAGAACAGTTTGCCGACGGCTGCGAAGTGCGACTCTGTGGATCCAGTAAGCTTGTGGAAATGGCTGAAAAGAAAATCCGAGGTATTCCCGTTGATTTGGTGGAACTCAAAGTTGAAGTTGCAGATTTTTTTAGAGCGAGTTCGCCTAAGATCGACACTGTGGTTTTAGGTTGTACGCATTTCCCATTATTACGGGCTGAACTTCAACAGATTGAGCCTTGGCCCATTGCGTGGATTGATAGCGGTGATGCGATTGCAGAACGGGTTGCGCTGTTAATGAAGAATCATGCTTCAAACATGGAGCACTCTGCAGAAAAAGCGGGTATCGGATTTTGTACCAGCCCCGTTGAAAGTCTGTGGACGGGTGAAATTCCGGAGTTTGTTCAGGAACTCGGTTTGCGGAAATGGTTGCGCCTAAAATCTTAAGCTGGTCGAAAGCTCAAGGTTGTAGAGTAATGGTCCCGTTCTTGCCTTGAGCGGTTACTTCAAAGAGATAGGTCGGCCAGCTGATCACATTATCATCGTCAAAATTTATTTCTTTTGACTGACTCTTACCTGTAGTTCGGGGAATCCAAGTATCGAGTTTCCTGCGTGCTGTATCAGTGTGCTTGGTCAGCGCGATGGGAGCAATGGCGCTGCGATAACCGAGGATAGAAAAATCAACTTCTTCGATACGGTCAGGAGCGATGAAGTAGGGTGATGTCGTTGTTGGAACTCGCAACGGAGCTGGCAGTGTTAAATAACTACCCATGAAATCCACAAAATAGCTCCCAGTAAAAAATGAATCATAGGGTTCGACAAGTCCCTCGGATCGCCAATCATAAGCGCCAAACATCGGAAGCTTTCTTACTCCGAGATAGGTGAAGACTTTCGCCATATGGCGAACTGTCCGAAAATCGTCGGCAATTAGAACTGCGTCTTGCTCTACCACCGGCTGTAGCGCTACCATTTTGGGATTGAAGGTCTGTCCTGTGGCAGCAGCATGGGCTTTTGCTTTTTCATAGAGTCTTTTGAGTTCATCACTACGTTCATTTGCTTCTAGCTTAAATAATCTCTTCGCGGCAGATTCCATTTGATCAAAGCGTTTGGGATCATAGACCACGCTTTGTAGAACCGTTACGCCAGCGGCCTTTGCTAATTGCTCATACTGACGCACGAGATTATCAGAATGTTGGTCATTGGGACGCATGATCGAGACTTTTTTATGTCGATAGCGGTAGTTTGCAGCGAGCATGGCTCTCGCGAGGCCACGTTCGGTCGGATGAGAATAGAACGTCATGGGTGCAGGATTTGTTTTTTGCGTTGGATCCGTCGTTACTTGTGGTTCATTTAATATAAATATTGGAACGAGAAGTTTTGTCGACCATTGCTTTAAAACTTCTATTTCACTGGCTTCATATCCGGCAATAACCGTGGTTACTTGATCGCGAAAGAGTAAGGCCGCAAGTAGCTGCTCGAGACGTACCGACGTAGACTGGGTATCTGCAGTAATTAGTATATTTGCAGGGTCTAGCTGGGCTGCTCGAATGGCCGCGTCAACACCGCGGAGAATATGTTTCGTGAGTGGTTTGGTTGCTAAAGGCAATAATAGGCCGATTTTCCCGTTGTGACGATTGAGAAGTTTTGCAAGCAATGTGACGACGTCTTTGCGAGTGTTTTCCTCACTACAGTGTTCTGCACTCATGTCTGCAATCTGCGAGAGCCCACCGGTGTGTTCGTCACGAAGTTCTGGACCGCGTTTCTGCCAAAGCTGCTGCCATGGAACACCAAACTTAAGGAAAAGATTGCGACAAGATTGTTCTGCAGATTTTGTTTTCGCAGGCGGGGATTTTACCACTGCAGGGGGAACGGTCTGAGAGGAAGAAGGTGAGGGCGATGCCAATGGGAGACCAACAGATTTATCGGCAGCATAACTAGAC
This sequence comes from uncultured Polynucleobacter sp., assembly GCA_964624705.1. Lineage (GTDB taxonomy): Bacteria > Bdellovibrionota_B > Oligoflexia > Oligoflexales > RGVZ01 > CAMDKS01. Next base: position 4,792 of record CAZUYQ010000054.1, read on the forward strand.
GTTATAACGCTTAGGATAGCCAGGATTAGCACGACAATGTGTTTAATGACGGAATACACGGCGGTATGCTCCTGAACTTCTATTTTCGATGCTCTCGAGGGCCGAAGCGGTTTCGCGTGGCTGCGTGCCATCTAAGAACCACATCTGCGTTCCGCCAGCAATACGATGACCGTAGAGTGGGTGAACGGACATCGATACCAAACCAGGCGGTATTGCTATCTCTCCTGGTGGATGCTGACGAAAGGACTGACGCATAAATACATCCCAGATGGGAAGTGCTGCCGAAGCTCCGGTCATATTTGCAAAGATCGGGACGTGTTCATCTGTACCAACCCACACAATTGCGGAGAGGTTTGTGGTGTAGCCACAGAACCAGTTATCCTCAGAATTGTTACTCGTACCGGTCTTCCCGGCCGCGACACTCGCCAAATCACCGCTTTTTGCGGCAGTTCCGGATCTCATTACGGCCTTCATACCTTGAGTCATGAGGTATGAAATTTGCGGAGTGAGGACCTTCCTTGTCATGGATTCAAGCGGTGGCCGTTTAAAAAGAATTTTACCTTCGGAGTCGGTCACCTTAGTAATAGTTGATAACTCGGTTAACTGACCATCACTCGCAAAAACATTATACATTCGAGCAAGGTCAGGCATCGTGGTGTCTGAGGAGCCGAGAACAGAACCAAATTCAGATTTTATGGGAGTGGTTATTCCCAGTGATTTTGCTCGATTTATAATCGGAGCGAGACCTATTTGACTAGCAATCTCGACGGTAGGTGTATTCATCGATCTATAAAAGGCGCGGAGCATCGTTGTTTCGGATAGGTAATCATCGTCGGGAGTATGAGGGCGATAGTTGCTGATATTGACGGGAGAGACGAAAATAACGTCGCTCCATGAAAACCCCCGCATCAGAGCTTCGGTGTATACGACGGGCTTAAATGCAGATCCCGGTGAACGCATAGCGTTTAAAGCACGATTAAACTGTGAGTCCTTATAATTACGGCCACCCACCATAGCCAGAATCTCACCATTATGTGGATCCGTCACTAACATGGCGGCTTCCACTCTGGCTCGACGTTTTTGCCCCGTTTTACGGTCGATAATGGGATCGGTACTTTTGTCGATTTTTGCAAAAGTCGACTCCGCCCCGGCGATCGAACTCTCAGCATTGCTCTGTAATGTGCGGTCTAATGTTGTGTAGACACGCAGACCTTTGCCGTCTGTTCTCCGGCCAGCCTGACCAAGAATCTGCGGTAGAGATTCGCGAATTGCATCGATAAACCAAGGAGCAGTTTCATAGTTTACCGACTTGTATTCTTGATACACAAGGGGGGCATTCAATGCAGCCTTGGCTTGGGTGGCATTGAGATAGCCAGCAGCTACCATCGCTCGGATGACCGCTGTCTGACGGTTCTTAGCGCGTTCCGGATACTTGGCAGGGTTGTAACGACTAGGAGACTGAAAAAGCCCAGCAATAAGCGCGGACTCAGCTATATTGAGGGCACGAATATCTTTATTAAAATAACGCCGCGCAGCAGCTCCAACCCCATACGCGCCGTTACCTAAAAATAAATTATTGGTATAGATCTGCAGGATTTGATCTTTTGAGAGTGTTTTTTCGAGTTTAAGAGCCCAAGCAATTTCTAAAACTTTTCTTTCGATCGTACGTTCTGGTGTCAGTAACATTTGTTTAGTGACTTGTTGTGTAATCGTACTTGCACCTTGGGTTATTTTATTTCTGCGCACGCGAGACCAAGCAGCTCGCATAATCGCACTGGTGTCGATTCCGCGGTGCGTCATAAAATTACGATCTTCAATGGCAAAAATAGCATGTTTAAGATGCATCGGTAGTTCGTCGACAGGGACAAAAACTTGGTAGCGATCGAAAAATTCACCAATTTTTCCACCATCGCGGTCATAGACGATCGTATTATCGGCAAACGAAAAATGCTGTAGTTCTTTAACCCTGTTTTTATCAAGGGAAAATACACCGAGGTTCTTTAACCATACATAACAGGCAATGCTGCCAAACAAGCCAATGATAAATATGAGCATTGCAGCAACCCTCATAACAGACCACAGCCAGGAAGAAGGGCGACTCGTTTGCACCAGTAGCTCTTCCGGGATATTTGAATTTAGAGGTCGTCGCGTAAACGTCAAGCGTTGCCATCCTTATGATTGAGGACATGCTGTGTTAATAGTGTGCCACATATGTGCATGTGTCATCGGCATATGGCTGGCATTTTCAAATAGCCTGCTTTTGATTTTTTTATAAATACCCACAATACAGTGTGAGGTGTCGTGGGGTTGTGAATTTAAATCCGTATTATTCAGACCGCTGAGTCATCATTTATGGGTCGAAGAATCGGAGCCCGCGAAGAAATGCCTAGAGTTTAAAGAATCTGACCAAAATGCCGATCTCTTGATAGAACTTTGTGTTTGGGAGTTCCAGTTGTGGTATTAGCGGCACCCTCAAGACCTATGTCTATTTTAATCGTCAGCAAAAATCAGTCTGATGGTCAGATGCTTTGCTATGGTGTACAGGATGCGCTTGGTAAAGATGTCCGCGTTATCGATATGGTTCATGACCTCGCCGAAGGCGCTCATTTATTTGCAAAAACTCATCACGATGTTGTTTTAGTTCATGGTTGGCCGAGTTCACACTCCGAAGCGTTTATATTCCGTGTTAGAAATGAAGATGGCAATCGTCATACGGGCGTTATTGTTTTGGCTCCAACGAGTGATGGCTATGATCAGTTAGCGGTAGATAATTTCAATGCTGGTGCCGATGAAGTTGTTCCGATGAACATCAGTCTCGTGATTTTAAGATCAAAAATGATTATGGTTTTTAATCTGAAAGCAACTACCGATCTGCTTAGAGCAGCAAACCATAAACTTCAACAAATGGCGGTAACCGATGAATTGACCGGTTGCGCGAATATGCGGGGGTTCTCCCGAAAATTTGCCAGTGCGATTGCTGCTTGCGGTAAGGGTACGACTGGTGTCGCGATTCTGATGATGGATTTGGATCACTTTAAAAAAGTAAACGACAATCATAATCATCTTGTTGGTAGTCATGTGATCCGTGCGACCGGACAACTACTACTCAATAGTAAGATTCTGGAAGCGAATGATGTTGCCGCCCGCTATGGTGGAGATGAGTTTATTGTGATGCTCTTGGGTCAGGATGCAAAGACTCAGGTTGAGAAGGCGAGGAAAATCCGCGCCGCGATTGAGCGTAACGAATTTGAATATGACACCATTAAGGTGCGCGTTACCGCCTCCATTGGCGTGGCATGGGCTGCGCCTGGATTTGGTGGGCATTCTGCTGATTTGGTCAAAGCAGCCGATGCTATGCTCTATCATAGCAAGGAAAATGGCCGTAATCAGGTAAACGCGATGTCGCTGCGTTATCCCATTGATTTTGAAAATATTGGAACGACACACATGATGGATGGTCGTGGTTCTGATTTAGTTGCCGAAATGACCGCAAAAAATAAAAAAATAGCAGGAAAATAAATTTATTCGCGATAAAAATAAGCAGCTTATGCTGCGTTGGAATTCTTTTCTGCTTCCCAAATATCTAAATTTGTTTGCAGGTTCATCCACATTCTCGGTGACGTTTTTAAAACCTGGCTTATAAGGACCGCAAAATCTGCGCTCATAGCTCGCTTGCCATTTATTAGCTCATTTAGTTTAGTTTGCATCGTCGACTTTTT
>CAZUYQ010000054.1:8520-14629 GCA_964624705.1 uncultured Polynucleobacter sp.
AACGAAAATAGTATACAAGTTTGATCGCTAATTTTTTTAACTTTCTGATTGGCAGCAGCTATCAAAGCATCAGCAAAACTAGATTGTGTATAGCCGAGTTCATCAAGCCACAGGCGTTTCAAGATTGCACCGGGATGACTGGGGCGGCGTTCAGGCCATTTATTTGAAAATTTGGTCATTATGCTGCTCCTAATGGTAATCTTCAACTTGGACATCCACGAAATGACTGGATTCCCATTTAAATACAATACGCCAGCCGCTCAACTTATGAATATCGATAGCCCATTCACCTTTTCTTGACCCCTTTAGTTGGTGTAATCGGATATTAGGGGGAAAACTCTTTGTTTTTAAATCGTCTAAATTATCAACGGCTTCCATTACATCCAGTAGATCAATAGCTCGCTGCCAATACTCGCGGGGTAAAGCTTTACTTTGTCCCCTATGAAATAAGTCAGCAGCGATCTTATTCGCAAATCCCTTTATCACGACAACTCCTATGGCGAGTAAAGATCACTTGTTACTGTTATACCGTAATACAATAATAATGCAAGTTTTATAATAAGAAAGATCCGTGAAACAGGATCTTTGCTATGGCGAACGAGGCCGCCGACATTCAGTTCCTGGCAAATAAAATCATTCTAATCGGGATGAGCCGTAAGGTTGGTTGCGCAATACGGCTATCGCTTCTCCAAGCGTTTGTATCTGAATCGTCTGTGCTTGTTGAATATAGTTATTTGCAAGCAGCCATTGATGAAATTCTTTAATTCGGTAAGCAGGAACGCCTGGCGCTAAGTGATGAGCAAGATGATAGTTAATACCGGCGTAAAGTACGTTGAATAAAGGCGAGATCCAAGATCTCGAATTTGTCATGCGATCAGAATTCGTGCCAGCATGCTCGAGAAACGGTCGCAGTCCGGAGATTAGAATCGCCCACGTAAACGTGGCCAGAAAGGCAATGGCGAATGCCTGAGAATTTATTGCGATAAGAACATAAACCAAAGTAAATAAGATCGATGCGGTAATGTTTGTTCGGGCTAGATTTGTGATTTGGCTGCGGGAGAGGTTTAGCATTGCATCCCACTCTGCCGGATAGCGTCCAGAAGCCAGCTGCAAAGTGGTGCTCATATATTCATGAGAGGCTCTAAGTCGAGCGAGAAATAGCCGCGACCAAAGAGATCTAAAAGAGCTAAAGACTTTTAGATCGGGGTCTTTGTCGGTATTGGTAAAGCGATGGTGTTGATTGTGCCTGATAGCAAATCCCATATCGAGATGGAATGGTACCAAAGCAGACACAAGAACACCGATATAGGCACTGATGATACGCTTCTTATGAAGGGTAAAGTGTGTGCCTTCGTGGCCCATAACTCCAAGACTATGCAGCCCGAAGGAGCTTAATAGAGTGAGCAGAATGGTTGCTGCTCCAAGGAGTGCAGGTGGGATTTTTATAGAAATGGCATAGGTCGCAAGAATGAGCGGTACGGCAAAGGTGATAAAATGTTTCGCAATCATCAGAGTTGTCTTGCCAAGGTCTTGTTTTAAAAGCGCGGCTGGGACAGGAATGATATGACGACGGGTTGTGTCTGAGGAAGCCGTTGCGGACATCATGATGGACTCCGTTAGTGAGAGATAGACGAATGTAAATTTTTTTCTTCGAATTCCTTGATGTCGCTTGCCAAGCCAAAAAATTCCATAGCTTTGAGAGCGCGGTGGTGAACATCTATTTCCCACCAACGTGCTTTCACTTTAAAATATGCAGGGTGTGCGTGGTGATTGTTATGCCAGGATACGGCACCACCAAGGTGAACGAGGCCCATAAGTGAACTGTTTGTAGACGTGTCGCTTGTATTGTAATTGCGATAGCCAACGGTATGATTCACGACGTCGACGGCGTTCGAGAGATAAATGACGAAGAATGATTTTACAAAGACGCCGTAAACTAGATATGCCGTTGCGTTCTCGACGTCGAATTGGATCTGACCTTGAATAAAACCTGGGACAAAACCGGCGATCACAAAAAGGAATACCGCGAATGTAAGTTGGATTTTGTCGACGTTCTTGTCTAGGAATCTCAGAAAGGGATCCTTTAGCACATCTGCGGCGTACTTTTCATAGCCTGAAGCGTTGACGAATACTTGAGGAAACCACCAGAACCAGCCTAACAGTGAATGCCAAATACCGTGAATCGGAGAATGAGGATCCGGTTCCTGATCGGCATAGACATGATGAATGCGATGCATCGCTACATAACGAGCTGGGGCCGCCATCGGTCCGCGCCATGAAAGGGTGCCGAGCAAGGCGCCGAGGTATTCGAGTGGTTTTAATATTTTGAAGCTGCGGTGCGTCAGTAGCATATGATGAAAAATACCAACTGCGTGACCGAACCACATGGCGATTGCAAACGAAAAAGCAAGACGCGTCCATGTAAAATAAAATGGTGCAATGGCAATGACGATCATATGGATGGTGAGCATCTGCCAGAAAAATTTCGGTACATAAACTCTGGTCGCTTCTGTTTTTGAGATTTGCATGGATATTCCTTATTGGGTGGTAGAGCGAATCCATGCTCAAGAGATCCAGGTTATAGAAGAAATCCGTCAATTTGGCGTTAACCTAGGTTAACTCTTTCTATAAATATCAGATGCTGTTTTTATTAGAAGTTATATGAAGTTATATTATGGCTCTAGAGTGTACTAAGCCTAGACAGCAGTCAGTTATTAGGCGTTTTTCCCATCGGAAGTGAATTTTATGGCTAGTGAATTCAGATAGTTACAGTGCAAGCGCGTCGGAATGTTTGTTGCTTATCCCTTGGGTGGGCTTTAAACCTGAGGTTAACATGCAATACCGATCCGTCCTTCTCAACATCATGGAAATGAACCTCCGGGACCTTGCCTCTGCGACTGCCGAGTTGTCGCGAGGGTCTAAAGAGTGGTACTACGCCCGTGGTTTGGAGCTCTTCCTTACTAATCAGCTCGATGGATTAGAAAACCACTTGCTCGAAAATTCCTCAATCTGCAGCGAGTTGACCCTTTTGTTAAAGATCCGGTGGGCGATACGATCGGCATCAATAGATGACTCCATGAAGAGCAACTGTCTTAAAATGGCTGAGCGCGGAGACGAACTTAGCGGTGAAGCCTATTTCGTTTTAGCGATGGCTGAAGAAAGTCTTAGTAACGAACAGATGGCATGGCATTACTGGAATCTTTGCCAAAGGCAATTAGAGATATTTGGACTTAAAAAGAAAGCCTTAAAGGCATTACACAATCGCTTAGCCACCGAAAGTCGCATCGAACCCTCAAAGCGTTTGATTCCTGAGTATCGTGAGCTTATTTTGAAATGTGAGGCTTTAAACGAGAAGGTCGTACTTGCCAATGCCGAGCTAAATATTTCGCGTGAGTTTCAATTGATTGGCGCTTTGAACGTCGCGTTACGACATGCTGAGCGTGCTGTTGCCTTAACTAGCGAGTTTCAACCTGGTGGACTGCAATATTTTTTAAGTATCGCGCATAGATGTCATCTGTTCATTGAGCTTGAAAAAATATCAATAGCAGCTGTCGATTTCGAAGAGTTGCAAACAGCGCTCTTTCCAGAAGCCATCGCAATTGCAAAAGTTCTTGAATTGCAATTAAATAAGCAACTTTATGTGAAAATGCAAGTACATGGCGAAGCCGATATAACGGCATCGTGGGCTGAACGATATGAAAATATTCTCGCAAAAGTTCCTGCTGGCGCCAAAGTAACATATACAACACTAGAGCAAAAAATAATCGATGCTTTAACAGATGGTCCAAAAACTCGATTTGAATTGATCGAGTTGTTATTTGACAATATTGGTGACGTCTTCGCCTTAGAAAATCGCCTTAAGCAAATTCTATTCCGTATTCGAAAAAAAGCTCCAGGTCTGATAGAATTACGAGATCAGCGGTATATGTTCACGGAAAAGGATTTACCGCAGGTTGCTTCGAAATAGTTTGCCGTCCATTTTGATTCTAACGACCTAAGGAAGGGTTGAGATGAAAAATATTTTTTGCTTGTTCATCGGCATTTTTATAATCGCAGGATGCCGCTCGCGTCTTCAAACTAATGCCAATCTTGTTGCTGCAGAAGAGGCCGGCAACGATGGCCTTGTTAAGGTTTCATCGACATTTAAAAGCGATGATGGCCAAGAGAACCTTCATTTAACAGGTTATGGGTTTCTTGTAAAAGTACCTGGGACCATTTTTACTGCTCCAACGTTCTTTGTTGTGACAGCATCCCACTTATCACAAGGTGGCGTCAGTCAAGTCGAAGGGCACGAAAATGATCAAAGCATTCTTGATGCTATCGATCTTAAGATTGAAGCAAAAATAGACGGACAAGTCGTTCCATTACAGCCTATCAACCGATTAGCATCCATCCGGCGAGATATCGAAATCATCCATATTAAATCAGTCAAGGGACTTGAACCTTTAGCGGTGGTTACTAAGGACACCCGTCTGCCGGTAGAATTCAGACGCGCTAATCCCTATGGCTGGTTAGAAGTGGTTCATCCAGCCGTTATAAAAAATATGACTGAGGAGTCTTTAAATGCGGGGCATCTATATCCGCTCGGACTGCTAACAACGGTACCCCAATCTTCTTTTGTTCGTGAAGTGATTGAATCACCGGTGTCAAAGTTTAAAGCCGCGGAGCTCCAGAGCATTATTGATAAAAGCACTGATCCATGGCGTAGGCAGATGCTTCGCCTGGGCTATGAGACGGTCTTAGATGAAATTGAAACCTATAATAAATTACCTGCGGGATTTAGCGGTGCTCCGATATTATTTAAGATTGGAGATATCAATACGGTTTTAGGTTTAGTCACAAGTTACTCGCGTGCGTTTAACTTGTCTTGGGGGCTGCCAAGTCACTTTATAACTCGAACGATTAATCTTTATATGACACGTTTGCTAGGGCAGCCCGCCTCAAAAATCGGCGTTTTGGCTAATTCTGAAAGTTGGAAATTACACCGTGGCCTGATTTATCGTAAAAGCGCTTATCTGCCTAGTGAATTTGGCGGATCAAGTTTTAGTGAAATCACCTTAGCCAATTTGCCAGCCGGCAACGGTTCAAGTTCGCCCGGTGGTAACGGATCAAGCTCTCCAGGCGGCAAGGGATCAAGTTCCCCTGGTGGTAAAGGTTCAAGCTCACCGGGAGGCAATGGATCAAGTTCGCCGGGAGGAGACGGTGATTATAATTTTGATGTTGATCCAATGATAGAGTTTGGCATTCAATATGGTCTAGATTTTTCTTCACCGACTATCACCGGCAATGCTGTAGAGCACGTGCTTGGATTTAAATTGGATTTACAGTTTCAAGGGAAAAGATCGCAGATACTTGTCGATGCGAATATGTCCGCGCTAAATTCGGTGCTAAATAGTTTGTCTCCCGATTACTCGCAAAATCCTGCTAATCCTGAATTGAAAGTCATAGCAATCAGCGACTATGGTCAGTGGTGTCGGGCAGTCCAAGATCATTTGCTTGCGAGCGGTTTTAAGCAGGCAGGACTATCTTTTACAAGCGAAGCAAAGATAATTTCAAAAAATCCCGAGGCAAAAACCGAAGTTCAGACGCTTGTTTTGAAGGTTCAGTTCCGCAATGATGCGATGACTCAATTTGTTATTGAGTCGCAAATAGAGGGAGTGACCTACACGTCTGAAGTCATCGATGGTCGCGAGAAACTACGCCCATTTATAAAACAGACTTCGACAGCTGGCCGTTTCATCTATGTAACCTTAGCTGGTATTGTGATGCAGGATACTTCTGTTCAATCACCGCTGGATAAACTTGTCCAACTACCAGTTGCTCAAATGGAATGGCTCTTCCCTAAGTTGAAATTTACGCTTCTCCGAGATGGTGAAGATTTTTTAGGGATTATACCGACGTCTTTGTGAGCGCACTGCACCATCGCATGCTGTTTTCTGTGCGTTTAGCATAACTACCAAGCCACAATCCCGGTAGGTGTTCTCTTTATTTTATTCGGTTTATTCTCAATGAAGTAGGAGATCTAAATCTAATCGCAAGCTGAAATTTCTCTGCGTTCAGTATTGCCGCCTTTAGTAGATAATGTTCCAAATATCTAAAGGATTTGACT
>CAZUYQ010000054.1:14639-15419 GCA_964624705.1 uncultured Polynucleobacter sp.
CGTCGGACGAACTTGGTTAATAGGAATTCCGGCAGTGATAACCACTGTATCCCCCGATTGAACTACACCAAGATTTTTTAGAATGTCTGGCAATTGTTGAAGGAGTTCATCGGTATTGTAGAATAATGGATTCTGTAAACCATACACGCCCCAGATCATCCCGACGCGGTTCACAACTTCTTTACGAGGAGAAATGGCGATGATGGGAGTCTTAGGGCGCCACTTCGCCATACTGCGAGCCACACTGCAGTCAAAGTTAGTGCGACAATTGCTTTTGCATTCATAGCGTCTGCAGCTTCACAGGCCGCGCGAGCAATGGCTTCATTATCTTCCCAAATTTTTCCGCTTTCGAGAATATCATCAGCATAACGCTCGGGGCGTTTGAATGTCCAATGTTCCACTTCGCGAATGATATTATCCATCGTCCGTACACACTCGAGCGGGTACTTACCGCTTGCAACTTCACCGGAAAGCATGACGCAGTCAGTGCCGTCGAGAACACCGTTGGCAACGTCGGCAACTTCAGCAAGGGTGGCTTGCGGGTTTTCGATCATCGACTCGAGCATCTGAGTAGCGACGATGGCTGGTTTTGCGTGACGTGCAGCAGCAGCTAAGATTTGCCTTTGAAATCCCGGTACTCTTTCGACATCGCCTTCAACGCCAAGATCTCCACGTGCAACCATCAAACCATCAGCGACTTGAGCAATGGCATCGATCGTTTCGATCGCAGAAAGTTTTTCGATTTTGGCGATCACTGGAATATCTGCGCCCATTGCTTTG
>CAZUYQ010000054.1:15479-15905 GCA_964624705.1 uncultured Polynucleobacter sp.
CACGTCTTCTGGGCCCTGGACAAAGGATAGGGCAACATAGTCGACACCATTGTTGATGCCAAACATAAGATCCTTCTGATCTTTGTCGGTCATCGCAGGAATTGATAACTTAGCATCTGGAAAGTTAACGCCTTTGCGGCTTTTCAGTAGTCCGCCCTCAACGACTCGAACGACAACGTTAGAACCCTTGATCTCTTCGATCTTTAGAATAAAGTTACCGTCATCCATCATCACTCGTTGGCCAGCACTTACGTCTTTTACGAGATCTTTGTAATCGATAGGAATAATTCTTGGGTCGGTTTGCTCGACACCAAAAACCAGTGTGTAAGTTTCATCGCGTTTTAGTTCAATCGCGCCACCGTTTAATAATTTACCAGCGCGGATTTTGGGGCCCTGAAGATCTTGAAGAATCGCGATGGTGCGCCC
>CAZUYQ010000054.1:15915-21993 GCA_964624705.1 uncultured Polynucleobacter sp.
CCCTGTCTCAGCGGACAATTTGCGGATCATGTCGATATTTTTTTTGTGCGTCTCGTAATCACCATGACTGAAATTTAGTCGAGCGATATTTAAACCAGCTTCGATCAATTGTCGAAGCATTGGTTCGTTGGAAGACGAAGGACCAAGGGTGCCGACGATTTTGCAGTGGCGAACGCTCTCGGCACTTTTTCCTCTGAAATCCGGAAGTTTCGTTTGTGGGGGGATTACTTGGGTCATAAAAATGCCTCGTTCTAAAGTGCGGCATCTGCCGCTAAAATAAGCAGTAAATAGGTGCAAAAAGTCAAATGCTTTTCACATGTTATAGGTTTTTGGCGAGGTCGTAAAGAGCTGCCTTTTGGGCCACGTTTGCTGCTGAAATTATAGGAAATTCCCCCCTTGGCCGATATCTGGAATGGATGAAAGTGCTTTTATCGTGCGGAGTTCCGTGCGTTCCGACTAGAGGAGTTTTCGTGAGCCAAGGGTTCCATAGATTGGCGGGTAAACGGATTGCTGACCGGTATTGTATCACCGGCGAGCTTGGACGTGGCGCGATGGGCGTCGTGTTTCGGGCCATTCCGTTTGAAGACCCCTCGATGGAAGTTGCCATCAAATTGATTCAACGCAGTCGCAAACTTGGTTCGAATGATCTTCTGCGATTCCAAAAAGAAGCTGCCTTAATGAGTCAGCTGCATCACCAGAATATTATTTCCTTTCATGAACTTGGTCTGTTTGAAGGCGAAGGAGATGAAGGGGTTGGCGCTGGCTACTACATCGTCATGGAGTATGCTCAAGGTTTCAACCTCCGTGATAGTTTGATGCGTGATGGTCGAAAGGATCTTTCGTTCTTTTTTCAGGTAGGCCTGCAAGTCGCCGAAGCACTTGATTATACTCACGGTAAAAATATCATTCACCGCGACATTAAGCCGCATAATATTATTATTAGCCAAGCATCTCGCGACGAGCGTGGGGTTCTCGTTAAGGTACTGGATTTTGGTGTTGCAAGGTTAGCAGAAGCCATACACAGTCACCGTGAGGGTGAGTCGCATATTGCTGCTGAAGAGCACGCGGGCACGCCGTTATATATGGCACCCGAAACATCTGCTGCAAGCTTTGGTAGTGCGGATCACCGCGTTGATTTGTACTCGCTTGGATGCGTGCTTTACGAAATTTTGACAGGCCATCCTCCCTTCAATGGTAACAGCCGTGATGTGTTAGAGCGGGCACATCAGCACGAAGAACCACAGTCTTTGAATCATGTTCGACCAGATGTGCCGCCTGCCGTTGCGATGATCGTACATAAGCTTCTTGCGAAGCGTCCCGACGATCGTTATCAGACGGCATTCTCGCTGCAAGCCGATTTACTGCGAGCGAAGATGTTGTATGAGCAGCATGGCAGGCGCATGCCTAACTTCACACTAGGCCTAAAAGATAAGCTTTTTGCGGTGTCTGCGCAGTTGCCCATTATCTCACGTGAAACTGAAGTTAAGTTTCTCCAAGATGAATATGAAAAAGTAAATATTCCGGCAGGCCGGAGTCGCATGACCGTTATCGGTGGTATCGCCGGTATTGGTAAGTCACGACTTATGAGCGAAATGAGAACGATCCTTGGTAAGCAACGCATTCGTTATGTTCAAGGTTTGTTCACGCAGCATGAGAATACATTGCCCTTTAACGCTTTGGCGAACGCATTCAACGAAGTTCTGATGCGAACTCTAAAATTAGGTGGTATTGAAGCCGACGACCTGTCGCGAAAAGTCCGCACGATTGTCGGGCCCGATGCGCACCTCGTGGCTTCGATTGTTCCTGGTTTAAGGCCTTATCTTAATGGTTTAACCGATCAAGATGTCCCAGCTCGCGTGGACGAGAAAAACTTTGGTCGATTTGCGAAAGCTTTTAGTGATTTTGTACGCTGTCTAGCTCCAGAGAATCAACCGCTAGTCTTCTTATTTGATGATTTGCATTGGGCAGATGACCGCAGCTTAGAGCTGGTCGATCAATTCTTCTCGAATGCTAACTCTTTAAAATTCCACTTAGTCATCAGTTATCAAACTGATTGTGCGAAACTATCACCAAGGTTTTCTGCATTCTTAGAAAAATTTAGACCACTTCGTAGGCGTTACTCGGAAGTTATTCTGAACCCTTTGACTGAAGAGAAAGGGACAGTACTTGCTGCGGAGGTGCTTCGTTATACCGAGGCATTACCTCCAGCATTTTCGGATTATTTAGCCCGCAAAAGTGCTGGCGTGCCGATGCGTCTTGTCGAATTGACGCGCAGACTGGTGGCACTTGATATTATTCGTTTGGGCGGCCGTAACCTCCAGTGGGAATTTGATAGCGAGGCACTGCGTTTAACGCCGGTTCGTCTACATGCGATTGACATTGTTTTAGGGAAAATTAGTGAATATCGCGAAATGGATTTAGCGATCCTACAAGCCGCAGCGGTCGCCGGCTATGTCTTTCATTATGAAATGCTGCTACTTGGGTCACTTCATCCAGCGGGACGAGTGATTAAAGTTCTAGAGCGTGCCGTGGAAGATGGTTTGATTGTTCGTTGCATCGAAGATCCGACGCTAAAGCATTTAGGCAAGTCCTATATGTTTGCCCATAAGAAGGTTCGAGATTCTATCTACGAATTGATGACGCTAGAAACCAAGCGTGAAATTCATCGATTACTTGCTATTAATTTACTGAATGCGATCACCGAACCACGTGGCACCCAGCTTTTTGCCTTGGCGCATCACCTCAATATTTGTGTCGATCCCGAACATGTGGATCATGATCTTAATAAATTAAGACTAAAATATAATATGCTTGCTGGTGATGAGGCAGTCCGACGTACTAACTGGCAGTCGGCAGAAAACTATTTTGAAACGGCTCTAAAGATATTAGAAAGCTCGCCAAATCCACAAACGCTCGCCTCCATTAATGTCGATCTGTTGGAACGCCTCGCTGACGTCAATGCGAGTCAACGCCTATTTGGTGATGCACTAAGACGCTACCGAAAACTGCTAGCATTACCGATGGAAAATGAACGACGTATTGGAATTGCGTCTAAAGCTATTGGGTTTCAGATGGTTTGTGGCCTGATTGGTGAAACTATTAAATTGCTATCAGGTGTTTTGACACATTTAAATAAAACATTACCAAGGATAACGCCATGGTCGCGAGCAATTGCAATCGGCCGCATGATCATCGATGGTTTAGATTTTAGAATTAAGACCAGACTCATTTTTGGCTTATCGAGAATTCACAAGGCTTATGCAGTAGAACGTCAGGATCTTGATCTTGCGTTTCCAGCCGCGAAAATCTATCACTTTGCATCGATATTATATGGCCGCAATGACGAACGCCTCGCCATGATCGCTCACGATCAAGGTGTCCAGGAAGTCATGCTAGGTAAGGCCTCGATTACAACGGCTATTAAGCTCATTGCTGATCGTGCGGCTTATCTCGCAAAATTTGGCGCGACGAGGAACGCTTATCGCCTTTTTGACATGTGTACTGAGTTAGCTCGTAAAACTAAGTTTGATCGAGCATACGGCTATGCGCTACTACGGCGTGCTGAATCCATCGATTATATTAAAGGCCGCCATGAAGAGGTGAGCGATAATTTACGCCAAGCCTGGGACCGACTATCGCCTGACGAGGATCGACTCGAGTTTGCAAGAGCGCTCACATTCCGGCAGTACCGAGAATTAGTGCGCTGTAACTTTAAGATGGCACTACCTTTGGGTGCAAGAATTACAGATATTGTCCAAACCCGAAATTGGAATAGTCCGATTTCCGTAGCATTAACGATGTATGGCCTCCTGCTACAAGGGGGGCGTAATACTATCGTCGAGCATGGGTCGCAGTTTCTACGTCGTCGTGAAGAAGTTGCGGGCCGTATGGATGACCTCTTCAGTCAAACGATTCTAGCGATGTTAACTTTTGCTCGGGGCGAAACTGATCGAGCGAGACAGGCATTTAAAAAATCAGTAATTCTATGGGTTGGACTAGAGCGCAGGGAAGAGCTTCTACCTTGGCAGGAAGACTTTATCGCTTTGTTCTTCTGTACTTATCCGGTTTTATTTGAGCAAGAGTATGGCCGGCAGCTGATGCGAAATCTTGAAATGAATGAGCTTCTTAAAGTTCTGAGACGTCGTGAGTTCTTAGCAACAACAAAGTCGCGAACCGTCCAGTTACTACTCTGGGCACGCACCAATCAGTTACTGAATGTTGGCAATCCAAGTCGCAATTATGACTTAGCACTGCGTAGTGCCAAGGAGTCTGGAAATAATCTAGTACAAACTCTCTGTTATATGTGGTTTGGAATACTTTTAGTGGATCAAGGCCACGCAAATAAGCGAGATTATTTGCGACGAAGCTATAGTCACGCAAGAAAAAATAGCCTCGATGGTATTGCTTCATGGATTCGCAAAAGCGCCGAAAAAAGAGGAATTCAGATCGCGGAAAGCAGTCAAACTGGGGTTAACAAAGTTGCTGCTCAAACCACGACTATTGGCGAGTCTTTACCCTCTTTGGCAGCTGAGAATCTTTCCTTAATTACGCGTGCATTTGATAGTGATGCACCGGTATCTGAGATTTTGGCGAATTCGGTCGCCCTCTTAGAGCAGGCTCATCAAGGGCGAGTGATGGTGTTCTTGGCTAATCGTCCTGAGAGCTACGGTTGCATTTATCCTGCAACATTGCCAAAAGATGTCGGGCGAGTTCACGACGCGGTTTCTCTTTATTTCAATCTTCGTTCGACCTTAACAATGCATCTGTATCATGCGGCATGGCTCCACGAAGGAGCAGTTGCTAGTACGATTGAATCTCCTGGTATTCCACTACTATCAATGGGCTCCGATCAAAGGGGAGCTGGAAATACCATGCAAGGTACATTTAAGCCCGATGCGACACAGGTCTTGGGTGATGGGATGGAACAAATAGCGGGCGATGGACAGAGTTTGATGCCCTCGCGGTTTAAATCATCTGCAAGCGTGCATTCTATGGCAGCAGGAGTGGATTCTAGCGGCATGTTTGGCTTGGTGCCAATACGTGTCGCGGGGGAAACATGTGGAGTTATTCTTATTGAGGAGCTTGGTACCAGCGATCACCAAGAGTTAAATCTAATAAGGCGTGAACTTGACATGTATGGCGCCCAAATAGGGATGCTGCTTGCGGCACGAATGGCGCCGCATGAACTATTTGTCGATCCGCCGAGCGAAATTAAAAATCCTCGGCATATGCATGGTCAAATGAGCTTAGAACCCTGTGCATGGCTTGAAATGTCATTTACTGGAAAGATGCGTAAAGACCGCGAAGCAAGTTGGTACCTAGGATTGAATTGGGGTGATGACCAGTATGTTGTTACTTACTGCTGTATTCGCGGTGACGCTGCCAATCGGGATCAATTTAGTCACGAAATCTTTAGACAAGTATTGGTAGCAAGAGAATTAGGTCGGATGTCAGGACGTGCGCGTTTTGATATTGCGGATTTACGAACAGAATTAGGTGGCATGTTTACGCGTTCGGGTCTTGCAAGTCGGATGGATGAAGTTTTATTCGCTTTTTCGATTTTTGATCGCATGGATCCCACAGTTCATTCAGGACACTTTGGCGGTGCTCGCCCTGCTGTCGTAGCTACTGAGAATAGGGTCTCCGCCTTCAATCAGGTTCCTGTTCAGTTACGTGATGGGCGGGATGTTCGTTATTGGGAAGTCGCGGCAAATTTAAATGAAGGTGGCTTATATATCCTAAGCTATGACACGAGTAAAATTGATACACTCTCTCGAGATGGAGTCGTCGGTCGACGATCTATTCAAGGTGATTCTGTGCATCATATGACCGCGCGGCGGTATATCGATACTGCAACCTCGCGCGGTGAATTGCCGCGTTACTATCTAGCAGTCATTCGCATGTCGGAGACAGAGACGTTAAAAGCGGATCAGACTTTAGCTAAGCCTGCTTAATTGTCCATATCAAAGTAGTGGTGAGAATATCCGACAAAAATTTTCAGCAAGTCGGCGCGTCTTTGCTCGTTGAATAAAGGAATGTGGTTCGACGGGCTGACATCGATCAAGCTCTGCTTTGAAT
>CAZUYQ010000054.1:22071-25253 GCA_964624705.1 uncultured Polynucleobacter sp.
GGTTCTTTTACAAGAAAATCTAACTCGAAATTGAGATGAAAGCTGCGGATATCCAGATTTGATGAACCAAAAAGAAGCCATTTTTCATCGATAATAATCATCTTGGCATGAAGAAGAACGGGCGGGTATTGGTGAATATGAACTCCATTGGTGATCAACTCGTCCCAATAAGAACGAGAGGCCCATAGGACGGACATCCAGTCGATCTTTGACGGTAAAATCATTTCGACAGTCACGCCTCGTTTTGCTGCTGACATCAGAGCATGACTAAATCCAGCATCGGGAATGAAGTAGGGTGTGATACAGCGAACGGAGTGTTCAGCGGTCGCAATAAGTTGCAACGCAGTGGTGTAAAAAACCGGCATCTTGGTGTCTGGGCCACTAGGTAGGATTTGAATCTCTGCATCTCCGATAGGCGGTTCATCTGACAAACTTTTGGTAATTTGAGTAAGATCAGGACTGTGGCCCGTCGTAAATTTCCAATCCAAAGAAAAACATCGCTGTAATTGCGAACAAATCGGACCTTGAATTTTGAAGGTATAATCGTGCTGTTGGCGTTTATGCCATCGGCCAATATATTCAGAACCTAAATTGGTACCTCCACTAAATGCGATACTTCCATCAATGAGGAGTAGTTTGCGATGGTTACGATGATTCAAATTATAATTTTGAAAAAAGCTACTAAAAGGCAGAAATCCTGCGACAGCTAGACCCCGTAATTTTAATTTTGCAAAAAAATCACCTTCGCTGCGAAATAACCTAGATCCATGTGCATCATAAATTAAGTAGACATGGACGCCACGCTGTCGAGCACTTATAAGCTCATTGGTCACACGGACGGCGACTTTATCTGAAGCGATAATATAATATTCGACTAAGATATAATGCTTTGCGTTCTGAATCGCCGAACAGATTGCTTCCAGCGTTTGCTGAGCATTTGGCAGTAAATCCAGTTTATTTCCATGTGAAGTTTCATATCGTGCTAATCGCGAAAAAAAACTCATGAACGGATCGACAGAGGGTGAGTTTTTTATAGGGTTAGGCTTCTCAAGTTTCCGATTATTCTTGCTTCGGCGAATCTTGGGAAAACGATGGCCGAATATTGAGAGAAAATAAATGAGTCCACCGAGAATCGGCAAAAAAACTACCACTAATATCCAACAAACCATCGCAAGTGGTTCGCGAGCGAGACTTAAAATATGTAAGCAAGCGAGGATAGTAATGGCGAACCATAAAAATAGAATGAAAACCATAAAACTCGCCGCTCCGCTTCCTGAGACTAACTGTCACTCTATATATTTACTTTGAATTTTTTTTGTACGCCAACCAATTCATGATATTTTATTGGTTGAGCTTTTTCCCTACCAGTTTAGAGAGATTTAAATGAATACAGATTTGTCCGCCCATCAGGATTATACAAAAGGTCCTATCGGCAGAGCTATCATTGCTTTAGCTATTCCGATGGTTCTTGAAATGCTTATGGAAAGCGTCTTTGCGGTCGTCGATATTTTCTTTGTAGGCAAAATCGGTGCGGATGCAGTTGCGACTGTGGGTTTAACTGAATCACTTATGACGGTTGTTTATACGGTTGCCATGGGGCTAGCTGTTGGCGCTGCCGCCGTGACTGCAAGGCGGATCGGCGAGGGCAATTCAGACGGTGCTGCAATCGCGACCGTACAATCACTTTTATTAGGTATTGCAGTATCACTTGTGATGGGAATTGGCGGTTTTATCTTCGCACCCGATCTACTTGCAATGATGGGCGCAGAGTCCTCAGTGATTGAAACAGGTCATATCTATGCGCGCATTATGTTGGGGGGCAATGCTGCCGTTCTGCTGCTTTTTCTGGCGAATGCTGCTTTTCGGGGAGCGGGCGATGCATGGATCGCGATGCGATCCTTATGGCTGGCAAATGCCGTGAACTTGGTGTTGTGCCCAACTTTGGTGTTTGGAATGGATGGTCTTATCCCTGCATATGGTGTAACCGGTGCGGGCATAGCAACAACAGCTGCGCGGGCGGGCGGAGCGATCTATGTATTATGGAAGATGCTGCATGGTGGCGGTAGATTGCATGTTGAAAGAAAACATTTCAAACCTGCTCCGACAATTATGCTGGGAATTGCAAGGCTCTCGGGCTCAGGAATGTTTCAGATGTTTATCGGGACAGCGAGTTGGATTGGGCTGATGCGAGTCATGTCGCACTTCGGCTCGGTGGCTTTAGCGGGGTATACAATTGGTATTCGTTTAATTGTTTTTGCATTAATGCCTGCATTTGGTCTCGGTAATGCCGCTGCGACGATGGTAGGCCAAAGCCTTGGAGCAAAAGATCCTAATCGGGCCGAGCGAGCTGTTTGGATCTCGAGCTTTTATAGCGCCGTCTTCCTCGGTACGATTGGGCTTATCTTTTATTTCGCAGCGGTACCGATTGTGGGTTTATTTACCAGTGATGCCGGGGTACAAAATTACGCTGTCCATTGCTTAAAAGTCTTGTCCTGTGGTTATCCGTTCTTTGCCTACGGCATGGTCGTGACGCAAGCATTTAATGGTGCAGGTGATACCTGGACACCGACATGGATTAATTTTGGAGTATTTTGGGTATTTGAAATACCTTGTGCAATTCTTTTAGCTAGATATTTAAATTTTGGTCCAGAAGGAGTCTTTTACGCGGTCACAGGCTCTTTTACGCTGCTGGCGGTTGCGAGTGCGATTCTCTTTAAGCGTGGTGCCTGGAAATTAAAAGTGGTCTGAGACCGAAAGCGTTTATTCAACACATGGAAGTTTGACACGGAAGGTCGTGCCCTTTGACGACTCTGCAGCGACTATAATTGTTCCGCCATGTGCTTCGATAATAGTGCGGCTAATCGCGAGGCCTAAGCCCATACCCTCTGGGTTTGAACTATTAAATTGCTCGAAGAGACGAGAGTGGACTTTCGGATCAATGCCACCACCAGTATCCGCAATATCTAGGATCACGTGACGGTTATCGGAGCTAATCCTTGCTTCAATGCTAAGGTTGTGATCGCGGTTGCTTTGGTTGGACATGGCATCAATGCTGTTACGAACAAGATTGAGAATGACCTGTTGCAGTTGCACCTCGTCACCTAAGATATCTGGCAAATTGGCGGATATATCTACAACTGGAGTTATTTCTCTAATTTCATTTGTACCTTCAATTATAGTTG
>CAZUYQ010000054.1:25358-31017 GCA_964624705.1 uncultured Polynucleobacter sp.
AATAATTTAAGCGGGTCGCGGATGATATTCGCAATAGGGATCGGGTTTGTTTCGACTTAATGATGAGAGACAAATTTACGAAGTCGTTTGATGATCTCACCCGATCTCAGAGTGTTGTTTTCGATATGAGTTAAGTGATCTTGAAGCTTAACTTGATCCAAGTTTTGTGATTGGGATTGCACGGATTTTAACATGTTTAGTGCAGCACGCGCGTAGTTGGTCGCTGCTGCTAAAGGCTGACTGATCTCGTGTGCTAAACCTGTGGCCATTTCTCCCATGGTTGCAAGCCGGTTCACGTGAGCGATCTCATCTTGTAGACCTTTTAAACGATTCTCACTCTGATGCCGTTTCTCTTCTGCCTCCCAGGCTTTCACCGAGGCTAGCGCTGACGCCCCTGTCGCCAAAAGCAATAACACGACGAGGCCAATCACAACCGCTAATAGAATACGAACATTGTAAAAAGCTTCGGCATAGTCGATTTCATGGGTGACACCAAAGCCATATCGATCAAACCATTTCCATGCTCCGACAACAGGAACTCCGCGGTAGTCGCGGTAACCGCTAATATCAACATCATCATGACCTAAGGTTGCTGAGGCTGCCATACGTGTTAGGGGTAGCTCTACACCGGTGACGGGTTTTTCGTGATCCCTCAGGTTTACCATCGGATCGCGGAGTTGTAGGCGCAATGCGGCTTCTGTGCCCACTTGCAACAAACCAATATCATAAAGATGTTGGTTGAACCTGCTATCCGAAATCATCCTTCCTTCAGCATCAAAAGCGTAAATCTCACCTGTAGACCCTGTGCGGCCCGGTTGTAATACGGCGGCAAATAGCGCTCTTGCATCGTAAATCATCCAAAGCGTAAGCTGGTCTTTTCCTATGGAGTCTTTGAGCCGTGTGCGCAGCGCGATGGCTAAGGGTGCGTCTCGGTCGGAGTTTTTGGTTTGCGCAAGCTCGGGCATAAGTCGGGGTAAACTAATTTGAATATCATTTTGATCTTGAAGGGCATCGTGATTTTTGGGCACGTGAAATACAAAAGAAGTCGATAAATTCACCAACGCAGAATCGCTAGCAACAAGAGGGCTCCCATTGTTACTTGTAACTATAAAACCTAACAGATGGCGATGACTCGACGCCAAGCGAATGCGATCTTTAAGCTTGTTTTTAGCTTGCTCGGTTGTCGTTCCACCGGAAATGGTTTCGACGGCAGTTTGGACATTATCGCTAGTTTTTACAATTTCAACTTCATGTAAAACCGAATCAAAGCCATAAGCAATCATCATGGCAGTGCCGTCGAGGATGAGCTCTAAGTGGTTTTTTACATTTTCATTAGCGGTACGCTCGACTTTGCGAATCGCAAAATATCCCGCTGCGCACACGGTCAAGGTAATGAGTGATAGTAAAAGTACAGATTGATAACGCTGTCGAAAGGACTTATGCATGGCTTCCGGCATTTACCATCGACAACATATGAGCCATGGTTCTCGCGCCCATCTTCATTTTAATTTGTGTACGGTGGTTATTTACTGTCGCCACACTAATGCTTAGATCATTCGCGATTTCGCGACTTGCCTTGCCGCTAACAATCAGATCAAGAATC
The DNA here is from genome assembly GCA_964624705.1 of uncultured Polynucleobacter sp. Taxonomy (GTDB): domain Bacteria; phylum Bdellovibrionota_B; class Oligoflexia; order Oligoflexales; family RGVZ01; genus CAMDKS01. The sequence goes on from CAZUYQ010000054.1 coordinate 26,962, forward strand.
TCTTTTTCACGAGGAGATAAGGCTCGTAATCGTTGTTGGACGTCTTGTGTCAACGATGAGCGGTCCATCAATGGCGCAGCGCCGATATGAAATGCGGATGGATTTACTTTGCCGTCGACGGCTGATTTAATCGCATTGAGCAGTGATTCCTGAGGAAATGGTTTTTGCAGCACATCGACGGCGCCAAGTTTCATGGATTGAACTGCTGTTGCGATATCGCCATGTCCGGTAATAATGACAACAGGCAGCGTAAGGCCGCGATTGCGCATGATAGCTAGTAACTCTAGACCACTAACGCCCGGCATGCGAATGTCCATAATCGCGCAGGTCGGGGCCTGTTCTGTAATGCGTACTAGAAAATCATTACTGCTTTCAAATGCGACGCTGTTCAACCCTGCAGATTCCAACAAAGCTACCAATGACTGGCGTACGTCTCGATCATCGTCGAGAATATAAATCAGATTTTTGCTCATAAGCCTGACCACCTAATTTTAATTATAATTATGTAGTGTAAACGACCGGTAGGGTGGTCGCCAAGCCTAGATGGCAGGTAGATCAGAGTATTGGCCTAAAGTTTGTTTAAATATTATGCAAGGGAATTAGCTTTTTTTTCGTAATACGCCCAGAATGCGACTGAGCGATACCGGAGAAATACCTATATATGCGGCAATACAAGCCTGCGTCACACGTTCGTCTAGTCCGGGAAATTCGTTAAGAAATGCTTCATAACGTTCTTTAGCACTTAATGATAAAAGCTGATACTCACGGCGCTCTCGGGTCATATAGTGTTGTTCTGCGATCTTTCGTCCGAACCGTTCCCATGACGAGTGACGATCATAGAATGATGAAAGTTTGTCGTAGTCCAGAACAGCTACCGTCGACGGTTCAAAGGCTTCAATATTAACGTGAGTCGGCTGATTAGAAAGTATGGTGCCGTAGGACCCCAGGGGCATTCCTGCAATACAGAAATTTCGAATTAAGCTGTCACCTTCGGAATTAACATAAGATACCGTAAACCCACCTCTGAGCACGAAACCTACATTTCTCGATAGATCACCAACTTTAACGAAGTAGGCACTCTTTGGAAACTCTCTAGCAGATATGAACTTTTCTAATTCGTCAAATTCAATACGTGGAATACCTGCGATGGCTGTAAAGTACTGAAAAAGCGCCTCAGATTCTTGCGGATTTAGCTTACGTATTTTTACAGAAGAATTCATCATGGCATCTATTTATCTCAAAAAGTTGGAAGCCCGCCGTCTGCTCCATTATAATTCACTGGCTTGTTTCAGTGCTTCAATATCGATTTTTTTCATCTTTAAAACTGCGGACATCACGTTTTTGGCTGTTTTGGGATTGGTCATAAGATCACCAATTAAGCTCGAAACAATTTGCCAAGATACGCCGTATTTATCTTTAAGCCAGCCGCATTGCTCAAGGGAGCCGCCCGCGCTCAACTTGTCCCAGTAGTGATCTATTTCTGCTTGAGTATCACAGCTAACAACAATGGAAAATGCGTTGGAAAATTTAAAATTGTGGGTTCCAGGTCCTTCCATTAAAACAAAATCTTGTCCAAGTAATTTAAAAGCGCAGTGGGCAATCGTTTTGGTGGACTCATCTCGCGCCATGAAATCTATTTTAGAGTCCTTAAAGATCGATGTATAAAAATCAATGGCTTCCTGACCTCTACCAAACAAGTTATTAGCAAATAGTAGGCTGGGCGCAATTTTCTGTAGATCTTTTTCTTTTTGATCTGAAAGCATAAGTTGCCAATTCACGCCGTATTTGTCAGTCGTCCATCCATACTTCGGTGCCCATGGGTATTTGTCGAGGCCCATTCGTGTTTCACCACCAGCTGAAAGTTCTTTCCATAATTGATCTATTTCTCTTTCGGTTTCGCAACGCACAAAGAATGACATCGCCGGCGTGAATTTGAAATGAGGTCCGCCATTGAGTCCGAGGACTTTATGACCTGCAATCTCAAATTCAATGGTCATAACATCGCCGGATTTTTGTCCAGATACCTGGGCGCCGTCGTCGGTGTAACGGGCCGTCTTTCCGATCTTAGAATTTGGAAATAGGCGCGTATAAAATTTAGCAGCGTCTTCGCCTTGATTATCAAACCATAGGCAGGAACTGATTTTCATCATATTAGACTCCCCAATTGGTCACGTTGAACTTACTTCAATTTAGCTGATTAACAATCCCGAGGACATGATTCACTCCTGGCGGATGTCTAATCTGCCATGTAGTATGACAGACTGTTATGGATTTTTACAGTCATGGATGCACAATAAATGACCACAACTGGCTCTGAGTCTCTTCTCGATATATGTTCTTCTCTCGATCTCGTTTTTATCACTGGTAAAGGCGGAATTGGTAAGTCTCTGGTGAGTGCAGCTCTTGCCTTGAAATGTCAACGTATGGGAAAACGCGTTCTGCTTGTTCAACAAGCGGCGGCCGATCACCTCGGACCGCTAGTAGGCGCAAAGAATGTTGACCATGAAGGTGTTGAAGTGAAGACCGGTCTGACCGTCGTAAACTTTACACCCGGTGGAAATTTCAAAGATTTCATTGTGAAACATTTAAAGCATGGTTCACTATTTGAAACCCTTGCGGGTAATAAATTAGTTCACGGTTTTTTTACGGCGATTCCCGGTTTTGGCGAATTGATGCTCTTAGGGCGACTTTACTATGCTTTAAATCTAGCCCCGGAACGTCCTGATATTGTGATCGTTGATAGTTATGCCTCGGGACATTTTATGAGCCTGATGACAACGCCGGATGCTGTATTAGATTCGGGCTTAGCAGGACCCATTAGTACCGAAACTCACAAAGTCAAAAATTTCTTGATGGATAAAAAACGCTGCGGGACCCTGATTGTCGGAGTTCCCGAAGAATTAGTTGTTTCCGAAATGTTAGACTTTATTCCACGTTTACAGGCGAAAGCTCCGGTAGATATTAAGGCAGTAGTTCTAAATCGTGATTTAACCGCGACCAAAATTTCTGGTACATCGAATCCCGCAAGTCATTTTTTAAATGAACGTGTTGCCAAGCAAAAGCAAGCGATCGAATTATGGAAGACATTGACGCGTGATACGCCGATGGCAAATCTTGCGTCGATATCGATACCTGAATTAGGATTTATCGAGGATCCATTGTCTGACGAGGTTGTGGACCTTATTGTTGGAAGTAGAAGAGGTGAGAAGTGAGTTCCTCAATTTCAGTCGATAAAGATCGCGCGGTGAGTCCAGCGGAGCTGATGGTTCTGAATCAGCGCGTTATTGTGATGATCGGATCTGGAGGAGTTGGTAAAACAACGTCATCGATTGCCATTGCGACGCTTGCTGCGAAACACGGAAAAAAAGTCGCATTGCTGAGTATTGACCCTGCTAAACGATTAGCGGCAGCCCTCGGCATACCATTGGGGCACGAATTAGCGCAGGTGCGGTTTCCAGATGACGCTGGGATCAAAGGTTCAGTTCATGCAGCGATGTTAGATCAAAAAGCGGTCTTTGACGGGATGGTTCGGAAGCACGCACCCTCACCGCATATTGCAGATCGTATCTTGCGAGATCCGCTTTACCTTGCCGCTTCAACGAATTTAAGTGGACCGCTCGAATACATGGCCTTAGCAAGATTACAGGAATTAGCAGATAACCCGGCTTGGGATCTTGTGGTACTCGATTTTTTAGCCCGACCGAACGTCTTGGCTGGTTTCTTGGAAAATAAAGTGATCTCAAAACTACTAAAGCCGGTCGTGATGGCAGGAAAATTTGGCTTTGGTGGGATTGCCGCCATCAGTGAGCGGATGTTGGGGGGAGTCACCTCAGTAACGGGTTTTTCGGCTCTTCGAAAATTTGGTGAGTTTGTCCTGCTTATGCAAGAAGTGATCGAAGGCTTCCATGCATCGGGTGAAAGGGTGCTCGAGATTTTACGGAGGCCAAGCAGTAGCTTCGTTCTGGTCACGATACCAACCAAAGCGGCAACCCGTGCGGGTCAATACATGGGCGATGAACTTGCGCGCCTTGGCTATGCACTTGACGGCGTTGTGTT
>CAZUYQ010000055.1:0-318 GCA_964624705.1 uncultured Polynucleobacter sp.
TACTACACGACCCCGTAAAATGGGCACTACAAACACAATTAAGTAGACCAGTTCACATTAAGCTCAACGAGGCAGGTATAGCAAAGACAAATCCCATCATCGAAGTTTTCCGCAAGAAATTGCTTTAAGTGGGGTGTCATTGCGCCCAGCTTTGTGCAATCGCAGAGCTGAATGTTGTCAGCACGACAGATAAATTTCTTATGACAACGGGGGCACTCGGTGTTCTCAACTTGTTCTTGCTTCATAGGATGCGCTCGAGGACGACAAAGCTTTCGATATGATAGGTGTTGGGAAAGAAATCCAACGCCTTTAATTCCA
>CAZUYQ010000055.1:452-18342 GCA_964624705.1 uncultured Polynucleobacter sp.
GGCAAGAGTCGTCGGGTCGCAGCTGATATAGACGATATACTTGGGGGCCATGTCTTTTAACAAAGGTAAAGTTTGATACATACCATCCCGTGGTGGGTCAGCTATAACCATCTCATAACGCTTGCCAGACTTAGCTAATTTTCTTAGAAATTTTTCGGTGTCACCCGCAAAATACTCTGCATTTGTGATCTGATTTTTCTCGCAATTATATTTGGCGCAGTCGATAGCTCGTTTGCTAAATTCAACACCTTGAACCGCGACGCCACTCTTTGCAACTGCTAAGGATAAATTGCCGCTACCACAGAAAATATCCAGAACGTTCTTAGGTGCGTATTTTTTTACGACGTCGAGAACGAGTCGCCTTGCAACGTGGTTATGCGGAACATTCACCTGTTGAAAGAGCCCGGCACCCGTATAAAAATCAATTCCAAGATCGGTTTCAAAATGGAAAAAAGGTGCGTCAGATAGGCTCTTAACGGACCCCGCCCAGAGTACGCCGCCTGCTTTTGTAAGTTGCTTCGCGATTTGCGTCCCTGACATCGAACCTTGATCTGGCTCGTATACGGAGAGCAGAAGATGTGGTTCACTGCTATCAACTGCAGGAAGATCCTGCATTTCAAAACGAAATTTAATTTCTTCGGACGGCGGAGGTGACACCTGCAACTGAGTCACCCGCTCGATAAATTCATTGAGCCGTGGGGCAGCAATCAAACACTGATTGATCGATACAAACTCGCGGCTAGCCCGCTTAAAGTAACCGACGATGATGCGGCCATTGGTCTGAACCCGGGCTCGGACCATGATTCTATTGCGATAAGCTTGCGTATTGGCAGAGCCAAGGATCTCGCAGGACAAATCTGCACCGAGTTTGCCAATTCTTTGCAGAGAACTGACGACAAAACTTTTCTTCCAATCAAGTTGCTTTTGATAAGCGACGCCCTGCCACTGGCAACCACCGCATTCATGACTAAAGGAACAAGGGGAGGGGCCTCTCGAGGGGCTCGATACCAGCACTTCAACGACCAATGCCTTGCCATAGCGCTCGTTATCATCGGTTACTTGAGCGCGGACCAGATCACCCTCAATAGCATTTTCGACAAAATAGACTTTACCGTTCCGGCGGGCGATGCCCTTGCCACCGAAGGCAGTGCTATCAATATTCAATTCGATTATGGGGAGTAAATTTGTAGGGGACATGAAATTCTTAGGTGATGATAAAATTAAATATACTAGACGGAGTCTTTAGTAGGTCGCTTCTTAGGTTTTTTGGGTGTCTTGCTTCCGCCTTTTTCTTTATCTTTTGCCTTTGGCACAAGTTCAATGGTCACCCGGATACGCTTATTTTCGGTCATCTGCTCAAGTGGTTTTGCCAGCACTGCTGCTAAGGCAAAACCGATTTCACGACCAAGGATTTGAATAACCTCATCCTTGCTACGACCGGCTTTCGACAGTAAACCTAATACCAAATCTCGGGCTCCAGCGCCATCATCTTCGCCACCGGCAAAGCTGCTTAAGATATTTTTTAAGATACGATCACCGCGATTTTTTAAGTCATCAACCATGGATTTACGTTCCTCGACGGTTTAACTTTCAAGACATAGCAAAAATACCTGATTTTGGATTCTTAGTCCTCAAGAAGACTAAAAATTCTCTGTAAATCTAATTCTGAATGAACATCCATCGGTGCATTTGCTGTCTGCAAACCTTGATCGATCGCCTGAATGAGTTCCTCTGTATCGTCTTCGCTAAGATTGGTCTCTTGCAATCTACGCGCACATTCATCAAGTCGCTCGGGTGAGCCGGAGGCTTCTGCAAACCTTTGCGCGATCTCATGAACTAATTCATCACGCTCGATCACCTCCACATCTGGGGGCGTCGTTAAAGCACTGCGAATAATTCGGATAGCGCTCATGGTTAAAAGCTCCTGTTTCTCTACTATCATTATCGCATATTTGTGCCCTTGAGGGAATTCCCTTGGAATTCATAGGAGAATCACCCGTTCGTTACGATTTCTTAAAGTGATTGATTCACTAAATTCGGAAGTTTTGCCGATAAATCGCGTATGCATAAGCAAGTTGGAGCATTTATGTTGCAAGCATGGACATGGACGATACGGACGGCTCTAGTGCTCGTCGTCGGAGCGGTATCGTCGCAATGTCTTGCCGCCAAAGGATCGGGGATGGTGTATGAAGATCCCTTTGATCGCGGTGCAGGAGGCGCATCACTGACGCGCGCCGCACAAGGTGGAATGCTATTGGCAAACCCGGCTTTAATCCCTTATGGGGAGGGTTTTCATAGATGGGCTGGGGTTGAGCCAACTCTCATTGTTGGCAAAGATAGCGTCGATTTTGCAAAATCGATGAAAAGCGGTGGCGGCGATATGGATGCCTCGACTTTAGTAGATACAGTGATGCAAACGCCTATTCATATCGGTGCCAGTAACGCCCTGTCCTATATCAATAAAGGATTTGGTTTAACGGTATTTGATCATTTCGAATCAGATTTACAGGCAAAAAAATACGGCGACCTTGGTCTGCCTGCGGTTAATTTTCAAGCTGAAAGCTATCATGGCGCGGCCGCGAGTTTTGCTAGCCTCCTTGGTGGAAGGGGGCTTTCGTTTGGCATGACGGCAAAATATTTATATGCGGCGGAGCCAAATGTTGTGGTCGAATTGACCGATCAAGATGGCTTAAAAAGTCTAACCTCAGCGGCCGGAATGAAGTCATTTGTAACTCATAATACGGGTGTAGGAGCCGATGCGGGTTTGTTGTTTTTTAAACAAGGTTACAATCTCGATTTTAGGATGGCCTTAAAGGTTGATGATATTGGTGACACCATGCTGCAGGGCGATGGAAATTTAAAGACTCTACCGCAAATGTATAGTGCGGGAATCGCCACAACCTTTCATACCGGAGTGGATGCCTTACATCTTGCGCTAGATTATCGTGATATTCAGGGCGCATATGGCGAGAAAACCTTTAAGCGCGTGCGAGCGGGCACCAAACTGATGCTTCGGCGCTATGTCGGTTTTGGTATTGGGCTCTATGATGGTTGGCCGTCCTATGCTGCTGAAGTGGATTTAATTTTGATGCGTATTACCGCCTCGACCTGGACTAAAGAAATGGGCAGTAGTCCAGGTCTTAACCCTAGAACCGTTTACGCCGTTGGCCTAGCGATGGGGTTTTGATATGAAGTGTACACATAAAATAATACTGATCTTCGTTCTAAGCTTGCTATGTAGTTGCGGAGCAAAAAATATCGCAGATTGTGACCAGCCGACTGCCGGCGTACCTTGTGCTGCGAGAACGAAGGACGAAGATGCGCGGATTGCGTTGGATAAGGGCGACCTAGAAACAGCTGTCAAACTCCTAAAAGAACTTGTGGAGGCCAATCCATCTGATTACTCCCGTTATCCACTTCTATCGGCAGCACTGGCTGGCAGGGCTGGTTTTGATATATTTAATGTTCTAAGAGGCAATTTTGGCAGCAACACGTCCCTGTTGCAAACCATGGGTGAATTTTTACCGACGCCTACCAGTAAAGGCGATGCCTACGCCTCTTCGCTGACTGATATGAGTGATGCAGTTTCAACTTTATTGAGCATTCCGGCTGCATTGAGAGCAGAGATCACAACTGATAAGTATGCATCCAGCTGTGCTTTGCAGATTACGCTCTATCAGTCCGCCTATTCGATTATGCTTATCAATCAATTTGCTTATAGTGCTTCGGGCTATGATCCCACAAAATTAGCGACGATGACGGCGGCCGATGCCGAACTGATATTAAAGAATTTATTAGCAGCGGGTACTGTGACAACTGGTCAAAATGGTGAAGCCGCAAATGCGGCTGTCGCCAAAGCCTATGCTGCCATACAGGCGCAGCCTGGCGAAACCGATCAAGAAAAGATCGCATCGTATGTTCAAAGTTCCCATTAATATGCGACGTACGACGCCTCAGAATGACGCGGTACCACTGCACATCATCGCAATTTTTAATTCGAGAATAATATGCTCCAACTCCGAGGTCGGAGCTTGATCATCTTGGAGTGCCGCACGAAATAAGGGGAGACCGATACCAGCCATAGTTGCACCAGCATATATAGCTTTTAGAACTGTGACGCCGTCACGAATGCCGCCGGTCGCAACCCATTGCGTGTTTTTTAATTTTAACGCGCATGCATTCTGCAACGCCGTGGCTGTCGGAATGCCCCAGTCTCTGAATGTATTCCCAAGCCTTTGAATTGTTAAATCCAGCGAACGACGACCTTCGATATAAGCCCAGGAAGTACCTCCGCGCCCGCCAACATCGAAGTAACGCACACCGACATCGTATAAAGCCTGAATTGTTTTTACATCTAATCCAGCGCCGACTTCTTTCACTAGCACGGGGATTTTTAATGCTTGTGAGATTTCGCCAATCCGTTTAATGACACCACGAAAGTTGCGATCCCCTTCGACCTGGACAAGTTCTTGCAGAACGTTGACATGAATGGCAAGCGCATCAGCGTTGATCATCGACACGGCGGTATCGCAGTATGTACGCCAATCAGCATGCAATATTTGCGCGATACCAACATTGGCGATAAGAAATAATCCCGGAAATTTATCTTTAAGGCGAAAAATTCCAGCGTGGGCGGGATTCTCTATAGCGAGACGCTGCGATCCGACTCCCATTGGCAAATTAAATTTGACCGCTGCAGCAGCAAGGCGTTCATTAATCATGGCGGCTTTTTCAATACCGCCCGTCATGCCCGTAATTAGAATTGGTGCACCGAATTCTTTTCCCATAAAACTGCGTTGAATATTGATATCTTCCCAGGCCAATTCGGGCAATGCTACTTGCGGTAATTCAATAGCGGCAAAGCCAGGATCGCCATGGCGAGATTCGACATCTTCGGTTGCACAAATATGGATGTGCTGTTCTTTGCGAACTTGATGGATCAGATCGTTCAAGTTCTCAGAATTTTTTAAGTCGCTTGGGACAATAAACTTTGATTCTTGTTTGGCATGAATCACAACAGTACGTTGCCCATTGACTTCAATAGCAATCGGGCCGGCAGAAAATAAATTTTCTTGCCCATGTTCCCAGTGAATCACTAACTGCTCTTGATTCAGAGCAACAAGCTGACCTTGCAAGTCTCCGGATTTTACAGAGAGTGCAGGAGAGAGGCGAATAAGTTTACGGAGCTCGGTACTGGTGATCTTAGACATGATTAAACGCCCACGCGCTTACTCTTCCTCATCGGATTTCTTAGATTTACGCGAATGATCGTCATCCTGTTGATCTCGCTGGGAACGTAGATAAGGAATTTTTGCCTCGTGCAAGGCCTTCGTCATCTTACCCCCTGGCGCAGGGCGGAAAAGCACAAGTAGGTGGCCAATGGTTTGAACTTTTTCAGCGTCGCATTGTTCTAGGAGTGCGTCAACTGTTGCCCGAAATTCTTCCTGATCTGCAGAAGATGCCTTCACTTTGACAAGCTCATGGTCGCGCAAAGCTTTATAAAGGGCTTGTAAAACGGCCTCAGAAATTCCTTCTTTACCGATTGTGACAACCGCTTGAAGGTGGTGGGCTTTACCGCGTAGAAAAGATCGTTGTTTCGGAGACAGGGCCATGGCGTTATCCTAGGATGAAAAGGCTTTATCGGAAGCGTCTTCTACCACGGACTTGCATTCCTGCCTACCTTTGTCGAGGGGAAACGGAAAAAATGAACAAATACCTGATATTATTGTCTTTATTAAGTCAATCGGCAGGTGCAGCGAAGTCGAATATCAAGGTTTTGAGCTGGAGAAAGCTCGCGACCCATTCCCATGACCCTCAGGCCTTCACCCAGGGATTGATTTATTGGGAGCCCGACATCCTTGGGGAGAGCGTGGGGCAATACGGCCAATCTCAGGTGCGGCGTTTTAGAATCTCAACCGGAAAGGTCGAATCAGAGGCTGCACTCGATAAAAATTATTTTGGTGAGGGCCTAGCACGTATCGGTTCTGATTTCTTCCAGCTGACCTGGCAGGAGCGGAAAGTTTTTGTTTGGAACTGGGACAAAAAGAAGCAGTTTACAAAAGTGAAAGAATGGGACTTGGACGGCGAAGGCTGGGGTTTAACAACTGACAATAAGCATTTATTTGTGTCGAATGGATCGGCAAATATCGCAGTGATTGACCCAAAAACATTTAAGAAGATCCGTACCATCAATGTGAAGCTCGCTGGCCAAGACCAGACAGACCTCAATGAACTCGAATGGATTGACGGAAAAATTTTCGCGAATGTTTGGCGTTCGTCCATGGTATTTCGCATCAATCCCGAGTCCGGAGAAGTTGACGGTATTTTAGATTTTAATGAGTTGATCCCGGCAAAGATCACAGACAAAAGTCCCGAGGCGGTACTGAATGGACTCGCTTGGAATCCAAAAAAACGTCGCCTCTATGTAACGGGCAAACTTTGGCCCGTATTATACGAAATTCAGATTGATGGATATTAAATGAAACCTACCCAGACCGCTAATACGAGTCGCTTGTCGCGATTTCTTTCGCAAACGACCCCAAGAAGTTTTTCATCGCTCGTAATGCTTGTTCTTGGCATCCGCTGTTGGGGAGCTATCGGTAACTGCCTCGCACCGATAAGTTCACCACACACTTGGCGTCAGGTGGATACCATGGCCACTGCCCTGCGGTATGCGCGGCGTTGGACGATTGAAACAACGGATTTTTCTTGGTGGATTCCTGCGGTACTCAACAGTCAAAATACACGTGGGATTATGGCCATGGAGTTTCCGGCAGTGAATATGCTAGGAGCTTTAGGTTTCGTCACAGCCGGATCGCATATTGATTTAGGGCGGATCTTTGCCCAGATCTTACTTACTCTCACGGTGGGCGGACTCATTTACGTAGCAGGATCGGCGTGGTTAAAGAATGACTCCTCTGACCAACCCGGTCGTTTTGTGACGATGGCATGGTTTGCGGCCTGCTGTTCATTTTCAACGCCGTTTACCGCTAAATTTATGCCGGATACCACAGCGATGCTTCTAGCATTGATCGGCACTGCGGGGATCTGGCGTTTTCGTTGGTGGGGCGTCGCCTGCCTTGCTCTCGGTATTTTAATCAAACCGACAGCGGCCGTCGTAGTCGCACTTTTATTGCTTCATCCAAGAACATTCCGTGCATGGTTGAAACAATTTCCGCTGGTGCTCTTGGCAGTTGTTCCGGCAGCTGGCTGGTACCTGGAGGTAACAAAATATTTAAAAAGCTTGCAGGAAATTCCAAGCCTTTTCGAACTTTTTGCCAATCGCGATTCACTGGGCTGGTTAAAGAAATTTTGGTTGAGTCCTGATATCTGGGATTTGATTCACTTCCATATCGTTTTTGAAGCTGGATGGATCCTGATTCTTATAGCGTTACTGTTCTCAAAAGAACGAGAACGTAAAATAACTATTCTCAAACTTCTTGGCATCGCAGTCGTTCAAGCAAGTATCGTAGGCACTCTAAGTGGTGATCATGCCAGATTACATGCCTATTACTTAGCTGGACTTGCGCCAACGGCCGCCCTCCTAATGTACGAAACCTGGTATGCAATGCCATGGGCATTTGGCCGCTGGGTCTTAGCCTTAGGAATACTGATTCACTCCGGCGAAACCGCCGTGGCGGATATGAGTGGGATATGGAGTAAGAGTCAAGCAAGCGCTCTATTTCAAGAATGCCGCGATTTAAGAACAAAAGTACCAGACGCTCCCTGGAATCAGGGACAGGTTTGGCGAACTCCCATGGAAGAGTACCCGGTGATTGATCTGTGTCTTGGCGAACGAGGTCAATCGTCGATAGGTGAATGGGGTGTATTCCGTCAGCGAGATAAAGTAAAAATTCCTAGTGAGTGTCATGAGGTCGCAGCGACGGAGAATTTAATGATGGTGCGGTGTGTCCAGTAAGCCGAAGTAGGATGGTCTAACATGGCATTATATTTAAGATTCTAGCGGAATCGAAACTCCTAAAGTTTGTCCCAACTTTTACCGATATACCTTATACCGAACTATCGGTTACTCCGAGGAGCAGTTATGACGATAAAGGCTGTGAATGCGTTTGTTTGCTGCGTTGTTTTAATAACAAGCCATTCTTGTAAATTAAAGGGTCCCGCTGCATCGACAAAATCTGTCGCGGATCAAGGTTATAAAAGTGAAATGGGAAGTATTATTGGCCTTTTTGATGGAGTGACAAAGGCAGAGCCTGATCTTGGACCTGGAGCGGCAGATGTTATAGATCCTAGATTACGGGATAAAACTTGGTTCAATTTCTTTACCCGGTACCGAAATGCAACGCAGAGTGATCGTTGTAAAAATGCAATTCAGGATGATCCGCAAACCTTGTTACCTTATGTCTCTGTGTATGTCAGAAAAGTATTGCCGCCACCTCCAAAGGGAACACGCGGTAAACTCCACCTTATAGGTGCAGACGAAGCCTACGCCCAGGACGCCGCTGCGCAGAAGGATAAAGCCTATATCGAGCTATTAACGTTTCTAAACATGGTGATCGATGTCTGTGAATCAAAAGATGACAGCGCTGAGAAAGATAATTTAGAAAAATATGGTCGTGCTATTCGGGATCAGCTTACGGCGATGAAAGATAAGCTCACGATTAGTACCAGATCTTTATTTACACTTCACGTCGTTCAAAAATTTCCGAGTCTATTGTTGTGGGAGTTTGTTGCGAATGCAAAATTATCGCTTACCAATAAAGATGCGAATTACAACTATCCAAATAATATTCCTGTTGACACTGTAACGTCGCTTTTTCTTCAAAAGACAACGCCCTCTCTACGCCAGCATCAGCAGCTACAAGGCATTCAAGACTCAACCTATAGCTGGGATGAACTTGGCATGTATACCAATAGTGGGATACCTCTTTACTACACCAAATTTGCTGAATTCAGTGCCAAGTATCCGTTGATTACTGGAGCAATTCCTTTGCTCGGGACGTCGCTTGCGGCCGCAGATTCTTTGCTAACGCTAAAGGAAGGAAAAGACGCGCAGGGGAGACCGGTCTCCGCAAATCAAGCACAGATGGAGCTTGTGCTCAATATTGCCTTAGCGACCATTGATGGAGCTGTGGCATATGAATCCGTTGGCTCACCGATCGTGCAGAAGATTCGATCAAGCACGCAAAAAACCGTCGAAAAAATTAAAACTCTGAGAGCCAAAGTGCAACGGGGCGAGACGTTAACCGTCGAAGAAGTCACCGAATTTAAAAACACTGCCAAAGCCGAAGCAGAGCAAATTTCTGGTGTAAGTAATGGTGGCGGTGAAGCAAAATCGGGTACCAAGTTAGAAAGCATTGCTAAAAATATGAAGTTTAAAGCGTGTTCGCTTTCTACCGTTAAAGCACTAGGTTTAAGTACGGTCGGTTTAGAGCTCTCTGGTGACGACTGTATTATGTCTCCGGTTTTTCCGGAACTTGAAGATCTCTATAAGGAATTATTAGGTGCCGATACCTACGGTAAAATTGCTGCCAATACTCAACCAGTTCTCGATACAAATTATATTGTTGGCAATGCGGATCTCTTACAGACCGAACGTATGAAGCAATTTATCAAAAACGGCGAATATAAGTCACCTGATCAGTATCTATTTATCGAAAAAACGCTACCCTCAGGCCATGGCACCGGCGCCTGGTCGAGTTTAGATGGGCGCATGCTCATTGAGGAATTTAGCGCCGATGAGGTGGATGTTATTATTGCTCCTGGGCGCACACACGCGGACGACGCCAAGGACTTTCTCCTTGGCGGCAAATACCTGAAGCAAAAAGAGACTTTTACAAACTGCTCTTCACAGTGTCACACAGTGGTACTAACGAAATCGCAGACGCTTCAAGCTGAAACAAAAGGTTTAACCGAGGGTATTCTGAAGGAGCTTTACGATGCTTCGCAGCATCCCTAATAAGTGTCATTGAGTCAGAAGATACCAACTCACTAGTCCCGCCAGCACAATGCGGTACCAGCCAAATGGCGCAAGTCCATGACGTGTCAGATAGGCGAGAAGACCTTTTACGCAGAAAAATGCTGAGATGGCCGCGACTGCAAGGCCAACGCTCATGGCGTCGATGCCAATGTGGGTGACCAGCATGCGTCCTTCCTTTAAAGCCTTGAATGCAGTTGCTGCTAGCAAAGTCGGTAGTCCAAGCAAAAACGAAAACTCTGCCGCTGCTACCGGAGAGAGACCTACCACTTGACCGCCAAGAATAGTCATCATCGAACGCGAAGTCCCCGGCCACATGGCAACACACTGGAGCAAACCGACTGTCACAGATTTTTTGATGGTCATCGATTCGATGCCTAAACCATGCGATCTTCGATCTTTTGCCATTTGTGATCGCTCAAATAGAATCATCGCGATGCCGCCGACGGCGAGTGCAAATACTGTGGGCCATTCTTGTTGAAGGTACTGCTTAATTAATTTATGGATCACCAGGCCAATCACGGCCGCTGGAATAAATGCAGCGATCACGTTGATCAGCAATTTACGGCCATTTTCATCATGACCAAGAAGTCCGGCGATCATCTTACGAACATGTCCCATATAAACATAGAGAACAGCGACGATAGCACCGCTTTGAATCACGATCTCAAAAGCACCGATCGCATCAAGCTGCTCAGCAGTCATGCTCGGATTGCCGCGTAGTCCTAGCCACGCGTCGGCGAGGATTAAGTGTCCTGTGGAAGAAACCGGTAAGTACTCGGTGATACCTTCGATCAAACCGAGAATAGCCGCTTGACCCAGTGTCATAATGGAATGAGCCATATCTTGACCCATTGGGGTCTGTGCATAGACGGAAGTCACAATCAGCATTAGGAATGCCACAATTGAAACACTAAGGTACCAAGATTTCGTACGCATAAGCATCCTCTAATGATTTTGGCAGGTTTATTCTAATATTCTACCTGAAAAGAAAAATGCAGCAAACTACCTCCTCGACAAGCAAAGAAAAATCCCCCATATCTTGCGACATGGGGGATTTTATCTCATTTTTGTTTTCTGCTAAGACCTTGCAGTCCCTAACAAATCACTCAAACAAACTAGACAACTTACAACGAAGCAGTGACGCCCATGTTGAAGCCGTTCATGTTAGTTTTTTCTGTTGTGCTGCCAGCGGTTTTTTTCGAAGTCGCATCGCTCATGTATAGAGCGTGAAGACGGAATGCAGGAGCCATTGCGTACTCAGTTCCAATAGCGAATTTCATACCAGTGACATCGCCAAGACCTTCATCGGCGCCCAATTTCATAGCGTCAGAAGTGATTTTCAAGAATGGAGTGAAATCAGCGACTGCGTATTTAACTTGAGCAACGATAGAATTAACAGTGGAGTTCTTAGATGCCTCATTGTCTTTTTGCTTCAGCATAGTCACTGAATCATACTCAAGATCAATTTTTGCACCAGCAACATCAACTGCAACACCAGCACCTAATTGGTTTTGGTAGCCATTGCCGTAGTTTGCAGCAACAGTTGTTGTGTTATTGCCGCTTGCATCTTTAGTATAAGCTTTAGAACTTGCTGTCTTAACCATTGAGTAAGTCAATACAGGCTTAATCATTTTGTTGATGTCGCCAGCATATTGAATGCTAGTGGTCAAGCCACCTTTGGAATCAAAGCTATTTGTTCCAACGGTTGATACACCTTGAAGAACTTGAAGAGACAAGCTGTGGTCGCCGAAGCTAGCAGTTACTTGACCGCCCGCAGCGTTAACCACGTTGTAGTCATGAGCCATCGAAGTGATGTAAAGATCTTGCACTTCATAAGCATTCTCGATGCTTTGTGATAGAGCATTCAGTTTACCGAAGCTCAATGTGATCATATCGTTTAGCTTGTTGCTAACGTATCCATCCCAAAGAGTGTTGCTTTCGCTAGTGCCGCTGCCTTCAAGATTATAGTGAAGGTGTAGAGAGACTGAACCTTGTGTACCGGTCAAACCCAACTGAGTGCGCTTCAGAGCAACTGAAGAACTTTTAGTTGTAGTTTTGTCACCGGAAGCAGGTTTTACTTCTGTGGTCGATTGAACTGCATCCATGCGCATAACGCCATTGATTTTCCAGTCAGCCTTCGAGACATCAGCAGCGGATGCAGCGCTCGCTAACGTAGCGATAGCACCAACAGCCAAAAGATTCTTAACGATCATGAGATTAATCCTCCGAAATAGGTTTTTAAATGGAACCTTTACAAAATTGTATACGAACCATTTTGCAAATGTCCATAGTTTCTCGTCGAAGTTTCGTGAGTTAGCTTGCGAATGCTTATTTATTTGGCATGAATTGCATTAAAGATTATGAGCGTTGATGTCGACAGATCACTGTCAAAGTCTTTCACTTCAAACGTTTCACGGAGAGCGTCAGACGAAAGGTTGCGACTGGCTCGGCCCCGTACTTTTTGGGCACCAGTGCTTTGATTTCGACGGTGGTCTCTTGCCGTTCGGGTGAAGAGGCCACACGGTTGATCAATTCTTGCACTGCTGGACCTGACTCACTCACAAAGTGAACATCACCATCCGCGCGCTTCAAAAACTTTGCTTCCATATCTTTAAAAGCGAAAGAAGCTTTCAAACCCTTCTCGCGCAAGAGATTGATGCAGAGAAGGCCTCCTGCGACATCCGCTCCGATGGCTAGTGCACCAAAATACATGCTTTTTAAGTGGTTTTTCGTGCGTCTATTCAGAGGAATCAAGATTTCAGTGCGTTCAATACCGACCGTTATGACGCGTGGTGTTACCCACCAAATAAGTGGAACTTGCGTAAAACCAAATGCACGTACTTTAATGGTTTCTTTAATCTGCTGCCAAGAAGCCTTCATCATGATTCCGACCTCGTGAAAAAAATAAAAAGTAATTTCATCAAAAAATTCTAGTCTGATGTGAAAGTCATTGCAAACGTGGGTGCGACTGCTGACTCTGTACCATCTTCAGGTTCAGTCACAGTTTTTCCCCAGGACGCTTTAATGGTGAGTGTCTGCGTGGTGGATTTATCAATCGTGAAATTCTGCACGAGATCCAGAGTTCCAGAGTCGAGTGCAATATCAAGATTATTAGATTGCTTCGTTGTTACAACAACCGCTGAATCAAAAATAACAGAGGCCTTACTAAACGCAGTACCATCGTACTCGCTCATATCGTAATTAGCGTACAGTAATTGGGGACGATCAATAATTTTAAAGGTCGCTGGATCTTCTTTATAAAGTGCGGTTTCAGTTCCATCAGCACTTGTTAAAATAACGCCTTTAAGAAGAAAGGTCTCTGATTGGGGTGCAGAGTCACCTGCGGCGCCCACTGGAGTTGAATAGGTTCCCTGCATGCGGACTTTAAATGCGGTCTTCGCCGTCGTTGTGATGCTTCCGCAACTTGTTGCAAGAATTGCAGCAAGAGCGAGAAGCATTGGGATTTGTATTTGCGGTCTAGATTTCATCCGAGCTTTTGCCTTTCGCAGCCGTTGCATGGGATCTGTAGAACTCATCGGTGGGGGTTGTTACGAAATTAATATCGGCAGAACTTGCCTGCCCCGCCTAAGGTATAACTATCAATAATTATTGATGATTATTAGGGTCCAAAAAAACATCTAAATGCCGTCTTATTTCAGCCGATCTCCTTAATGTCAAAGGGGGAACCCGTGTTTTTTGCTTGGAACGAACAATCACGCAGGATCGCTGATGCACCTATCACATGGATTGCGTGTGTCATGCTTTGCTTCGCTGCTTGTTCTGAAAAAAAGGAAAGCGGAGCGGGGAGTGGTGGTGGCGAGCCTTACTACCACCCCACAGTTGCCACAGCGCCAACTACGACTGGTCCGACTGGGTCAATATCTGTTGTTAAAGATTTATCGCTCACAGAGGATGTTGTTCTTCAGTTAGGAACGACGAAGGTTACGATTCCTAAAGGTGCTGTTCATGAACTTGGTACCGCCATTTTGCAAAACTACACAGGTCCGTTTGTGAACGCGAGTTTTATGCGGATGGTGACTGAATCGATGCTACTTGTGATTCGCAAAACTGATGCCAGTGATTTTGCTCGTACCGATATATACAAGGACGTAATCATAGAACAGACGACTGCATCTAAAACAACCGCAACCAAGCTTGTGCAGTTATTTCAAGAAGACGCTCAACTTAAAACAGCAGTAAAAACGGGTCTGAATCAGAAGGCGATTGCGACCTTTTATTCCGATCAAACTGGCGGCCAGTATAAAGTTGGATTCCGTGTAAGACCTTCAAGGTTAGCGTTCGTTGTTGCCGAGGCAACATCAGGTGCGTTGCCAACCGGCTTTGAAACGTTTGTAGAGCCCCCTAAGGATCCGACCGTTGTGACTGCTGTCACGACTTCGCCAGCAGATGTAACTCTCTCATGGAGTGGGGATCCAAGATTTAATGCTAAATATGGTGTCGTTCATTTTGCTGCGGGCGAAGTGGAGCCAGACTGTACCTACAACAATGTCGTCGATGCTAGCTCGACGACTATCGTGACAGCGCTGACAACCTCGGCCGATTACACCTACTCTGTTTCTGGATTGCTTGACGGAACCAGTTATACCTTTAAAGTCTGTGGGCTTTCGAGTCGAACGAAGGCCGATGCGTCCGTCGGCAAAGCAGTCGTCATACGGACACCAGACCGAGCAAAAGCGGTCTTAACCAATGCGCCTCACGACCCTTCCAAGGTGACAGCAATCGATGTGACGGTCGGAGGAGACAACGTCGTTGCGTATAAATATGTTTTACTTACAGATGCAACGACTTGCAGTGGAGCCACCTTTAGTGATTGGACTGCCGTTGCTACGCACATTACCGCTGCCGTTGCCGAATTGTCTGGTACTAAAATTCTTTGTGTCCTTGCGAAGATCGATGAAACGAATATCCAGTTGATTTCAACCGATGTCGCGTGGACGATCGATAAAACTCCTCCGAGCTTCACCTCACTCGCCATAGCGGCCCCTGCTCTCGATGGCTATTTAAATGCCGTTGATCGCGTTTCGACCACAGTCATCGCGGGGGATTTGGTGGCCGTCGGCCATAACCCAACTGCCACCACTTATAAAATAGTTAGTTCGGCAGTAACCTGCGATAGTGCTCTGACCTATGGAGCGGCGCCAGGTGCAGATAATAGTTCCATTACAGTGGATGGAACTTATAAAATCTGCGCTAAGATTCTCGACTATGCCGAGAACGATGCCTATGGATCGTCAGCTACATTTGTGGTGGATACCTCTATAGCTTTCACCGCCGCTGCCCTCGCCAACCAAGCGGTAGATACTTATATCAATTTGGCTGACTCCTCATTAACGGGAGATCTTGTCACAGCAGCAACGGGCACTGGGTTTAGTGCGTCTCGCTACGGCCTAGTGACTGCTGCGACGAGTTGCAATGCCTCGGTCACATACAGCGCGTCGATTCCAAAGAGTAATAATGCGGGCTTTACAACCGATGGCGATTACAAAGTTTGTGTGGAGCTTTCGGATGTCGCCGGAAATATCGTTTATGGCGCAAGCGCGACGATTCATCTGAAGAAAACAGTGCCCGTATTTGCATCCATCGCACTTGATAACGATGCTTTGGATGGCTATATCAATATTGCCGACCACACTCATACCACCGCCATTGCTGCAGCTGCAGTGGGCGCCAATTACGATACTCTTCAATATGGGGTTCAAACAGCTGCCGGCGCTTGTAGCGCTGTGGTGTCATGGAACGCGTCGCTCCCATTAGCAAACAGTGCGAGTATCGTCGTGAACGGTAACAACTACAAAGTTTGTGCGAAGTTTTCTGACAATGCCGCCAACCCTCCGGCTTACGGGAATACGACCAACTTCCTCTACGATGCAACTGCTCCGACGTTTACGTCACTGCCGCGTGCAAATGGTGCGACAGATGGTTATTTAAGCTCCTCCGATATTGCGGCGGCACTTGCCGTGACATCCGTTGCCACCCCAGCAGGAGCAGCGACCGAGAAATATGCTTTAGTGACGAATGCCACTGCATGTAACGTAAGCCTAACCTATAATTCAGGACTGATTCTAGCAAGTGATGCAGGATTTGCATCAGACGTTGCTTATAAAGTTTGCGTTAGACTGACAGACCTCGCAGGAAATATTACATACGGTGCGAGTAGTTCTATTACCCGGATGACCACCGTTCCAGATTGCACAGGAATATCCCTAGCAAATGACTCTACAGATAACTGGATCAATATCTCAGAGCACACAGCCACTAACGCGTTGTCTTCAGCGTCTTCGACAACTTTAAGCAGTCCGGTTAAAACTTATGCCTTGATTGCATCTGCGGCTACTTGCAATTCGGGCGCTGCATTTGGTGCAACCAACATTATTCCTCTTTCGAATAATGTCGGTTTATTGGACGGCAGTAGCTATAAGATCTGCGCAAAAGTCACTGACGCCGCGAATAATACTCCCGCTTATTGTTCGACCGCGGCATTTACAGTGGATCTCACGGCTCCTGTGTTTACGAGCTTGCCATTGGCTAACGCAGCAACTGATACCTATATCAATATCGCAGATCATGCACTCAGTTCAGCGGTAGCAGGTCCACTGAGCGCAACCGGTTATACAGCTGAGGGATATGTGATTGCGGGATCGGGAGTGACTTGCGATGGTGCTCTTACCTATGGAGCAACGATTCCCGCAGCAGATTCTGCAGCGCTTGCGAGCGGTGGATCATATAAAGTATGCGCGAAGCTTAGTGATACTGCGGGCAACATCACTTATTCTGAATCGCCTGTGTTTACAAGTGATCAGATTGCACCGATCTTTACAAGTTTTGACTTAGCGAATGAAGCAAGTGATCGCTATATCAACCTAGCTGAGTCGGCGAGTGTACTTGCTGCCGCGAGTAATTTGATTGTGAGTGGTGAAACTACAACTGAGTATGCGGTTCTGGCATCTGCGGCAACTTGTAGTAGCGGCACATTCGCAGGCGTGATTCCAACCATCGCGGATGTTTCGGCTGCAGCCGACGGAAATTATAAGGTTTGCGTTCATTTGTTGGATCTAGCCGGCAATGAAACTTATGGCAGCACGTCAGCAGTAGCATTGGATAAAACGGTCCCAGTATTTACGTCCATCGCTTTAAGCGCAGACGCGGTCGACAGCTATATTAACTTTGCGGAGCGTTCTCATACTACCGGTCTAACTGGAGCCGCAGTAGGAACAGGACATGATACGATTCACTATGCCTTAGTCACGAATGCAACGGTTTGCTCAACAGTGATGACATGGACGACTGGAATTCCAGCAAGTAACTCCAGCGATTTTGGAGCTGATGATGATTACAAAGTTTGTGTCAAGCTTGCTGACTATGCAGGGAACCCAACTGCTTATGGTTCGTCAGCAGTTATTCATCTTAAAACTGATTTCCCAATCTTTACTTCCATTGATCTTGCCGGCGATGTCATGGATAGTTATTTAAACGCTGCCGAGCATTCGCTAACAAATCCATTGGCGTCTAATTTAACGGCATCAGGATATGCCGTAGCGAGTTACGGTCTTACGACTTCAGCTGGTACTTGCAACGCTGCGGTTACCTATGCTGCGATGCCACTTGATAATGATGCCTCTCTATCAGGAGCAAACGATTTTAAGGTTTGTGTATCGCTTACAGATGTCGCAGGAAATATAACTTATGGTGCAAGTTCTGCTTTCACCTATGACCCATCGGCACCGATATTTACCTCACTTGCCCTCGCCAATGATGTGGTTGATGGATATTTAAATGCGGCAGAACATCTGCTGACCAATGACTTGGCTGGATCCTTAAGTGCGACCGGTTATACTGGAGCTACCTATGTAGTGACCACTTCGTCTACAACTTGCGATGGTGTGTTAACCTACGGAACCATGCCGAAGTCCAATGATGCCGCTATCACCG
>CAZUYQ010000055.1:18352-24045 GCA_964624705.1 uncultured Polynucleobacter sp.
TGTAGATGCTGCTGGTAACGCAAGCTATGGTGCTAGTACCACAACCTTTCAGAGCAAATATAGCTTGCCTGGATTTACAAGTGTCAGTTTGACGGCGGTTGTGAGTGATGGGTTTTTAAATGCCGCAGATGCTGTGGCAGCGAGCAATCTTATAACCGCAGCTACGGGCACTTCATTTGATGCTGCTTCTTATGTTGTCGCAACCAGCGCCACTGCCTGTGATAGTAATCTCACTTATAGCGCAACGATTCCCAAAACAGATAATGCCGGTTTATCTTCAGATGATTCTTATAAAGTCTGCGTAAAACTCACTGATGTCGACGGCAACACACCTGCGTTCGGTGGTAGCGCGACCTTCCTAAGAGATGTGACAAAACCAACATCTGCCGTGACAACATCTGGTTCTATAACGCCGTCCACAACCGCAGGTATAAATACAAGAATTGCAGGAACTGCTTCTGATGCCGGTGCCGGAATTGCATCGGTATCGGTCTCGATTCAGGAAGGTTCGGGAAGTTGTTATAAGGTTTCCACCAACGATTTCAGCGCGACCTGTCCGGAGTGGATCGCTGCCACTGGAACAACCAGCTGGACTTACGACTTGTTAGATAATGTTCTGCTAAAAGGAGTGACTTATACCGTTCAATCTCGGGCGACCGATTTAGCAGTATCCGGTGGTAATGTGCAAACGACTCTAGGATCTGGAACATTCAGCTATACCGCTACCGAAGGGGATGATCTATGGTCGCAACCCATCGTCTATGATGGGGGCTCTGGCGCTGATAAGCCTACGGGCGCAGCGATGGATAGTAGCGGTAACTTATTTGTGGTTGGCTATCACACCGCAAGCGATAAAAATTGGATGATTAAGAAGTTCGATAAATACGGCAACGAGGATACCACTTATTGGAATAAAGATGTTGGCGATGTTGGTTCTGAAGAAATAGCCAGAGCGCTGACGATAGACTCTAGCCAAAATGTATATGTGGTCGGGTCACGTCATAATGGAACAAATCTTGATTGGTGGCTTAAAAAATACAGTTCAACTGGTACAGAAGATCTTGTGAACTGGGATGCGATTCTTGACGGTGGCGCGGGCGATGACGAAGCCATGAGTGTGGCCGTGGATACGACCGGAAATGTTTATATTGTGGGTTACGGAACCAATATTGTGGGTGTCGCTTCTGGCAAAGATACCTGGATCCGAAAATACACGTCTGCAGGCGTTTTATCTTGTGAGCAGAAGATTGATGGCGGTAGCAACCTCGATGATGCAGCACTTGGGATTGCCGTTAATAGCGCCACAGCGAAGATGTTCGTGACGGGCTATCAAACCGTCGCCGGTCCAGATCAGCAGATGGTCGTACGCCGTCTACGGACAAGCGATTGTTCGATTGAGGCTACGGTGACTGGCAACAGTGCGGGCACGAGCGACCTTGCCTCCTCGATTCGCCTTGATGCCAGCGGCAATGTCTACGTCGTGGGACGCAATAGCACGACAGATAGCGATTGGTGGATTCGAAAGTATAGTGCAGGGCTGGCGTTACAATCTGACTTTAGCACTGGAATTGCAGGCTCTCATGAGGGGTTGGCACTAGCGATCGATGCTTCCAATGCGGTTTACTCGGGAGGTTTTCAGACCAATGGTACCCAGGACTGGTGGTTACGTAAATTCTCCTCTACCTTAGTTGAGGATACAACTCACTGGAATAAAACCTTTGATATCAGTGCGTCTGCAGATCAAATCACGTCGCTTGTGATTGGTACGGGAACCAATGATATTGGCTCTGTTTATGCAATCGGTTGGGGCACAAATATCGCAAATGGTGGTAGCGGTACGGATTGGTTGATTAGGAAATTTGCAGCGCCTTAATTTTTTTTACAGGCTTTGCCAGAAGCCTGTGTAGGTGTGCTCAAAATCGGCTAAGTAGTAGCCGACGCCTACCGAAGCTCGGGTGACGCTATCGGCATGAGCAATACTAGATTTGTAGAGGGAAAATCCCTCAAAGCCGACATTATCTGTCTCCATATAAACATACCATTGGTCATTGATAAACGCCCGGTGGTTTAAGATTGAGCGAATGGCGAGGGTACCATAAGTCACAGGATTTCGTTGATCCATGCGTTTTTGCAGGAGACAGAATCCTGGTCCTATACCTGCGGAAGTCGTTCCGATAGGCGTATGAATGGAACCTTGCGCCATGGCTGTCACACAGCCACCGTATGCTTCAATATGAAGGGTCGCACTGTGACTAGGATCGGAGGCAGGAAGATCTCCCCGCTCTAATTCATGGTCCTGATTAATTGCAAATAGAAAAGTACTTGGAAAAAAAGATCCACCATAATCGGAACGGCGGTAAGTGCGGTAGTGTTCAATTTTATCAAACGATATCGAAGAAATAATCGGTGGGAGGCTTCCCCGCATTGATTTCGAAACCTCCTGATATGGAGCTAGAATATCCAGGTCAACTTTTGCCCTACCATTACCGAGAGTGACGCTGTTGGGGGTTAAGAGGGCTAGCAAACGAATAATTTTTGGTGTTTTCGGAAGGAACTGCGTGGATTCATTATAGTGAAGATCAAACTCTTGAATGGTCTTGGATAAGGATTCGTTATCCTCCATATTTTCGATCGCCCGGATATCAATATGGATAAGATTTTTATTTTTGTTTGGAGTAACAAAAATAATATGACTTGCTGCCAACGACTCCATCAAAAATTTAATCTGCGATGAATAAATCCGTTCCGGAGCTAATGTGAAATAAGAGCTCATGCCGATTAAATCGAATGCTTTACGTGCTTCATCCTGATTGATGATGTTCTTGGCGTCACAGATCAGTGAGTGTCTCGCGATTAATTCCTTTGCTACAACTTCCACTAAGGCATCGCCCAACTCAGTATCTCTAGTCAGCGGCGGAGCAATAGCAGCTCTTGCTGTTGGCAAGCATGCTAAGGTTTTTGGTGAAACTTTAGATGGATGACTTACTTTTTCATTGGCAGCAAATAGGACTGGGCCGGAGATCCACAGGACCCCGACCCATATGCAACAAAATATCTTAGAAAAACTCTTAGACACTTGGGCTATACACAACGAAGCGAATCAACCAACCTACTACTGTTAAAACAATAGAGCCGACGACTGCAGGGAAAAATCCGATAATATTAAAACCAGGTGTCAGAGCGGCTGCGATTTTAAGCGAGATTCCGTTCACCACCAACAAAAACAAACCAAAGGTCACTATGGTAAGTGGTAGTGTTAAAATCGCCAACACAGGCCAGATAAACATATTTACAAAACCAACAACGACCGCAGCAATCATCGCTGCACCAAAGCTTACGATTTGAAAGCCAGGAACAAAGTAAGCGGTCAATAGAAGAGCAACGGTTGCCACTAACCAGTGTAAAAGATAAGGCCACATAGTAAAGAATCCTCCGAGATTGGTTTTAGCCGCATACTCATACACTGAATAGCGACTCAGGACTAGCGGATCACGGAAATAAAAGCAATTCTAAGATGTTGCGACGTGCACACTCGCCACCGAACGGCCTGAAGGGTCGGCCATTTTCGCAATGGAAGCGTCCCAGCGAATCGCGGTCGGTGAGCTGCAAGCGATGCTCGGACCATCTGGCACACACTGAGCTGCCGCCATCGATGGGAAGTGCCGTTCAAACATCTCACGATAAAAATAAGCTTCCTTTGTGACAGGGGTTTTTACCGGGAAACGAAACTGTGCCTGCTCCATCATCCGGTCGGTAATAACGTGCTGGGTATGAGCTCGCAATGAATCGATCCAAGAATAACCCACACCATCAGAGAATTGCTCCTTCTGACGCCAGACAATTTCTGCGGGTAGCAGATCTGCGAATGCATTGCGCAGAATCCATTTTTCCATACGCTGTGGTGTGATCATTTTTTCCTGAGGATTGATATTCATCGCGAGATCAAGGAACTCGCGGTCGAGGAACGGCACGCGTGCCTCAATACCCCAGGCTGCGGTGGATTTATTAGCACGTAGGCAGTCAAATTTATGAAGTGTTTGTAATTTGCGAACAGTCTCTTCAAAAAATTCAGTCGCGTTCGGCGCTTTATGGAAATAAAGATAGCCGCCGAAAATTTCATCGGCCCCTTCGCCGGACAGAATCATTTTAATGCCCATCGCCCTGATTTTTCGCGACATCAAATACATCGGAGTCGCAGCTCGGATAGTCGTCACATCGAATGTTTCTAGCTGGTAAATGACATCTGATAAGGCATCCATGCCTTCTTGCACAGTAAAAACAATTTCGTGATGAACCATACCGAGATGATCGGCAACCTTACGCGCCATCTTAAGATCAGGCGATTCTTTAAGGCCCACAGCAAAAGAATGCTGCTGTGGCCACCAAGCACCTGTTTTGCCGCCATCCTCGACCCGCTGCCTTGCATATTTAGCCGCTAGAGCGGCAATCACGGATGAGTCGAGACCGCCTGAAATTAATAAACCATAGGGAACGTCGCACATCAACTGGCGCTGCACCGCAGCTTCTAAACCCGCGCGCAGTATCTCCGGGCTATAAGGTTCGGACGGAATTTTAGACACATTGTACCAGCTCGGTTTATAGTATTGGACTGGCTCAAGCGCACTGCCATCGTCACCACCGATCACATAGTGACCGGGAGGAAATTCGCTGACGGTCGTGCAAACATCGACGATGGCTTTCATTTCAGATGCGACATAAAGCCTACCGAGATTATCGTGACCCCAGTACAACGGCACAACGCCAAGATGATCGCGAGCAATGAGGAATTTCTTAGTTGTTGGCTCATAGAGCACAAATGCAAAAATACCATTCAGGTCTTTTAAAAATTCGGGACCTTGCTCATCCCAGAGATAGAGCAGGCATTCGCAATCGGAGTTAGTCTGGATATCGTGAGGTTTCTTGAGTTTGGCCGAAAGTTCTTTATGATTGTAGATCTCGCCATTCACGGCGAGAACTCTCTTAGTCGTGGTGTCGACTAGAGGCTGCGCGCCGTGCTCAACGTCCACAATTGCAAGGCGTTCATGGGCGAGAACCGCGAACTCATCGGCAAAGATGCCACTCCAGTCGGGGCCACGATGACGGATGCGTTTTACGAGGCCTAAGACCTTTTGACGAAGATCCAGCTGATCAGCATGATTTTTTAGGACTACGAGAATACCACACATAGAATGCTCCTTGGATTCAGTGACTAAGTCTGTTCTGAGGTTTGGAGAGAAGACGTATTGTTAACAGAAAGTGTCCTGCAAACGCCGCGTGGACAAGGACTCCCGGTAGAAGGATATAAGGCATATAAGCAACGGCCGTATTTGCTGGATCATTCATAAAATAGCGCAGTGGTGTTGGTGCTGATAGCGTCGCAATCGCGGTGATGGTGATCAAAAGGACAAGGCCAATGATATTAAATATCCAAGCAACAGTCTTTTGCTCGGGAAATTTTCTTAATACCGGAATTAGCAAGATGGCTAAAATACCCGTGACGATATCAAAATTCATTCCTTCAACGGTCATTTGAACTGGGAAGATCCCTTCTTGATATCCTGCATAAAGAGCCCACTCGGCAAGAACGCGAAACCCCTGAAAACCAATCAGAACCCAGAGTGGGGAATGCATTGCGACTGCTCGACCGGTGGTGCTGCGCGCAAAAAAGAATGAGGTTATTAGGATCGCCATCC
>CAZUYQ010000055.1:24055-30860 GCA_964624705.1 uncultured Polynucleobacter sp.
AAGAAACCGCGGAGGCATCGCCGAAAAATTATTTAAAAAGGGCGTCTGCCCTAAAGCACAGACGAACGCAATCCAGGTGGCGTACATAAGCATCGGGCGCTTAATATTAAATTCAGGATTAAGCTTTAGCTGATGCAGTAGCACTTGCCAAAAAAGCATATAAAGGCCAAGCGTCGTCGTCATAAGAATGATGCCAGACCATATCATAAACAGCTCCTAGACTTGAGATGATAACTAGAATTTATTTAGTATATGGGGTGATTAACCTGTGGGCAATCGACATTGCATAAATCTATTATGCTTGACCCAGTTCTTGAAGTTAGATCTACTATTTGTGTCCACGTCATTTAGGACGATCAATTTATTTATGTTCTAGCGACATAACTTTGGAAAAAGGGAATCACGGATGAGTTTACGTAGAGTAGCAACAATTGTTTCGGGTTTAATGGCTTGTTCGTTGGCGCATGCTGAAGTCAGCGGTGATGTTGCCTGGAAAATTAAAGGCAAAGTGCGGGGAGATGCGATTCAGTATACTAAGGAGTCAAAAACGGGCGATGGTGATAAATCCACCATGAAGAGTTCCGAAGTGAAGCTGAAAAGAGCGCAACTAGAATTTATCGGCACCAAGGGTCCCGTGGATTTGCATTTGAAATACTACGCAGAGAGTAACTACGTAAAGAACGCTTTTGCTGAGTTTAATCTTAGCCCTTCCTGTTCGATCTCTGTGGGTAAAGTCGATAGCCGTGACTTCAGCTTAGAATGGGATTATAGCACTACTGATAACTATATCTTCTCAGCTGTCGCCGACACAGCGAATCCTTACACCATTGAAAACACCCCGGGTGTCGAAGCAAAAGGCGTTTTCGGTGATCATGCGCTTTACTTTCAAGTGCTTCAAGGCGCAACCATTAAAGGTACCAATACTGACAAAACTCATAGCACTGGCGGTTTAACCACCACCTTGCAATACCGCGGCAACTTCGCCGATAAGATGATCAGACCTATCGCAAGTTTTGCGATGGTACGTACTGAAACCACAAAAATTACCATGAAGGACGGTACAAGCCGTAATTACGGAAATGGTTACCAAAACCATATGGGCCTTGGTGTTAAGATTGCGGTCGCAGGCTCAACGACCGATGTCGAGTACGATACCGTTAAAGTTATCAAAGAAAAAGACGTTGAGACCTCGAAAGATCAGAATATCTCTTCGATCATTTTACAAAGTCGTCTGATGCCGTTCGCGGACGTGACGCCCTATGTTAAAGTCATTGTCGATGCGTCCAAGAAGGGTGCTGACAGCAATGTTGGCGATATGGCTCGCACAGCTTATGCGCTTGGTGTTGAGTACGCTTGGAACTCAAATACCCGACTCCATGCGATTTATTCTATGGATAACAAAACAACAAAAGGCACTGCGGCGGATGGCGATACAAAAGTCAATTTGAATACACTGAACATGGGTTTAACTGCCTCGCTTTAATGGAACCTTGTTTTCTACCCTTCATGGCCTCGTAACTTTGAGTTGCGAGGCCCTTTTATACGTACCAAAACTATAGCTTTAACAACTAAAAGAACGATCTCGCAGTCGGTCCAGCCGGAAGTTTTGGTGCGACGATCGTCGGAGTCTTGCTTGCTGCAGATGGCGCCTGAGTGGCACCAATAGAAACGACCGCCTAAGGACGGCGGTCGCAAAGTCGTTTACTTAGAATTGTCTAGCGGAGTTGCGGGTAACCATTTCCGCTTGGCATGATCCACGTATTAACAAAGTCCCATCCTACAAAAGTTTCCTTCTTAGCAAGTTCATTGGTCGTTACAGCCGATCCAGAAGAACTATTTGACACGCCAGCGACTTTGGAGTTCCAATAAGAGTTTCTTGCACACGTTGATTTTGCCGATGCCATCATACCGCCAACAAGGTGATAGACATTGCTGCTTCGACGGTTAAGGAACTCGACCTTGTTTGACGAATAGGAATTTATAACCGATGGACCGGTTATATTGCATCCAGAAATGTCCGCGACCAATCCACCTACATGGATGACGGACTGCATCACAGATGGTCCAAGAAATTTATCGGCATCAAATTTAACATTACCGGTTGTGTAACTATCAATGACTTGCACCGGCTTTTTGATGTTATCCATAAAGCCGACAAGTCCGCCCGCAAAGACGCCAGCCATAGGACCCGAGTTAGGTAGAGTGATCGGACCTGTGACTATGGCCGTTGAAGACGAACGAACGATTTTTGAACCGTCGGTCGGAGCAGGTCTTGGAAAGTTGACGTGTCCCCTTAACATACCGGCAATACCACCAGCCATCGGCACTCGGCCAGTAGCACCAGCGACAAGAATCTCACCTTCGGAGGTACTGTTACTGATTTGCGCTAAACCAATACCCACGACGCCGCCTATCAAGGCACCGATAACACGACCATTAAACTTCGCGCGGTTAATTGTCAGAGCGTAGTAATCGGCTACACCGACAATCCCTCCGGCGGCGCCCCAAGTGTTATTAGACAGTGCTGGCCCCCAACCCAAGTCTCCCGATTGTAATGTCGCATGGTCGACACTCAACTGACGCGGATAAGAGATCACTTCACCGAGGAAAGTGGCAGAGTCTATACGACTTGTATTATCAGCATTCAAATCAGAATAACCCACCACGCCGCCGGCGGCGGTGTATTTAATGTTCAGCGGACCATCAACTCCGACTGATGCATCGACGCAAATGTTTTCAATGACAACGTCATCCGTGAGAGAACCGGCGATACCACCAACGAAGCGTTGGCTCATCGACTTGATATTACCGGAAACCATAATATTCTTTACACGAGCTCCATTAAGCAATTTACCAGCAAGAATCCCTGCAGCATCGGCGTCGCTGGTTACGGCGTTCGCCGCGACTATGTTGAGGTTAGCCACTGAGCCGCTTAAAGAAGAAAATAGCCCGCTCACGAGATCACTACTCGAGCCGCCTTCGGCGACAGATTGCGCTATGTTTAAATTTTTGATCGATTTACCATTTCCATCGAAGCGTCCCGAAAACCGCGGCAACGGCTGCCAGTTACTCCCAGCTAGGTCCACGTCACAAACAAGTTGGAAATTGCCGCTGGTATTTTGAGCAATGGCTTTCAAATCTGCTACCGAACATACTTGGACGGGTTGGTTTAAACTAAGCGGCACCACCGGAAACACAGGACAACTATCTCTCTGTGCGACGGTCGTGATAACGCGTTTCTTGCGAAACTTAACTTTTATAATAAGTCCCTTCTTAGTTTGAACGGCGGTAATCCTTTTCAAATTAGGAACTTCTAGCATCGCGTTCAAAGCGTCGCCAATAGTCCATTTCTCAACTTCCCAACCTTCGACCGGGATCGCATTCAAATCCATAAAATCGTCGAATGGAATTTTAATTTTGCTGCAGCTACCGTTTAGGCAAACAGGATCTCCTTCGACGAAAACATCGCCGAGAACGGCTGGATCGCCAGGAGAAACGTCTGCAGGATCTGGTTGTTCGATTGAGACGTTAATATCCATTGGTTTGTTGCGAAACTTTATAATGACGATAATTTTTTCTTTTCTGCTGACAATCCTAAATTTTTTCAAATCTTTAATGTCTTCAAGCTTGGTTCCGAACAAGTCAGTTATGATACCGCTTGCGGGTTCGCGCTCGGCGTCTGGAACGCTGTCAAGATCTGCTTTATCAAAGATTTTCTTCGGAAGTTCGCAAGCCAGTTCTTTCGTACAGACGAATTTTAGCGAAAGATTTTGGACACGACCATCTCCGATGACGACCATCGAATTTTCTTGGTCCTTCGCGTCTTTTTTAGCTTGCGCGGCGGCACTTAACGCAAAGTCAATGTCAGCGCGAGAAATGGTCGACGAGCCATTTTTAGTTTCAACGGGCGTCGTCGTAACGGCAGACCTTTTATTTATTTCGGGTTCCTCAGCACAAGAAATCAGAAATAAGGACGAGGTCGCAGCTGATATCAAAATTAGACTAAGTAGCTTTTTCATTCTCCCCCCAAAGATCGTGACACTTTGTTTCAGCAAATATCTATCGGTTCAAAAAGGGATAAGTTTAAATAAACGACTGAAAAATTTTGTAAATCAACCACTTACGATGCATCAAGGACGGTTTTTCACAAAGACGTGGTAATAAACCTAATGACCAATGGAATCGATCTAGACTTGTGCCTAAGGTCTTACAACGGTGCCGCACGACGCAGGAGCCTTTGCAGGATCGCCGAAATAAAACCACAACGCTTGTAAGGAACTGAGACATGCATAAGCTTTTCCAGCGCTTGGGCACTCGGAAACTGGAGTTGCTGAACCGCAGCTTGTAAAATAATTTAAACTATCGTTTTTAAAATGCTCGGTGCAAGTATCGACCTCGGTGGTGGGATTGTTACCGGATTTTTTATAGTTCACGCAAGCTGCGATCAACGGATAGGTTTTACCATTGTATGTTTTGGTAACCCCGCTTGGCTGATTGCTTGGATTCGCAGCGAGCTGATCGAGTTTCGGATTGACCGGAACGCTTGAGTCTGGGAACAGATCTATGGCGTTTGCATCAGTGTCCGCTGTCCAATAATATTTTATCGATTGTCCAGTCGCTTTTATATGATAATAGCTGAGTTTTGGTGTTACCGAATGGATTAACTTATTATTGGCGTCGATGCTATATTGAGTCCATGTGCTACTATCTTCAGGCTTGTGAACGGCCTGGGCGTCGTATTCTTGATTCGCAATTTCAGCAACTGAAGGTAATACAGGGATGTTTAGCTTGTTAAGTGTGTCAAGCGTATTCATATTGTAAAATAAAATTGCTGCGTTTCTACCCTGATTGTAGAACTCGATAACTGCCGGTACTAGATTTACTCTCTCAAAGTCACATCTCTTGACGTTGTCGCGAGTTTTTTTGCAGCTTTGAGGTGCAACAAATTTCCATCGCCCTTTAAAAGTGCTATTCGCTGCAATTCCTTCAGCGTTGTCATCGGAATCTTTTTGTTTGTCTTTACCTTTACCAGTTGTGTCAGAAGGTGCATTGTTGCAAGACACGATTTCCGTCACAAGTGCCAATAAAAGGATGGTCTTTGGCAGGAATGGGCATTTAAAGCTAATCATTGCATAACTCCTTTTCAGTTGGGTCTTTGGTCGTATCGGCATTAGATGTCGAAATATTTAGATTCATTTAAAGCATGCGCGCTACAGAATTATGGCTTGACCTAAGTGGTTGACTTCAGTGGGTAAGTCCCGCTATGGATTCGCATTCGGGTTTAATTGCTCGCTGACATCATGCTGTTGTCGAATAGAGACAGTAAGTCACTGATATTAAAAACAAAAAAAAGACTAAATTTTCGACTCAATTATCCGATCTCTATTCTTTAGAGAGCATGTACTGGGGGCGCTAGCCACATGAAAGAGTCCAGCTTTAAGATAAAATGCTTAATTAGCTTATTGCTAGCTATTATGCTCGTATCTTGCTCTCAGAAGAACCTAAGTTCGGCGCGTTCGTTGCGAGCACAGCCTACTGTTACCGTAGAGGAATCGACCAATACCAATACTAACACCGAGACAACGTCCAGCACAGAAACTAAGAAGAAGACAGTATTAACAACTCCCATCCACGACTCTGTTTCTATCTCACTAACCGATATCAACGCTCAAGGCGGCGTGATCGAAGGCAGTATAAATATTGTCAGAGCCATAGATGAATCAGATATATCATCCTATAAATTATATTGGGGCCAAGACGACCTTACCAAGCAAAGCACAACACCCGTAGCGTCGATCGACGCTACAGGAGCAAACTTAACGTTCACGTTTCCGCCAAACACACAAATCCCCACTACACCACCAGCGACCCACCTTTTGCTTTACGCCGCTAATGATTTTGGTGAAAGCCCGACTGGAATCAGCCTTTTGATCATTGACTTGGGAGTCCCAACACATGCGGCCGCTAGTATAACATTTGCTGACACCGATCTCGACGTCGGCGAACTCGCTGGCGCGATTAATATAAGCAAGGCGAGCTCTGAGTCCGACCTGACCGATTACGTCCTGTACTGGGGACGAAGCGCAACGAGCAAGCAAAGTTTAACGCCTATTACTACTATCGCGGCAACCGGAAGCAACCTGGTTTACAACCTACCTGCAAATACCGTAGTTCCGTCAAACCCGGCTGCAACGCATCTTTTGGTCTTCACCAAAAACAGTGAAGGTGAAATGGCAACACCAGCCTCGATTGCCATAAGCGACAAAAACAGGCCCTCGCATGGGGCAACCAGCCTGGCCTTTACCGATTCGGACACCGCCGCTGCCGAACTTGGCGGCACAATCACGATCGGCAAAGCAAGTTCCGAATCTGATATCACACACTACGTTCTCTACTGGGGGTCAGATGCATCGACAAAACAGGATAACACAGCAATTGCGATCCTCGCAAAAACCGGCTCTAACTTGAATTATACTCTTTCTGCTAATACAACAATCCCATCCTCTCCGACCGCGACTCACATATTGGTCTACACAAAAAATGCCGACGGCGAGATGTTAACAGGAACAAGCGCCCTAATCTTAGACAAGCATGTACCAGTGGAACCGGCGCAAGGCGTGTCTTTTACTGACACTGATACCGACGGCGGTCAAATTTCCGGAACCATTAACATCACAAAAGCTTCGTCAGAGGCGGATATTACGGCCTACAGCATTTATTGGGGCTCAGATGCTTCTACGAAGCAGAGCGGAACAGCGATCACTACGCTTGCAAAGACAGGATCGGATCTAACCTATTCATTAGC
>CAZUYQ010000056.1:0-13248 GCA_964624705.1 uncultured Polynucleobacter sp.
AGAATGTACCTGCCTCTTCGCGAAAATGGTTTTGCAGTCGTAAAAAAGTCTGATTACCCAACGAATTTCTGTTTGGAAGGCCGTTGACGTTCGCGATAATGTTGCTATATGCAAGCTTCATGAAACTATCTTTGCCAGCCCATGGGCAATAAAGTATCCCGTGTTCGAATATGTAAAGTGGGTGCTTAAATGTAGATATATCTTTCCAAGCTAAGACTTCACTGCGCTCGGACAAGCGAACCATTCGCGATTTAAACAGAGTGGCTTTGAGTCCTGCCGCGTGCAAGTTAGCGTGATCAGCAATAGGAGCAATGTTCATTGGGTTTAAATATTCTTTATCGCGATCCTCAATCGTTACATAGTCCTGATCGACACGACCAGTGATACCATCAAAAAACTGATCCTGGTAAAATCGATTTTCTAACCACAGAGAACCGGCAACTTCCGCAGAGTCAAATTTATAGCCGACACGCTCAAGATGTCCGTGCTTCTTTTGGCGACCACCTGCAGCGAACTCCGTAAGGTAAAAGAGCCCAGATGAATGTTGCCACTGGGAGTAAAATCCATTGAAGTAAAGAGTCTCCATTTTGGCTTTGTCACCTGTAGCAAGTGATTGATACGGCCCATTTTTGGTCTGAAAGCTCTCTTGCTCAGGTACTGTGGCATCAAAGACATAAATACCGAGAAGGTGATTGTGCCAGTCAAGTCTCAAAATATCAGCGTCGCCAGGCTCATTGAAGACTCCTGTACCAGGTTTAATAAAGGATGCCCGGAAGTCGTAAACTAAGGCATCGAGGTAAAGTCCGCTCATTTCTTTTTCACTGGCGAGAAGACCTGCTCCTAAAGTTTGGCGATCCAGATCTCCGCCTCGAGCAGAAGCTTTAACATCGCCATCAAAAAAAGTGTCGAAATAGGATGCGGAGAGAAAAGGTATGATCAAGGCTGGAGAGTTATAGCCATAGGAATTTGACGGATTGACGGTCGCTAGTTTTAAATTGATTGCCAGTCGATCGAGCGGACGGTACTCACTAAAGAGGTTAAGCCAGTAGCCCGAATGATAAAAGTCATTTTCGTTCTTATCGATATGCCAGTAAATCTGAAGATCACCGGCCAGGGACCACGAATCGCCCTGCGGCAACACGCGATTACGATCTTGATCAATCTGTGAACGTAAATCTTGGTTTAATGTTCGAGCTTGCGTAAGCTGGACAATTAAAAATGTCAGAATTATTAATACAAATCGAAACAACACCCGTTCACCTTATATTGGTCATGGGAAAATCGTCGCCCAGCACAAATGCTACGCGACAGTCTTCAGGTGCAACAGCAAAACAGCCGAGTTTTGCAAATTGTCGCGAATCACGCCTCAAACGGGTTCTCTCGCAGAAAAAAGACATACTCCCTCTATATATAGGAAAACTTGCCAACCTACGCAACCGCATTGCAACCATTATGCAACAACTTGAATTATAACTCTGAGTCTCAACTATAAAATAATAAGATTAAAAAAATAATTGGGTCTAATTGTCAGATTCATAGCATCATCTCTCTCACCACAGCCAATGGTTCGCAGTCCATATGGCTGTCCCCGCCATTTTGTAAGATATTGTAATTATCTATAATTTTTGAGAGCTATCTAATTGATGGCGAACCATTTAAGCGGTTACTTGACAAATATGTCAAGTATGACTAGTGTCTGAGAAGAGCGACGAGAATACAAGCACCGCATAAAAATTAATGGTAGATCGCTTCGTCGAGTCATCATTGACCAGCATTATCGTCTTAAACACGGTGGCGTCATCAAAGATAAATTGATCCTGGAATTAGTAGATGAACTGAACGATCAAACTTTCCCAGTTCAGAGTAGGCGAGATGAATTTGAATATTTTGCAGTCGAACCTATCTACCGCAATCGCAGCCCTTACAGATTGGTTCTAGTCCTTTGCATAACAGATGATTACTTAGGCGTTATCAACGTCTTTAGAGTCAAACGGAGAAAATCATGAGTACTAAAAAATTTCCTTCAAACAAAGAACTTGCACAGATAAGGACACGTTTATCAAAAGGTCCTGCAGCCCAAGTACTTCCCAAAAACGCCTCACCTGGCGATAAAGCCAAATATTCCATCTGTCAGAGTATCGTTGCTTATATGAATGATCACAAGCTTACACAGCGTCAGTTAGCCGCAAAAATCGGCGTTAACGAATCCCTTGTTAGCAAAATTGTTTATTATAAAGTTGATGAATTCACGATCGATCGACTGCTAAAATTTCTGAATCAGCTCTATGACCACCTAGATATAAAAATTTCAGTAGGCTAGGTCAAGGCATCAAGTAAAATAGAGCCTTAAAGTCCGCGACCCACGGACATCCTACTTCGCTCAAGTCATAGGCACGCGGTATCCATAGTCAAAATCACCTCAAACAAATAACTCAGTTCACCCGCCTCTGCACGCCTTCGCCCCCGCGGCGGTGGAGTTGCCACAATCGATATTTGATTGAGATTGAGTCTGGATCCATTCATATTCAAAATCAGACAATATCTCTCAATACTGAATCGAACCGGGCGGGGCGTCTTACATTGCGAGGGGATCACTCCATCTCTAACCTAGCCGGATTCACTAGTGCCTTTAAACTCAAAGGCGTGAATAACAAGTGGTACAATAGGGCTGCCGTAGCTGGTGCGCAATTGAACTTGTCGCCTGAAGGTCTGGTGATTAGTTGTGATGGATGCACGATAACTGACAATTGATTTAAAGAATTTGCACTCCGACGCGTCGTAATGTTGGGGCATCGAGTGCAATATCGATATCAGACCCCTCGCGGTAACTACCTTTCGCGCGTGATCCAAATAATGTTCAACACCGGAAGTGGATGCGAGAACGCTTCCCGCAAAGAGGTTTTTCTTTATAAATATCCCCTATAGGGGATATTAGATTGATCAATCTGTGATATACTATCCCTTATAGGGGGTATAACGTGTCTGACGTTATAAAAATAGAAATTAGAGATGGGGATTTTTGGCGGCTTATCGGAGAAGTCAAACTTCTTGAAGACGAAGGCTTAGGGCCCAACGCTTCCTCAGAATTTAGTTATGATCTTGATTATGCAATCGCATTTTCAGACAGAATCGATTTTCGCGCGGCGAGCGTGCTGATGCCCGTGACTACAATTCCTCTTTCTTTTGAACACTGGCCAGCATTCTTATTAGATCTTTTCCCTCAAGGGGCAGCGTTGCGGTATGTCGTAGATGAGTATCGTATAGCTGATAAGCCGGAAAATTATTGGAAGATTTTAAAAACTGCGAGGCTTAATCCTCCCGGCAATCTCCGTGTCGCTCAGTCTGGGCCTATTGATTTAGTGACATATAAGCGCGCGGAAGGCTTTCGCCGTGATGAGGTAGTGGCTAAAGGCGAATATTTCCTAGAGCATATGATCAAAGCTGGTGCTCCTGTTGCTGGAACAACGGGAGCAGGTGGTGCCGCTCCCAAGTTCTTGCTGCGTGAAGATCATTCAGGCCGATTCTATGCCGACGGCGTGTTGGACGACAGCAAAACGCGCCAGTGTTGGCTTGTGAAATTTCCGCGCGGAAGAAAGAAAGTAGACTGCGACATTCTCTTTGCAGAAATGGCTTACCATAAAATAGCCAAACGGTTAGGAATTAACACGCATGAGGAACTCTTTTGGGAAAAAGACTGTTTGTTTGTTCCTCGTTTTGACAGGTTTATAACGTCTTCAAAAATAGAATATTATGGTCTTGAAAGCTTTTACTCCATGGTGGGTCATTCTGAATTTGGTAGTCGTCTTCGACATGAAACGTACCTAGGTGGCTTGCATAAGTTTAGTAGCGATGCGCAAGCCGACATCATCGAATATTGCTTGCGCGATTTCTTGAACCAAATGCTTGGAAATACTGATAATCATGGTCGAAATCAGTCTTTGTTGAAGAAGGCTAACTCTATTCGATTATCACCTCTTTATGATTTTGCGCCGATGAAATTCGATCCAGAAGGTATTGTAAGAAATACTCGTTGGGAGGATGACATAGAAGAAGGCAACTTAGAAATGCTCACTCAGCTTCTTGTAGATGAATTTTCGATTGATATAAATATCTGGCACCACAACATTCGCTCTTTTACCTCAAACTGTAAAAACCTCGATGCCATGCTCCGTAGAGAAAAGGTGAGTCCCATTTTTATTGATCGCACTGAAGAACAAAGAAAGTTTTTTTTGCAGCGCTTGAAAAAGTATTGCGAGGATCTGGAATGAATAAGAAGCGAAGTCATTACGATAAAGTAAAACCAACTGCGGACCGTAATCAATTGCGGCGTGAATTTTATGACGGCGTGGATGCAGGTAAGTGGAGTTTAATTGAAACGGTGCGTCGTTTCCGAATCATGCTCGGCATGAGTCAACGGGATTTTGCTGATTACACTGGAGTGACATCGCGAGCGATTATGGAATTTGAGCAAGGTCTTCGCAATCCAACTGTGAAGACATTAGAAAAGATGCTCAAAGGCAGTGGCCTCAAATTATGCATCAAAAGATCTAATATCCCTTATAGGGGATAGTTTATAGAGAGTTTTGCCTTTAATTACCCCTTATAAGGGGTTGCTCATCACGTCTCTTCCGAGAAGTCATATTTTTTTGAATACCACAGCACACGATCCGGCTGGATAACCTCATCGTCATTTTAGAGGTCCTAATGCGCCAGATCGTTTGGCTTGCCTTAGGTGCAACAGCAAAACAGCCGATTTTGCAAGATAGTACACATATTATGCCATAATGCGGAATAAACTAATACTATTAGATGACTTTTCTCGAAATTAGCCGAAATAATAAGCAGGGGCGCTGATGCCCAACTTCGGAGACTTATTATGAAACGCCTTTTGTTAGCAGTGATTTACACCATCCTATCTTTAAATTTTATGTCCTGTGGGTCTTCCGATACGATCGATTCCAAGGACGTCAATGAGGATCGCATGCAAAGAGATTTTCATGTCGTCTACAAGCAACTCACCAAAGAGCTGCACGTGTATGCTCAGTTTCGTGTCGGTGGTTCTACTGGAACGACGGTGCGTCTCACCGACGGAACGAGTATAGCGATAAACGAAACAAAATTGTTTGAACACGATGGCAGCAAAGTTGTGATTCCCATTAAGGGCACGTTTTACGACACATTGATTACCGACGCGACTCCGGAGCGTGAATATAAATTTAGGTGGACTCGGCACGACGGAAAAATATTTGAAACGCTCATCGATTTAACCGCGGGCCCTTTAGAAACCGACCTGCAGCCGAACCAAGTTATCTCGCGTTCAAAGCCATTGCCAGTAGTCGTAACGTCCCCTGCTTTAACACCCAGTGAGTATATAAATATTGTGATTCAAGGCCCAGACCTCAACTATGAAACCAAGACGACTACTAGCCATGACATAAAAAACCTTAAATATATATTTCAACCTGCAGATCTAAGTGGATTCCAAGGGGCGACTAGCACGTTCGTAAAGCGAGTCTCTAAACGTTCAACCAGTAATGGCGACGATGACATTGGCGGAACAATCACAACGGAAAGATGGTCGAGTCCGGTGACGGTCGAGTTTGTGCAATAAGCGAAGACCCGCATTTGTTTAAACCGGAGTATAACTTCCCATCCAGCCGAGGCACATAAATCCCTTGGTATCTTGCAGCGGAAGATTGTGAACGTCATCTTGGAGTTTTCGAATCATCTTTATAACTCGCGCAAATATCTCCGGATTTGCATGAATTAAGTCCACTGATAGAAGGTCACCGGGGTTACTATCTTTTTGAAATCGTTTGGTCCCGTAATTTACCCAGTTCATTTTAAATTTTGTTAAAATATCTGGAGAGACGTTCTGCGGGATCAGAATCCTTACGCTCGGATCAATCATCGGTTTCCCACCTTGAAATTTAGCAATCCCGAGTTTTCCAAGAACAGCTAATGCGTGCTGCTCCTGTTCCACTGTAATTCCAAGAACATCTGAGAAGAAGCCAAGTCGGTAGCGAGGAAAATTTCTGTAGCTATCGCTTCGCATGATTTGCCTGAC
Organism: uncultured Polynucleobacter sp.; assembly: GCA_964624705.1. Lineage (GTDB taxonomy): Bacteria > Bdellovibrionota_B > Oligoflexia > Oligoflexales > RGVZ01 > CAMDKS01. The sequence goes on from CAZUYQ010000056.1 coordinate 6,068, forward strand.
CGCCGAAATATAATAGTCCGACCAGTATTCCTCCCAAGTTTGCATCTGTGCGGCAAACCCTTCGGGGAAAAGAACTGCCACGTCATTATCGTTGCAGATAGCGAGAATAAAACCACGCGTATTATCTTGAGCGAGGGCCATGAGTTTTAGGAGATCTAAAATAGTCGCCTCCCTGATGCCCTTCTCAAAGTGATGACACATAGAAGATGACGAATAGCCGAGTGCCTTTGCGAATTCTTTCTGCGATAGTTTTAGCCTAGAGCGAAACATCGAGATGAAAAGAGCGGTACTTTGCACGCCTGGTGCTTGAACTGCTTCCTTAAGCTCGCTTTTGGATTGGATAGAAAAAATATTCGCCGCTAAAGCTTCGGCTAAATCGATGCGCGCCAATCCGAGAAATTCAAAAAAACAACTAAGTGTGATGCGTGTTCGACCGAGTTCCATGTTGTATATGACAGGTTCGCTCACTCTTAAACGTCTTGCGACTTGAGCGCGACTCCACCCATGCGAAGTGCGGATACCGCGAAAAATCTTCGGAATCGCGGCAGCTGCCTCCGAGGAAATAAGGGCGTTTTCAGGAGTAATATCAGCCATAGGTCACCTTAATTTGCAAAATAGTATTCAAATAGTACCAGAATGGTGAAGTTTTGAATACTAAAAGGTGAAATTAGGCTTACTTTCGCCGATGATAGAGTTAGAAGTTAAGAAGCGGATTAAATCTCTCTGAGAGTCATAAGAAGAGGAATGCCACCATGAATCTTTCTCCAAAGTATCACCTAGTCGCGGTTCTGAGCTTCACCTGGAGCATGCATTCGTGCAGCGGGGACAAGGGTGGAGATCACGTACCGACAGGTGGTATTTATTCTGTGGCCGCACTTCCCTCATCTTCCGAAGGCGTTGCGTTGGTCGAAAAGGAAGGTGGGTCGAGATACGCGCAAAAAATAGTACGCGTGGCTGACGCTTATGCTTTGTGTCTTCATGCCGATGGGTTTAGCGACGCCGACGCTAAAGATTTGAATGAAGCACTGAAAGCCAAAGGGAAAGATTTAAATCACAGTGGTCTTGAATATATCATAAACCATGCGCTCTCAACTATTGGGCGTTGGTTTCCCGGTCGAGGATCGTTTTCTAGTCGCACCGAATTTTCGGTCTTTAGAGAAGATGGGGGCAATTGCCATGCAGTTTATCTTAAAGCGAGCTCATCAGAATTTCCTTTCACTGAATCAGCATTTCAAAATCGCAATTGGGTTTTGCTAGCTTCCGGCCAGCTTAAAGATCCGCGAACTAGGGTTAACACCGTGCCGGTCATCTATTTGCGGCAGGATGCATCCGAAAAACCTATACAGAAAGAAAACATTTTCTTACAGGCGACTGCTGCATTTGTCGGGCTAGGTGATTCGCATATGAATGAAAGTCTTCTTAATCCTGCGTTAGATTCCCGCGAGAATCTCCATTTTCGGATTGAAGACGTCGACGGTAAAACCATTTTAGACGACGATGCGGCAATTGTTTACCAATTTGCTGGCGTTTACCAAGATGTTCTAAATCCAAAAGATCTGGGAAATCTGCAGCATTTTTCTGACCGCATAGCACCTGGCACAGTCTCCATCGACCCAGACTTAAGATTTGAAGGTTCTGCTGAAAATTTACCGTTTCTTGATGTCTTTGATTCGCGTTCCTTGAGGGGTGTTAGAAAGATTCCCACGGAGCTTCGAGTGTGTATGCAAAATGTGAGTGATGCTGCGATAAAAGACGGGTGGCGGGAAAGCTATTTGGAGTTTGCGGATTCGTCGCAGGAGTTGAGGAAGAACGGCAGCCTTTTTTATCTATTGCATAATCTCGATAAATCCTTTGATACGAAGGCTGTGCTAGTGGAAGATCGCTGCCATGTCTTAGTCCTCTTTAAAAACAAAAATCAATATCCTTTTAATAGTCAGTCTGCAGCAGGTCTTTATGCTCACGAGGGTTCTGTTAAGGATGCCTCTGGAAATTTATCTCAAATACCGGTGATCTACTTGAATGCATCGGATATAGAGTTGGATCCGAATGTCGTGTTGTCACAGAAGCGTTTTGCTTCCGATGTAGTTCAACATGAATTTGCGCATTTTATGGGATTTCAGCATTCGAAATCATCTTCGTCCATCCTATCGGCCATAGGAGACTCTCGCACCTGGGATACAAGTGGAGACGATACGAAGATGTTTAAGGACTATTTGCGTCGCAGGAAGTGACGTACTTAGGTTTTTGTTTCAAGGTTCCTGTCTTGTCTTTGTGAACAAAGTATCAAAAATTTAACTAGAGGAAGATGACCATGAAAATGTGTTTATCAATGGTGGCGTGCGTCTTGTTGGCAAGTTCTTGTTATGTGAATGTATCGGATAAGGACAATGAAGAGAGAGGAGAAAGCGATTTAACGGGTGGCGTCGGTTCTGCTTCAGTGGAGGTTTCGCCAAAAGGAGATATGGTCGAGGCCTCGGGATATGTTGTGAGTGCTTTCAGCGTCACAGTCGACGGGAAATCCTACGGCGATTTGGAGGATTTTTACACTCAGGAACTAAATCGACTTCCCGAAAGAATGAAGGCGGCTGGATTTGATGACTCTTATACATTTGAGTTTGATGCGAAAGTTGGCTTCGAGGATTTATGGCACAATATGACCGTTTATATTTTAGCTGCTGGTAAGAATGGATATCAGGCACGAACTTACGTGAATGATCAAGGCGGGTTTAAAACCTACTTACCTTTATCACAGGCCGATGCGGAGTATCATGTCCGAGCTAATAAACGCATTGGAATTCGTGCTAAGAGCGGTAATGACGTCAGGTTGTTCTGCTACAATTTCTCGGCGAGAGAGAAAGCTGCCAGGTTTACGAAGCCTGTCAACCCGGTCATTCTTGATGATTTCACGACCGAAATCACAGCTTATCAGTGTAAGCCTGAGGCGGAATCCGGAATTGTCATTCCAGAAAAGCATTGAGAAAGAATTAGAAAGCCCAAGAGGAGGCTTTAGAGAATCAATGTCCCACGCAACGCCAAGCCAGGGGTTGCGCTGGGATTCATACTGGCATCGCTTAGTGTTCCTGTTTTAGAGGTCGATTGTTCGAAGAACCAACGCCAGCTTAGACCAAGATCCATCGCAAAGTTCTCGCTGATTTCGAGACCAATTGCTGGCCTCAATCCTGCATAGACTCCGCTCACAGTAAATTCATCATCTCCACCTGGGCCCTTAAACCTCGACTCTTCTTTGCCACCACCAATTTCGAAGAACCACAGAAGAGAGTCTAGAGCTTTAGCTCTGAATTGCATATTGAGGCCATAGTTCGTGCGTTGCGCAGATTTAATGCTTCCTTCACCTTCCCAGGATAGGCGGCCGATCTCTGCAAGGACCCCAACACTATCACGTAGAAAACCAAGTTGGAGACCGCCGCCTGCAATTGTTTGGTTCCAACCATCGAGTCGGATTTTATCACCCTTGCCGAATATCGAAATAACTCCGTGCGGGTCGTCGCTTTCGTCATCCTCTTTACGAGCTACCAGTTCTTCAATCATCGCCTGATCCTTCTCTCTCTGGGCCGCGGCAATACCATCATCTAAATTCTTGACCATGGGTGCGGCCCAAACGGTCGCATCATTTGCCCCAGAGCTGAAGTCTTTTACGGCAGATGCAATGACACGGGTTGCTACTCGATCATAATAATACAGTGCACAGGACTTCAGGAGGTCACGACCCATACGCGTACAGTCAACCACGATAGCTGCTGGAGCACCGAGATTATCTAGCAGTCTCTGAAGTTCATGATTGATTGTCCCTGGCAAAATTTTCGCTTTTCCTGATTTCTTAACCCGGCGTGGCAAAGCTTTGCGAAATGTCGCACGGTCAATAATCGGAATGCCACCAATTCTTGAAACATCGCTTTTTTGCAGCAAAGTTTGTCTGACGGTCGCCATCGGCAGAGCGTCCCAGTTGCTGCCAGACGATATGGTCTTATAGACCGCTCGGTAGTAATCAATACTTGCTTGTTGGATAGTACCATCATTTGCAAAGACAATGGCGACACCGCGACGATGATCGCGTTTTGAATCTTTGTTATTCTCCTGTGCAAAGGAATAGGTGCTGAATATGCATGCGATCAATAGGAATAGTTGCATTTTTTTTATCACGATTTTTTTCCTACATACCTGTCAAAGGAGAGTTTAAGACCATCGGGCCGATAAGCATAATCATAACGGCTGGCAAAATAAATAACAGCATAGGGATCATCATTTTAACAGAAATTTTGCCGGCCATCTCTTCTGCATACTGAAAGCGTTTTGCACGGAAGGTATCGCTCAGCGCAGATAGTGCTTGGTTGACGTCGGTACCAAGTTCCATTGCTTGAACCATCGTTTGAAGAAATAATTTTAAATTGGGGTTCTCCATCCGTTGATCCATCATGGTCAAGGATTCTGCTCTAGTCATGCCAAGCCGCATATTTTTAAGCGATATACTGAATTCACGCGCAAGCGGTGATTTTGGCGCATCCTCGAGGACAACCTCCAACGATTGCGTAAAATCCAAGCCCGCGCCCATCGCGAGGCAAAGGTAGTCAATAAAGAAAGGTAGGTCTTTAAAACAAGATCTCTGACGCTTTGCACCTGCGTCTGAGATAGAAATCAGTGGATAAACAAACGCGGCCGCTGCCGCGCCGACTGCGATGGCAATGGTTCCACCAAGGAGCGTTACAAAGGCGATAAAAGCAATAACTCCCGCGGCCAGTGCCAAGAGAATCTGATAAGAAATAAAATCAAAGACATCCCATTCCGGCATAAAAGCAGCCTGGCTCTTCCGCAATTTAATCCATTCTAAATAGCGCTTTGACTGAAAACTCAGGGCAGCAGGACGTAGAAACTTAATCCAAGTCTCGACGGCTTTCTTTTGATCCTCGAATTGATAGAGATATCTATGCTCACGGTAGCCATACCAGACAAGATTTGCGACCACATAAATCACGAATCCCGAAGCAATACCATCCAGTATCCACGAGGTGTTGATCATAGTCTCGACTGCCGTTGTCCAGAAGTTCGCTAAAAATATCGTGATGCGGGACATGCTATCTTGATTCATTTGGATTTATTCCTATCCTACTTTTTAAACATCGAGCTTCATGACTTTAGCAGTAGCGGCGATTCCTACGATCTCAAGAAACACAACAATCCCTATCAGAAGTTTACCGGTTGGCGTTGATGTCATAATTTCTATTTTTTCCCGGTCGAGAAAATACATGCCGACGCCGATTAAAATTGGCATCGAACAAAGTAATGCTCCTTGCGCTCGTCCTTGGGCCGTCAAGGCCTTAAGCCGGCCTTCGACCCGGTCAACTTCGCGAATGGTTGAAACGATGCGCGATAAGACATCGGGGATTCTGCCGCCTAGTTGCGTGCCGATAATGAGTGCACCAAATGCAATATTGGTATTCTGCGTCCGGACTCTCTTCCGAACTCCATCAAGAGCCGCATCAATACTCTTACCGAATCGGTAGTCCTTAAGGACACGCGCCACTTCGGCGGAAAAAACCGGTGGGCAGTTTTGCACGGCGACCACTAACGAATCTTTAAGTGTGAGCCCTGCACGGAGCGAACTACTAAGTGTCGCTAGGCTTTCAACAAGGCTTGCGTCAAATGTCTTCTGATAGAGGGCAAAGCGGCGGCGTCTCAGAATAGCTGGTGTGGCGAAGAAAATTCCTGTTCCCACCATTAAACCAAACAAGATATTGAGATCCATCAGGAGTAACATCGAAAAAACAACGACCGCGATCCCGCCAGCAACAAAACGGTCACGATCCTGATCAGTTTCTCCGACTGATGTTTGTTCCGTCACATACTGGAACATCTTAACAACGCGTCTTCGGAAAACAATCCCGACCATAAGAATGCTCGCCCAGGTCAATAGGTGAGTGACGTAGAGCCAAATGGACGAGGAAAGTAATTCTTCGATAAAATCAGCCACGGTTTACTCCGTTTTCTTCATTTCTTATGATTAGCTTCAGGCGTAGCATTGAAAAGTTCTTCGGGAGATCCTGGAAATCCTTCTAAGCCCCAAAATTCCTTGAGCGCTGGCCAGCAAACTTCAACCTCATCCTGACTGGTGCGTTTGAACAGGCTCTCTGAAATATACTCAGAGTTTTCTCTCTCGAGACCGCGAATCCATGCAATCTCGGTAATAAGTCGTCGACCAGAGCGTTTACGAGCAATCTGTACGACAATTGTTACGGCGCTGACGATCTGTTCGCGAATTGCACGAAGTGTCAATTCCATACCGGACATCATCACCATGGTCTCAAGACGCCTTAATAAATCTTCGGGTGTGTTTGCATGGGCCGTAGTCATCGAACCATCATGACCTGTGTTCATCGCCTGAAGCATGTCCAAGGCCTCGCCGCCGCGACACTCACCCACGACAATTCGATCGGGGCGCATTCTGAGAGTGTTCTTGACTAAGTCGCGAATAGTCACAGCCCCAGCACCTTCGAGGTTTGGTGGTCTGGTTTCAAGGCTAATAACATGAGCTTGTTGGAGTTGGAGTTCGGCAGCGTCTTCAACTGTGATAATGCGTTCGTCGTCGGGAATAAAACTTGAGAGAGCATTCAAGAGAGTTGTCTTACCGGATCCAGTACCGCCACTAATGACGACGTTCTTACGTTCATCAACTACGAGTTTAAGGAAATCACACATTTGCTGATTGAGTGCGCCCCATCCGACTAGCTGAGCTACGCTGATCGGCGTCTTGGAGAAGCGACGAATGGTCAGACAAGGGCCTTTAAGAGCAAGCGGTGGAATCACTGCGTTGACACGAGATCCATCCACGAGTCTTGCATCGACTATCGGCGACGCAATGTCGATGCGTCGTCCGACGGTAGACACAATTCGTTCAATGACATTCATGAGAGATTGATCTGAGCTAAATTGGACCTTGGATAAGGTTAATTTACCCTTACTTTCGACGAAAATCTGATCGCGACGGTTCACCATAATCTCTGTAACAGTCGGATCACCAAGAAGTGATTCCAAAGGCCCGAGACCCATAACCTCGTCAAAGATTTGTTGTTCAAATTCAAGCGCAGTAAAGGGAAATGCAGGGGGAAATCTGGTCTCCCCAACCACTTTCTTTAAATGCAGGCGGGCCTTGCGTCTCGTATCATCCG
>CAZUYQ010000056.1:13258-13702 GCA_964624705.1 uncultured Polynucleobacter sp.
CGAGTCAATACGTGCTAAGTCGATGCGATCGACATCCATCTGTTCAAGTAATGCACGTGAAAGAACAATTCGAATGCGGTCCGGGTCGCCATGACAACGATCAACTGCATCCTGAAATGTAATGCCAGTTTGCTTGGTGTTTTCGCTAGCCTTAACATCTTCGTTGATTTGTTCGGCAGTTTTTTCTTTACCTGTAAATGTCGCGATAACCACACGTGTCGACGCAATCAAAAGCTCCATCACGTCGCCTAAGATGACGACTTCTCCCATCTGGAGACGGCGACCTTCAACGAACATCACTGGTTGCGGTCCGGTACATTTGACCGTAGTTTTTTCGGGACTAACATAGAGAGCGCCGCAAAGACTTGTGCCAGAGCTACCGATACGAATTGTAGCAAAAGCACTATCGCCGATGAGATAGCGACCCGCAGGAACCGATAGCAT
>CAZUYQ010000056.1:13712-17455 GCA_964624705.1 uncultured Polynucleobacter sp.
CCCGATGCAACCCTACCAACATGCGTAGAACCTTACGCACCCCATCTAACCCCACAAGGGGGGCATTGAGATCAGCGACCTCTTTCCCATATTCTTTAATGTCATCAGAAGACATGCTCACTCCCTATGAAGGTAACGCGATAATGATCATGATGTCCTGCATCCAAAACGTGAACGAATCTGACATCGTCTGCATAATTGTTTTGGAGCTTGCGTCGGTACCAGTTAGATCTAGTTGTCCGGTAGAGGAAATTTTCATTTTTGTTGTCGCAAGTGCAATGACAACGAATGTTAAAATCATCACATACTCGGTAACGACTTGACCAGATTTATATGTTTTTCGGACTAAATCATTCATTTGTGCTTCGGCTCTTTCTTTTTGCCACCCTCAATCACCTCTAGTTCGCCACCTCCGCTGGCGGAAGAAATACGGCGGTTATCAAGAAATGCGTTGAGGTCGACACCACGGCCGGCATTGCGTTTGCTAGCGTCATTAGGGTTTCTTAAGCTAAGAGAAAATTTTCCTTTTGATTGCGCGTATGACATCACTTCGAATTCATCTGGATCCACAAAAAAGCTAACATCAGTGCCACCGAGACCTTGGCCATTGATCACCGATGAAGCTCCGACAGACACTAAAGTCACATCCTGCATCACGGTGAACGTAACAGGGCCGCGACCGGGTAAATCCATGTGGGTGAGGATATCAACGTGATCGTTAGGCCTGACAAATCCAAGACCAGCCGATTGATCGGTAATTGATAGGTTAAAGAGCCGTTTGCCTGCGGGAACTTTCTCTGCCATACGATTCGCAATATCGGCTCCCGAGACGGCAGTCAGTAGAATTGGGTCGCCGGCCTTCAAATCCGTAGTGATACTGCGACCAATAACCGTAGCTAGATTGTCAGCAATCACAAAATTACTTGTTACGTTGCCTTTAAGATAAGGTGCGGGTGCTAAGAGTGATTTAGATAAGATAGTGCCTGCTGAAAGCTCTTTGCCTGCAACGACAATCGTCTGAGTCTGAAATTTCTTTTCTAAATGTTCACGGTAGGCATTGCGGCTTGCATGGCTAAGCGCCGCAGAAAATAAGCCCGCTGCGATAGCTCCAGCGATCAGAAACGTCTCGGTACGCCACCAAGATTTCTCCTTGTACTTATCGAGCGCTGGATGTTGCATCATACGATGCATCACGCTTACGGATTTATCCTCGAGACGTGGACCCGAGCCCCCGTTTTCAGAATTTGAGCCATTACCGTCATTATCTTTGTCTTGTTTCATGTAAATTCACCCTTACTTGACCGAGCTTCAATTTTTCAAGTTCGACACGCAATACGCCGTTTTTATGGAGCCAAAAGCTTTCGTGATGATCCGGTGGAAATAGGCTATCAAATGCAGCGATACTTTTTTCTGAACCAGGACCGGGATGATAATCGGCACCCCGCAAATCAGAAAAAACTTTATCTGCTGCATTTCGCATCGTTGTCTTACCCGTTCCACCAAAAACACGGACTTCAAACTCTCCAAAATTATACTCGATATCAAGTTCTGCAGGAAATAGCGGTAGTACTTCTTTTAGATCTTTGCGATTTGAGGTGCCTGTTCCGCGTGCAATTGCAGATGCGATTTTTGCAGGATACATGATGAGGATCATTTCGCCCTTTGTCGGCTCGAAAATCCCAAGGGTGGTACCGATGTTTGAGATGATATTAGGATGATCTTTTGCGTCGGTCTTTTTTAGGACCGCTTCTTTTACGATATCCTTGATGGATGGATTGGGTAACCCTTTAGGGAGAATTCTCGCAGAAAAGGAGGCCAGGTCGGCAATAACAACCTCACATGGTAGGGCTCCATCTTGCTTGAGGGCTTTTGTTAATTTGCCGAGATCCTTCTGGATCGGCATCGACCAAAATTCACCGTGCTCGTCCCAGGCACGGACGGTTCCTTGATTCCAATTGCGTTGAAGGTTTTCTTTGATAAATGCCCCAACGGCGCTAGGCCCGCATGGATCACTAGGATTGTTTGCTTGCGCTTGAATAGAAAAAAATAGGATAAAACTCGTCATCCTGAGCACTCTTCTCGTGATTCTGAGCCCCGCAGTGGCGAGGAATCTCTCCCATGGCTTATCCATAAAAAAGCAACCCTTCAAGGAAACTCGCGACAACAATCGCAGGACCAAACGCGAAAGCATCTTGTCCTCGTGGTAAAGCCCATTTCTTTTCTTTAATTCCCTGCTTTAAGACGTGCGCAACCATAGTCAGAATGCCGATGAGTACTGCAATCACAATTAAATTTGGCATGCGTTTACCGACAAACAAAGCGAGCCACGCTAGCAATTTTGTATCCCCAAAACCAAACCCCACCGTTCCACGCAATTTTTCATAGGCGATACTGAGCAGCCATAATAGCCCCACCAAAAGCAAAGCGAAACCTACCTCAGTAAGGAGGTCAGTCGCCTCTTCGCCAGATTGGATCATGGCGAGCACATAGCAAATTCCACTTAATAATCCGATCAACTGATATCGATCTGGAATCAATAGAAGAACACGGTCCACGCGCCAGACTCCGACTAACGATGCCGCCGCGACCCATAAAAAGGGCGCTGCTGTAATGGGAATTCTTGCATTGCTCATACAGTGATAGATCGTCATTCCAACTACGCCAAGGATAAGGCTCCATTTAATCTGCCTGAGAGTTCTGATCGGTAATTCGAATTCTCGTCTGTAATCATTCTCGACTTTAAGAACGTAGAATCCGATACTCGCATACAGTATCAATCCCACCAAAGTTCCTATTAAGAGCGCTATAGGTGTGCTAAACAAAGGCAACCTCAACATGCGTATAGGGCTTCAAATCCTGAAAATAAGCATCAATCGATCCCGCGCCAAGTTCAAGAGTGGAGCGGGTGCCACGCGGACCTCTAATGCGTGTTTGATTCGGCAAAACATTTTTTTCTTGCCTCAAGATCCGCATACTCTCATCTAAAAATATAAGATCGATAGGGTAGTGCATACCTTTTGTATGTACCGATTTTACTCCTTTAAGAAGTAGTCCATCACCAGTATTATGTTGAGGGGTGTTAAGGAGACCAACACGATTGGCGACGCCGTTATAACACAAGAGGATACTGCCAGGTAGGTTGACGGAATTGATCGACAACGCGACTTTTTTACAGGTTTGCACTCGTGTCATAAATAAAAGCATAACTAGTAAAATAACATAGCAGACGATATCTATAATCAAAACCAAACTCCTTTTAAATACTATTCACACGTCATTTCAGTCATCAATCTTCCACAAGCGGCGCCACAGCACTTGGTAACATGCGACTCATAATGCGCGATGGTAAAACCTTAGGACGCCATGAGGGCCAGAATAACTGATAGGTCTTCGCCAGCGATGGTGAAGCGGGATCAAAGAGGGTAGGATCGTCAGGAGCTTTAACAAAACTTACCCCAGCCTGCGAAATAGCCATAAACCCGGATAATCCGACCGCGCCTGAGTTTCCGACTTCTATTCCTCCGCCGCTTGCAAGATTGGCGTTTCCAAAACCTAGGGACTCGTTTGCATCAAGTGCTTGATCGTGACCCTGATCATCTTTAATCATGTTACTGATCATGCCAATAACCGGCTGGACATCGCAGACCTGCACCTCACCGCCGTTTTCTAGCTGAACTTTAACATCCATATTGCTTGGGCAGTGAGCGAGAACTGAGCCGTCATTGCGACCAATAATGTCCCGG
>CAZUYQ010000056.1:17499-24635 GCA_964624705.1 uncultured Polynucleobacter sp.
TATCAATACGGAGTGGATAAAGCGTCATCACACCGTATTCAAGTGAGGCTTCGAGTGGAGTTTGTGAAGATTGATTTGATGCGGGCATCGGAACAGTAAATGAGAGATGACCCTCTTTTAGCTTATTGCCAACCAACTTCTGAAGATTTCGCTGCCAGCACATATGCTGATTGCTGCCACAGTAATCACTGGATGCGCGTGGACCAGTTTCGATCGGAATAGGTGCAGCATGCGTTGGTTTTGGGTGGGCTTTGTCATAAGCTCGATACTCGTCGCAGTGCATGGCCGTAATAAATTGATCGATTCGTTTATTATGCCACTCTTGTATCTTATCGAGACTAGAAAGATATCCGGCATGGAAGCTTAATGTTTGCCTGATAATAGATTTATTTGGATCTGCATCGTCGATAGGGCATAACCAGTTTAGTTTGTCTAACCTTGGAAAGAATTTATGCCCATCGATATCCTCAAAAGATCCGTCAGGCTGAGGACAGGCATTTTTGACGCCTTGAGCACAATTTAGATACGAAATAATTTCGTCGGATGAACCTGCAAATGGCTGGCCTGGAAGAAGGTTAGGTACCTCGTCCTGTTTACTTGCGTCATAGTGCAGATGTTCTAGGATCTCATGAACAACAGGTTCACGACGTTTAAGGCCAATTTCCGCGTCATAGAATCTTTCAATGCCAACTCGCGGATCATTGGCAACAAATTTGGGACAGAGATCGCTGTCAATGTCGGTATTATCAATATTCGGGTGACTCTCTGGCGCAGGTTTGGGAAGTAACTTCCCATCCTTTATTGGTATTCCTTTGGCATCTCTCTCAATATCAAATTGTAAGCCTGAGTATCCGGACCATTTAAATAATACAGTTCCCGGGCAGGCAACTTTATAATCCCAAAGATACTGGAATGGATCGGCTAACTTTTCATCAGCAGGCGCAGGCGTGCCAGTCTGAAACGCAGGGCTGTTAATGACGTATTTTTTCGCTAAACCACGATCTTCTTTTTTTTCTAAATAAGTGCAGATAAATTGCCCTGTGGGTCGGGGTGTGAGTTCCTTCTTTTCCTCGAGACCTCTTATCGACTTCCATTGACCTTTTGGTTGGACGTTCTGACACTGATCAGCCGTCACGCTGTTTACCTGAGTTTCTAAGGTTGTCTGATCGCCTTGAGAGGCATGAATCACGCAAGTCTGATCTGAGGGGCATGAGTTTGGTGGTGACAGTTCTGCAACACGACCGCTGATAGGTCCCGTTAATATAATTTTTAGGAGATCTGCAATGGGTCTACCGTCTTTAGGCCCGCCGCCCACGAAGTCACCGGTATCACCAAACCCGCAGGCACTAAAACCAACGCGAAATCGCACAAATCTCCCGAGAACTTCTACCCCTCCAATAATCTCGGTCATTGCGCTCATGAGACCGACAATGCCGTGTAGAAAAGTGGAAGCTGCTTGCGGCACTGTGTTGCTCGGCACCATATCGCCGGTCAGCCAGCCGTTTACTTTTTCCCAATCGCCGATGGCGAGCTTACCTGTCTTGTATGCGAGGCAGAATGTTTCGTCGGAATTAATTTTTTGAAGTCCCGCGTACTTTGGTGAAATATTGTGAATCAGATCCTTAACAGCATCTTTTAAGCGAGTCATAATTCCAGTATTTGCGGCATTGTTAGAATTGTTGTTACTTGCGCCACCAGTACCAAAAGGAATAATTACCGAACCAGGGGAATTTGCGGCACCGACGCTTACGGCATCTACGAGACCCACGATGGGAAAAGTGGCGGCAATATAGGAGTTTAGTGAGGACATGCCGTAAGCTGAGCGAAAGTATACTTTTGCAATGGGCCTAAACCATTTATAGATGCTGTCATACTCACTCGCATCAAATTGACCCATCTGGAAACAATCTGCGGAAGCAATCAGTTTAATGAGGATAATCCAGTCAGCGATAAGATGCATGGCCCCAGCCATATGCGATGCACCGGCGATAGCCAGGTTGTTAGCAGAGATAAAATTAAGTCCTTGAGCTGATTTGCTTGCCAATGCAAATACCGCATTATCTGCGGCTTGATCACTGATAATACGACGTTCGATAATTTGCCCAGTCTGCATACTCAGACTGATCGCACCAAAGATAAATGCGATCACAAATAAAAATAAGACCGCAATTACCCCTGACCGCTGTTTTGCAAGGGGAGGACCAGCTATATTTTGGTTAACACTATTTGGATTCACAAACCACTCCGCTGCGTCTATTTTAAAACTTCGTCTAAAGATTGATTGACCTGATTCTCAATGGTTGCTTGTACATTCTTCACTTTGCCTTCTATGAGGTCTTTGGGGTCCTTTAGCTTAGAGGCAATCTCGGTGGCAATCGCATCCGTCGCATTGGTCACTTGATCGCTTATGACCGATTCTACTTTGCTTTGAATTGCGCCAATAACAAATTGTTTAGCTGTTTCCAAAACAAGTTTAAAAGCTATTTTGACTGGGCAATCTAGTCCGGTACAGACGCAGGACATAAAGGTTTTTCCCATCGCAACGGTGTTGTGCCGCATTTCGAGATAGTCGTAGAACCCATTGTCTTCACCGCAATCGCTACGCATATTTTTATCGAGTTTCATAAAACATTTATTGACGAAGTTATCATAATTATCGGTGTCGCCAATTCCAAACGCGAACCCTAGCAACGCTTCGTTTTTATAATCATTGTTATGGTAGCCCGCATTACGTCGAAGATATCTAATTTGCTGTGCCAACATCCGGTATTCATCGGAATCAATTTTTGGCAGTTGTGAATTTGTACCAACTCCCACCTGCTTTGAAAGATCTTCGATCGCTTTTATCGCTAGATTTGAAGTACCTGAATTGGAGATACTCCAAGCGACCTGGGTATGCTCAATCTGGGTGTCTGGAAACATACTAGGAATGCTCGGTTCAGGCGGATCGACCAAGCGGCGGTAAATTCGGATCATATTGCTTGCAAAGACACCTAGTGTATTTGCAAATGGATCAATTTTTGTATCACCAATTTTTTGACTGGCACGCCTATAGGCACTGTCTTCCGAGCCGAGGCTAACGTCGCGGGACATATTTGCACTGTAAGAACTAGCTTTTAATTTTTCATCTGAGTAGGCCAATACCGATTGACCATTTTGAAATGCCGCACCATTAGTCCCAATATTTTGTGTGCCCGCATTTTTTGTTCCAAGGATATCTGCTTTTAGTAATTCTTCTGTCGCTGAGTTTCGCTGAAATGTTGTTTCTGGTTTTGCTAGCCACACAGCGTTTCCAGTTGCGATGGCAGTATTTACACGTTGTTCAACCCGTTCGTTAATTTCCATGGCCGCATACATCATAATCAGAAGCAGTGGTGCACAGAAGATAAACTCAAGTGTGGATGAACCAAATTCGTCTTTGTTCTTTTTGTCTGTCTTTTTTTTCATATTTAATTTCCTGAAGTTCCCGTTACATAGGGCAGCGGATTCACGTCGTCGATCACTTCGGACAGCATTTTCGCCATTTTCCCTATTTTCTCGTTCCCGCCTAATGCCCCAATAGCGACAGTTTTTCCTGTAAAGGCAACGCCATCGTTCACGATGGCTTGATTAAAGTTGGGTATGCGAACTGTGACTTGAATAGGAATGGTTTTTAGTTCATCAGGGGCACTGATCAGCAGTTGAATCGCAGAATTTGCGACAAAATTAATTGCCGATTGTGCGGGGCTTAATGTTTGCGTCTGATTCTGCCATTGCTGGGCGTCACTGACGACCTTGTCGAATCCGGAGCTTGCAATGGCTCCAAATACTTGAGCTCCTGACGTAGATAAAATAGATCCGAGGGGAGGGTTAAACGGAATCGATTGACTTTTCTCAATCTTACTTTGTTGCGTACGTACTGCTATTTCGTTTGCGGTCTCAACCAGAATTTGTCTTGTTCTCTGTTGTAGTTGGGTCAGCACAGCCTGAGCTTGGGGGCCACCAATATCAAAATGCACATCAACACCGTAGTCTAAAGGGTTGATGTGTACCATTCCGGACGTTCCGTCATCATTTGCGGAAAATTCGTGGAGCCAATGCAGAACCCAGATAATGGTTCCTACATAAGGCATTTTTGCGGGACGATGATAGAATAGAGTGATTTCGACTCCAGGAGTATCGACAGCAGCGCCTGGGACGGGATAGGTGACATTAGTGCAGCGAAGTTCCGTCAAGAGCCAGGCCGAAGGCAACCCCTTCATCATGCGGACAATCGCGTGGACGTAGCGATTACTAGCAATAGCATTTACGTTATCACCAAACTGAGCAATCGTGTCGTTGGAAATAAAATTCTCGTAAGTCTGAGATGATGCTAATGGATTGCCGAACATTGTTAGCATTTGGGTAATGGAAGGTGTGACCGTCGCCATGAGCTTTGTAGCTGCTCGTCGCGCTCGAACCTGGACATCCTTGTTATTCGCATCCTGCTGGCCACCGTTCGCGGCCGCTGCCCAACATAGGCCTGATGATATGCCTTGCTCAGACCTGGTCTTCACTACGCTCTTCGCCGCCCGATAGGCAGCAAGCCGCATAATATGACGGTCATTCCAGGTCAGAGCAATCTCAACGACAAAAAATACCAGGACGAAAAACGCCGGAGCTGCAAATAAGAATTCAAGAGCAGCGATGCCGCCTCGTTTTCTTTTCTGGTTTCTTAGGTGATTCAAAGGCACCTCTATTTAGTTGGAACGGCCGAAATTCGACCACATATAACTCAGAACCCCACAAAAGCGATTATCTGGCATTGCTCTTTGCCAGGTTCATGCAAATAAAATAAAAAAAGTCGAGAAGCTGAATGGTATCAATATGCTACCACACCCCTAGCAGACCGTAAAAAAATGAGAACAACTGTCCAAAGTTTATACAGGATGGTCGCTTTGGCAGTGATAGGTCCAGAATCCGGACATGGAGAGAATCCCTCATTGCCGTAAGGTTCCTCGCATTTTTTCTTTCCTCATCTGACTATTCTCCGAGTCGTTTTGGTCACTTATCTAAAATTCGGACTTTACAGAGAAGTGTAGCGCGGGGTTGAACGCCTTGTGGCACATGCATTGCAGAGCTAAGCAAACCTGGCGTGGTGTCGGGCCGGAATCTATTTTTGATATAAGGTGAAAAAACATGAAGGCGAACAGACTCAAAAGTAAAAAAGGTCAGAACACAGCTGAGTACATGCTTCTGCTCCTCCTTATTGGTGGCGGCAGTATTTTAGCATTCAAAACCTTTGGTAAAGGCATCATCAATCGCTTCGCTTCGGTTACAAGTATTATGACGGGTGGTCAGAAGCAAACATTAGATACAAACGTGATTAGCAGCGCTACTGGTGCTGACATTAATTTCACTTCGTTCGAAGAAAATGGCAAAAACGGTGCAGCTGGTTCTGCACCTGCCCCAGCAACTGGTAATTGATCTTAACTAGCGCTGCATTTTGCTCACACATCCCATTGATTGAACCCCTGCTGCTACTGAGGAGCACCCATGAATGCGTCCGTGCGTTTATTAACTCGTATAATGACGGTAGTGACGTTTGTTTGCGTCGCGCTGCCGAATTTGGCTGGCGCTGTGACGCTATCCTTAGGTGTTGGTCAGCAAGAAGCAGTGACCTTTGAGTCCATGGCTCAATCAGTCAATGTGGATCGTTCTGGTATAGTTGAAGTCGCCAAAGGCGAAACGAAATCGATTGTTATCTTTACAGGTAAGAGCGAAGGCGTGGCGGCGGTAACTATAAAATTAGAGGACGGAAAATCCGTCATCTATCAAGTTACCGTATCACCCTCAGCTCGAAATACCTTTTCATCACTGATAACCAAGTTACGTAAAACCTCGGGAATCACGGTGGAACAAAAAGGCTCCAAATATATTATCGCCGGTCAATTCCGCAATCGAAGTGATCAGCTTATGCTGCAGAACGCTTTGCGCCAATTCAACGGTTTGATTGTTGATACAACTGATCCTGATATTGTTGAATCCAATGCAGTAGTTAAAGCTGTAAACCGAGTCCTTGCTGAAAACGATATTGCAAACTTGCAAGCTCATGCTTACGGCCAGATTATTGCACTAGAAGGTTCTCCTAAAGATGATATGCAGAAGGCTTTGGCGCTGCGTATTGCAAGGATTATATCACCCGGCATCGAAGACCATATTGCGACCGACTCAAACGGTGCCCCAGCGATTGCGATTGAAGTCCTATTTATTGAAGCATCCAAAACAAATTCTAAGTCTTACGGCGTGAACGGCCCTCAGCAAGCATTTGCGGGAACAACGCCGTTAAACCAAGGTGTCATCAGTGCCTCAAGCTCATCATTTCATGCTGACCGCAATTTAGGTAATCTCAAACTAAATTGGCAAGTTGGTAGTCTAAGTGCTTTTTTAAAGCTCGAACAATCTAAAGGGAGCTCTAGAGTTGTCTCGAATCCAAAACTCATAACCCGCTCCGGTCAAAAGGCGACTTTCGAATCTGGTGGTGCGTTCTATATCTCTCAGACAATCATTACAGAGGGTAAAACCACCCAAACATACGTTCAGCAACCCACTGGTATCACTCTGTCCATCGAACCTCGCATCGATACCATTGGTCAGATTGATAGTAAGATCAAAACCACAATCATTGATGTTGGCGAGCAAAAAGACAAAAGCGCTCCACCAAATTTGCTGAAATCGAACCTCGAAACCGCGGTTACTATTCCAAACGGCCAAAGTATTTTACTAAGTGGTTTGACTCTAAAAAAAGGCAGTAAGACGGTTTCGCGTGTACCGCTTCTCGCTGATATTCCTTTGATTGGTGAATTGTTTAAGCAACGTGACCAGAGTTTTACCGACAAAGAAGTTGCAGTGATCGTGACTATGACTCGTGTTGCTCCGAGCGACAACCGTGCTCAAGTTGCCGATCAACTGCTTGAGACCTCTGATAACGATGTTTCTTTTAGCTTCTTCGATTGAAATAGAGCTAACGATTACGAGTTCTTTAATCAAGTGATGGTATGAGGTCCTAAGTGTTAAAGGTCATCCGCCAAGAAAAAGACCAGTCTGAAGCTTCTTCTGTAAATGCGATCAGTCATCAGGGGTTTGCCCTGGTCCGCACATCGCAGAAAGACAAATGG
>CAZUYQ010000056.1:24645-30161 GCA_964624705.1 uncultured Polynucleobacter sp.
CGTCGATGCAATTGCCTTTTGCCATTGGCTCTCAGACCGATAGCGATATTGTCGTGAATGCTCCAACCATGCGCGGCGTTTCTAAAATTGCGGCGGTGCGAGACGGTGCGATTGTACTGGTAGATGCCCAAACTCAGGAAATTACGACGCTCGTCGACTTGAAACTATTTGGTATCGAAATATTAGGTCCGTTCTTAGAGGACCCTAGTCAGCTTTCCGGCGCTCGACGTGCTCTGCGGCTTAGTCTTAATCGTGAGAATCAACTTTTCAAGACAAAGTATCCTAGTTTCATGCGACGTATTTTGCCTCAGAAACAGTCGATAAGAGTTTCAGTTATGGCGGTCGCCTGTCTTGCCCTCATCGGTTCTTATGCAATGATGCCTGATAGCTCTGAAGAGTTTGTCGATTTATCACATCAAGTTATTGCTGCAAAACAAGGTAATATCGTGAATCTCGGCGTCAAAAGTGCTGGCAAGACATCGCCCTATTCAAAGGGTGCGACCATTGCATTTAGTACCGGTGAGTCGGCGTCATCAAAAGAATATGTTTTAACATTGAATTTGGCGGGTTTAGACCTTAATAACGAAATTGCGATTGAGTTCAATGATAAGTTTATTGGTGCAACGCAAGCCCAGCTGAAGTGTGTTGATTCCTATTGTGCTATGGATTATCCGATTCCGTTCGAAATTGTGAAATCAGAGAGTAATATTGTTCGAGTGATCCATAATGCACCCGAAAGCCCTTATGAAATAAAGAATATTTTCTTTAGATCCATGGAAGCCGCGACTCCGGAAGAAGTAGAACTCCTTCAGCAGCTACTTACGTCGGCAAATCGCTATCACGAAGAGCGTTTCTTACTTGTTCAGAATATTCGTAACGCCCGTGACGCTGTCGAAGAAATCGAACGATTATTGTTAGCTCGAACTGGTGTTGAACCTATTAAGCCAAAGTTCGCGCTTACCAAGGCCAAAGTTATGACGGCATTTCAAGATATATCCAGTGATTTACAGTTTAGACTCCAGAAAGAGTTGAAACTGAACCATCATAAATTAGCCTTAGAAATCACCAATGATATGTTGAAACTCTATCCTGATCCGACATCCAAGCAGTATGCAATGTTGATACAACAAAAGAAAAAGCTGGAAGAGGTGGTGAAATGAGTTTGCAGATCAATACAAAATCCCAGCCAAAAACAACTCAGAATGGGATATCCGTTCTGTCTTTAGATGCGCTTAAACCAAACGAGAAACTCGCTCCAGGCGAACCCCATCAACTTGCAACTGGTGTTACCGTGTCTATTATGCAATCTGCTGCCGAGGCTCTTCTCGAAATCGAAGAGGCAGCATCGGGTACCATCAGCGTCGATAATCTGCCTGCGGCCGAACTTGCAACAGTTCGACCAGGACAGGTTATTAAAACTAAAGAAGGACGCTACGTTCTTATTCGTCATTTGCAGTCAATTATCGTCCCTCGAGAACCGGGCTATATGCGTCCTGTGCATGTAGAGCAGATGCTGCAGTTAGCGATGGAAGGCCTTGCATCTGAACCAAAGACGAAAGAGCCGATGGTAACCCCTCGGACTCAAGAGAAGTCAGCAAATAGCTTATTGACGAGGTTTTTTGCAAAAAAGGAAGGTGGCTCTGAAAATAAATCTAAACTGAGGATGATTATCCTCGGTGTTGCTGCTGCTGGGATGATTGGTCTTTGTTTTCTGCCGACTGATCCCGAGAACTCAGCTGGCCAGGTCGCTTCGGCTCCGGCGATTCAGCACAGTGAGAAATCTCGGGTCGTCGCTGTCAGCGACCCCGCATCGACAGCTTTGCCTTTAAATCAGGCGACAACTCCCACGGCGGAGTCGTCTGCCAAATCAGAAGAAAAAGCAAAGGAACCGGCACCAGCGGATGAAAAACATGTTTCTGCTGTCGATGCCTTAAAGGGAGCATTAGCGCCTGTAAACCCGGCACCAAAGAAGCGTGAAAAAGTTGCGCAAAAAGCCGACGCCGACGCCGTTGGCGGCAGCCGGCTGGTTCGACTCTCTGAGAAAGACCGTCAAACTGTTATTGAGTATAAGCTTGAGGCGAAATTTGATCGCTCGCGTGCACGCATAAAGTTAAAGGATTTCGCTCAGACTTTTCCTGTCGGAAGCCCAGCGCGAGCTGAAGTCGAAAAAGCAGTTAGTGGGATGTAATTTTACCTATTTAAAAATTTTAAACCTTCTCGTGTGTTCATGACTTTCTCATAGTAAAGTTGCATAATGAACACATCAACAATACGTTGACCACAAGGAGGATTAAAATTATGAAATTGGTTGCATTAACACTGGCAGTTTCAAGTTTCGTTTCGGCTTCGGCATTCGCAGCTTCAAGTGCAGGTAAAGCCAATAAGGCAGCAGTCCATGCTAAGCAAGAAGCGTTGGCTCCCGAGATTTCTTTGGACGAATTACATACGATGCTTTCTCAGAAAATGCTTAGGCCGATGGTGATCATCGATGCCAATAGCGAAAAATCTTATAGCGACGGTCATATTCCAGGCGCGATTCATTATGCAAAGGTCCAGTCCAACCTAGCTGCGGCTCTACCTGCTGACAAAAATGATTTGGTGATTGCGTATTGCGGCAGCCCTATGTGTACGGCTTGGCAAGAGCCTGCAACGAAGGCAAAAGCTCTGGGCTATACCAATATCAGACATTTAAAGGCTGGTATTAAGGGCTGGAATGATGCGAAGTACACAACCGAAGGCTCTGGGAAAAAAAGCTAACCTTTGAACGTAGAGAGATTCTTCGCCCCGTAGGGGCGTAGGATCTGCATCCAGTCGGTTGCTTCTTCGCCCTTCAGATCGACGGCCTGCTCATAATTTTTATACACTCCTCAAATACAGTGTCGACCTCGATCTTATTCATACATTTAAAATGTCCAAGGGGACATTTTTGTGGCCCGTGATTGCCACAAGGGCGGCAATCGAGCCCTAGTGTTTCAATGACACGACTGTCATCGGCAAGAGGACCAAAACCAAACGCAGGAATAGTCGGCCCAAAGATTACAAGTGTGGGTATGTTGTATGCGCTTGCATAATGAACCGGCGAGCTATCGTTTGTTACCACAAGATGAAGTTTGGGAAATAGAGATCTTAAATCATCAAGAGAAGTCTTCCCTGCCAAATTGATTAAATGTTTTTCATTGAGTGGCATGCTTTTCAAAGTTGAATCTAGTATCTCGTCACAGAGATCCTGCTCCTCTTTGCCGCCAATAAGCACAACACCAGTTTCTTTTTGACTGAGAAGACGCAGAACCAGCGCCGCGTATTTGGTTACGGGCCAGCGCTTTGTGCCCCATATACTTCCTGGTGCGACGCCAATCCAGCGTTTTACTCCAAGTTCCGCAGACGTTCGTAATGTTGCGAGTGACCCCTGAACAGGTAATTCTTTAACCAGCATTTTGGGTCTTAAGGGGACTAAAATCTGACGCGGAATATCTAAAGCTTCTAGTAAAATAGCATTGCGATCGACTTCATGCATAACTGCGATTCTATAAACGCGCTTCGCGGCTAGAAACGCGAGAGATGCTTCGCGGAATGTAATGACTGGTACACCAATTAAGAATGAAAGCAGACTCGACCTAGTGCTTAGATGTGGTTGGATGGTAATTGCATTTGCACCCAAATGCGTCCGTACTTTTTTTGCCGTTTGCCAAAGTCCGCCTAGTCCAGATGATTTATCGAATACATGAAGAGAATCGAGGTTTAAGCCATTCTCAAGCACCATTTTACCGGTATTAGTTGTCACTAAATGCTGTCGAGCTTTGGGGAAAAGTTCCCGGGCCTTGTCGATAGCAGCGGTTGTAAGAATAATATCGCCGATAAATCCTGTCTGGATCCATAGGATATCCGTCATTTGTTCTTTAGATGGTAGTTTCGAATATGAGGGCATCTTCACCATCCTTGTAATATTTTTTTCGACGACCAGACTCTGAAAATCCTAAGCTGCGGTATAAATTCTGTGCTGCAGAGTTCGAAGCTCTCACTTCCAAGAAAAACTTTGCTGACGTCGATTGGACCATATCTTCTCTAAGGTTTTCTAAAACTTGCCTTAGCATCGATCGACCAATTCCCTGTCCTCGAGCGTCTGAGATCGTATGGATATACAACAACTCCACATCATCGCCAGTGTTTCTAATAAATATTGCGCCTAACCATCGATCGTTACAGGCTTCCTGTGCAAACCATAAATTTGTTTCGGGCACCTTTAATGATTCGATCACACTATCATAGGGCCAAAATTCGTTACGGGCTTCCCAATTACGACATAGATCCTTCAAACGCTCAAGGTGAGCGGGTGAATTTATATAAGGTAGCACTAAAAACGTCTTAGCAGTCATGAGTAAGATCCTGATCGTCGGTCGAAAGAAAATTTTACGGTGTCGCTGAAAGTGAGATAGTCTCGTAGGTTTTTCCATGCTCGAACCAGCGAATAACAACCCGCTTTATCAAATCATTTTCCCAATCAGATTGGTTTTGATTTTTTTGATTGGTTTTGGACGTCAATAACCCATTGCGAGAACGTCGAAGATTTTCGATGGCTAAAATGCGAGCGATATATTCACGGATTAATGGCGCATCGATGCCGAGTTCAACGAACCTTGTTTTGAATCGGGGATTGCTCTGCAGAGTTTGCTGTACCCGCTCACTGGCCTTAGTGACGAGGTCGCGGCTAGCCCTGAAACCACTGGTGCGGTTCGCTTCTTGGTAAAGGGCCATATCTTTAATGAAGGATGATAATGCGATGCTCCAATTGTCGGCGGCTACTAATTGAGACTTCGCTGGGTCATCACGAAGAGATTCTTTGATGTTTAAATAGCCCTCGACTTGCAATTGCGAGTAAGGGATTCCATTTACACTCATGATAAGGCGATCGCCTAAAGGTGCCGCCTCTGTTGGTTTTGATATCAATGCGCAGACAAAAGTTGGCAGCAGAATTGCGATTATTTTTTTCAAAATTATTTCCATTAAAAACCTCAAAATATTTTTCGGGCCGATTTTGTTTTTATTTTCAAGAGAAAAGTTTATCTCGAAGTGAGGAATTTTGGTACCGCGATGATGCAAAACTCCGCACAGTATGTGTCACTTGGGGTGCAAATGAATTTTTTTTTAGAAACAATGTGCTTGATGCTTGACAAGATGAAACGAGCTTGTAACTCTTGTTGTTAGGTAATCACCTGTAACATTTAGCGTAGACTTCAAGGAGGGTCCTATGAACAAGGCAGAACTCATCGAAGCCATCTCAAAAACAACCGAGATGACAAAAGCAGACACCGAGCGTGCATTAGATGCATTCATCGACGTGGTCACTAAGAACATCAAGAAGAAAGACGGCGTTAAGCTAGTCGGCTTCGGAACGTTCGCTTCGTCAAACCGCAAGGCTCGTGTTGGCCGTAACCCACAGACTGGCGAAGAAATCCAAATCCCAGCTCGTAAAGTTCCGGTTTTCCGTCCTGGCAAAGAACTGAAAGACTCAGTTCGCT
>CAZUYQ010000056.1:30275-30628 GCA_964624705.1 uncultured Polynucleobacter sp.
GGAAGATCTAATGACCTTGATGGGGATTCATGTTAGGTTTTTGGTTTGAAATTATTGTCTGTTGTTATTGAAGGAGGTCATGTTGATGGTACCATTTCGAGTTTATGACCGTGCCAATCGCGAAATGTGGATTGTTTTAAATTATCAGTCGAAAGAAGATTCTTATCTTCTTGCTCGTGAAGATGATAGCGAAGCGGATGGTGAAATGGCTATAGTCGCCGCTTCGGCGATGACAAAGTTTAAGATGGTGGATTTTCTCGATGAGGCCGAGGAATTCGGCTGAAAGTGGGACACAAAAGAAGTGGGACACACAACGAAACCGAAATAGAAAAAGATTTAGGACACACAACGAA
>CAZUYQ010000057.1:0-3412 GCA_964624705.1 uncultured Polynucleobacter sp.
TAACTCAGCGTTTAGCAGGTGCACCTATTGCTCCCGGCAAGCATAAAATCCAGGGCATCGGTGCTGGCTTTGTACCATCGATTTTAAATCTCGCAATCATTGATGAAGTATTTCAGGTCGAAGACGAGGATGCTTTTGTTATGTCTCGACGCCTCGCAAAAGAAGAAGGATTGCTCTGCGGTATCAGCTGCGGTGCGGCTGTTCATGCTGCGGTGCAAATCGCAATGCGACCCGCGAATAAAGGGAAGACCGTCGTTGTTGTCTTTCCTGCTCTTTGCGAACGTTATCTAAGTACTCAACAGTACCCCGAAAAATAAAGAAAAATCACATGACCAGTTTAGAAGATATTTCTATTCAGTTATCCACGATTCAAGCATCACACCATGGCATGCACCGCGTCGGTTGTCATGAATTGCCTACTCAATCGGATGTTGAGTCGTTACTTGTCTCGGCGCAGTATCTGCTATTTCCCGGCTATTTTAATAAACCCGCAAAAGATGTTGAGCTTGAACAAGCCCGATGTCTAGTGGATCTAAAAACCTTCGAAGATCAACTTAGTCAGCTCCTTGTAAAGATACAGAGTTACGATCAAGCTTCTTTGACGGCGCGACAACTCCTTCAACAGCTTCCAGAAATTGCCTCGCAACTCGTCGAAGATCTCGACGCTAACTTTATGGGCGATCCATCCACCGAGAGTCGTGAAGAAATCGTTTACAGCTATCCAGGATTTAAAGCTGTGACGATTTACCGCCTCGCCCACGCTTTGCGGGATCTAAATGTACCCTTGTTACCCAGACTTATGACTGAGATCGCACATTCGCAAACCGGCATTGATATTCATCCGGGGGCGGTCATCGGTCGGCACTTCTTTATTGATCATGGCACAGGAGTCGTTATCGGCGAGACCTGTGTGATTGGCGATAACGTCAAAATATACCAGGGTGTTACTTTAGGGGCTCTAAGCTTTGC
Organism: uncultured Polynucleobacter sp.; assembly: GCA_964624705.1. Classification (GTDB taxonomy): domain Bacteria; phylum Bdellovibrionota_B; class Oligoflexia; order Oligoflexales; family RGVZ01; genus CAMDKS01. The sequence goes on from CAZUYQ010000057.1 coordinate 970, forward strand.
GAGGGATGCTTCTGGTGATCTTGTCCGTCATGTTAAACGGCATCCAACCATCGAAAACAATGTTGTCGTCTATGCAAACGCGACTATTCTCGGCGGCAACACCGTTGTTGGACATAATTCGGTTGTTGGTTCAAGTGTTTGGCTAAATCAAAGTATTGCACCCTACACTATCGTAACACTGGAAAAGCCATTGCTGCGATACCGTGGCCAAAATGGTGAATCGGTGCCAGATTTTCAGATTTGATATTATTTTACCAACTAGGGCTTTAACTGTAATATTGTCGGATAAATTCCAGCTCGAAATAAGGGTACGTCAGTCGTTACGAATCCATTAAGTCGCAAGCGATACTTATCGAGGTCTCCAAATGCTTTGCCATGCCATGCAGACGTATCCAATGGATATCCGCCAGCTCCCACTGTACGAAAGAATTTACCGCTATCAGTGGCCAACTTGTCATGAACTAGAATCGCTGTACCATCCTCATGCACAATATAAACCTGTGTCGCTGAGGCTAGTGACGTTCCGGTAAAATCAATTGTGAATCGTACGCCATCGATCAATGCTTCTTTATTCCAAGAACTATTTTTATGATCTGGATTTGCACTGTCAAATGGAACTTCAATAGTACTGGTTGAGGTTTGCGAGAATGAGTTTTCTTTTAGCTGATTGAATCCATCATCAATATTATGAAAAACCTGAGCACTGTTGTCCATTGTTGTAGGAAAACTTGTAATCCCAGGCAAGGAGCAAGAGAGCTGAAGCATGCGACGCGGAAGCGAGATCAGAGATTGATAACGAGCGAAAAGAGTGCCAGTTAACAATTCCTGAGTGAGGATTGCTATATTATAAACACAAAGCTGTTTCGTGCCTGCGACAATCTTAGCATTAAAATCGTAAATAACTGTGAGCGTTAACTGGTGTGGAACAACACTTGTATTAGTCTGAACGGTATACTTCAAATGATCGCCGCCAAAGACATTACGATCTAATAAATACTTTCCATCGATTTCCCCAAGACTCCACGTCTCAACACCATGAATCGTCGTAAATTGATCATTTACCGCTGAGAGGTCATGCCATTCGCCGAATAGGATGGGATCAACAACTTTTGCTTCTTGAAAAGTCATTGAACCAACGCCCGCCGTTCCGGGTGGTACGCTTGGACCTGCAGGTGCTGGTGCTGAATCGCCTGGACTGTTTTGAGTGCAGGCAACCAAGATCAATGTCAGAAATAAATACTTTGTCATATCAGCGACAAACTTTGGCAAGATGTTTATATGAGCGGTTCAGTAACTTAAACCGTTGCTCATTACCACCTGGTCGATCAGGATGCATTTCCATGGCGAGGGAGTGATAACGCTGTTTAAGATCATCTGGATTTGGATAATCAGGGAAACCCATAAAACGCAGCGCTTCCAGGTCCGAAGACGTTTTTAGCGAGGGTCTCGGCGTCGTGGCTGTACGTCGCTGTTTAAAGCTGGAGTGAAATGCGGACTGAGAGTCTTCGTCTCTCGTCGCACCCGTCTTGCGACTCGCCGCCGTCGCATGATGCTGCCAGAATCTCTCACTAGCTTCCAACAGTTGATAATAACACTGAGTTAATCTCGCACGGTGACTAATCAGCTCAGCTCGAACATTAATAAGAAAGGCTCGTAAGGAGCGGCTTTCTAAGAGATTAGGCAGATTTTCTGGTAGTTCAGATAGTCGCGAAAAACTCGGGTTGAATTTATCGAGTGATTCAAGTTCAAAATTTAAAGTTAGCAGCACCTTCCAAAGGCTCTGCTCAGTAGCTCTAAATGGATAATCGAGTAAATTACGTTTTTCCCAGCATTCACTCACACCCTTCCGCATCCGACCATGGTGCGCATCATCATACGTCGAAAATACCGGCTCATTCAGTAATGACCCAGAAAAGGGGCCTCCCATAGTTGAGCCTGGCCGAAACCATGCGCCTTTTCGCTCCGGACTTAAAATACTCAAACGAAAACGCAGCGTGTTCTCAAGAGTCTTAATCCGTTGACCAATATCTGTCACCGTATCTGGACCGCCCGATATTTTTTCACCGATAGATTTCTGCAGCGCTCTTACTAAATTGGCACGCTGCTCGAGCTCGTTTAGTACCGCTGCTAAACAATGGGAAACGGAGCCGTCACATTCGATAGCAGCGACGAACCAATCACGATTTGGCAGTTGTAAATCGCTATTTTTTTGTGTCATCCGCTATGCTTCCCATATTTTTTTCCGAGATATGATGACAGCCTGTTAAGATCGTCGGCGACTTCGTTAAATGCATCCCCATCACGTAAATTCGTTCGATAATCCCATTGTTCGTCAGCAATCATCCGTATATGCCTTCGAAATGCGATGGTTGGGCCAACCAACTTATGCGTATACTTAATACTGAGAACCAGTGTTGCTATTACATATACCGTCATCGCAATA
>CAZUYQ010000057.1:3422-4102 GCA_964624705.1 uncultured Polynucleobacter sp.
GACGTGCCGGTGCAACATACTGGTTTATCAAATCACGAACTTCATCTTCTACACCAGTCAACTCGAAAACAATTGACATCAATTTCCCGAGATGGAAATACAAAATAAAACCTACTGCTGCAGCAAAAATGATGGAAAAGATGACACTATAAAACCCCAGTTTAACTTGCAGCAAAGGTTGCAACGCATAGTTTTTTACACTGCGACGCGTTTTCGGCATGGTCTGTAAATTTGCTTCTTCTTGTGACACGCAGAGACCTTCTTTGAGTTTCTATTTCTGAGTCATATCAAACATGAAACTAAGTTCGCCGATCATATTTTTTCGCACTGGCAACGGAATCTGTAATAGCTCTTTTACGAGACAGTTTGTTAAACCACCGTCGACAAGACTGCCGCCCGATCTACGGATTTGCCTAATAGTTCCAGTTTTTTCAGAGATTAGGAGCTTTAGTACTATATTACCACGAAGTGCGTTATTTTCGTTCAATGCCCCGGTATAGCAACCTCGCAATTTACTATCAAAGCCTTGCAGGGCTTGGATAACATCGCTATTGAAGGCATTATCTTTATAAAGATCGAGCCGGAAAAACATACTAATCTGACGGGTCGTGCTCGCAACCGCATGCAACTCCTTGCCGCCTCCAGTCTGACTTAAGGCCGCAGATAGAACTCTCTTTCCG
>CAZUYQ010000057.1:4112-8289 GCA_964624705.1 uncultured Polynucleobacter sp.
GCCTTGGGATTTTCCTCTGAATAAGTATTCTTCGCATCCGCAAACGTGACCTTTAGATTAGACGCACCTTCTGGAGACATGGTCCAAATACCAAGATTTGATAAGCTATTACGTGGAACTAATACCAGTAGTTTGGATTTTTCGGCCGGTTGCCAAGTTCTTCGGATACCACGTCCATCCACCGTATCAATACGATCGATTCGATACTTTCCTGAAGGCACACGCCACATTTCTCTTGGGAAAGAGTCCACCGGGGCTTGATTTTGGCTAATCACCAAATTTTTCTGCTGAATGATATTGTAGAACGTCACATTGATAATGCCACTCGTCCCATTGCGAAATCCTGTTGCCTGCCATCGCAGGTACAGAGCTCCTTCATGTTTTCTTAAAATTTCTCCACGCCATTCTTTAAAAGTTAGAGGTACTTGCTGCTGAGAATAAGTCGCAACGGAAGAAACGAGGGTGAGGAGCGAGCAAAGTATAAACAACGGCTTATGAGCATAACTTCGGTCAAGAAGCATGGTTCGCCAACTTCTGTTTCAAATATTTGGCTGCAATCGCATAACCGCCATCGCTGCCATCCACGAAGTGAGTATGCTGATCACTATGAGAGAAAATTAAACATGTCACAATCGCTGCTGGCGATTGATGAAGACCATAAGATAGACGTCCTTGAAGCTCTTGATCATCCAACCAGGCAGTCAGTCGATCTCGTTGCTCATCATTACCGTCTACAACCATCTTCATCGCACCATCAAATTTGCGAAAGTCGGTATTCTGGATCAGGTCTTGGCGATAGTTGCCCCAATGAAAATTTCCGGTCTGAAGTTTTAAAAGAAAGGCGATTCTAGAAAAAATCGACATCAAAGCGATGACCAAAGCATACAACGTTTTGGATACTTGACTCTCTCCATAGGTCCTGACCTTCAATTCACCACTCGCTGTCGTTGCTAATTTTAAGCTTGGTTCATCGACTGCATGGCAATCTTCAACATCGCCATAGATTTGATAAACGGTACTAAGTAGTTGGTCATAAACAACGCTATTTCTCTGCGAATCTGTAGATCTTGCCTGAACGACAATAGCTAATTTATGTCCATGCCGTGCGGGAACCGGTTGCCATCGGCATTCAAAGCCAGTGAAATCAGCCTCTGGCTTATAAACATCGTTTTCAATAATTTCATATCTATCTTTTGTGGTTGAATCTTTCATAAGAGCATCTGCTTTCGCCCAACCGACTCCACTGAGGCTTGTTTGAAACATTTTCTTACTTTGGCGAAATTTCCCAACAGACGTCTTCCAACCTTTCGCGATAAATTCGCTCATCGGAATCATCCCAATCCGCAAATCCATATTAAATGCATCGCGAGACATCGCCTGCGCACCCAACAAGGCACTTTTTGTTTTCTCCACCAGACACTGAGGCACTGCCATCAATGCACCGTCGCCACCAAAAACATAGGGTACAGGAATAGATCTATCGACGTTTAGGACCGCCATAATAGTTGCGGCACCAACCGTATTCACATTTTTATAGAGCCCGGATTCAATGGCTTTCGTAGATCCGACTACGTCAGCAACGACAATCCACCAGTCTGCCGGAAGCTCAGCCTGACCGATACCATTTGCTGCAGCTTCAAAAGAATCAGCAACATCAAGATCGCGGTAAAACCATCGAGTATCTGTAATGAATGTCGAATGACTGTTCTCAGCCATTACATCTTCATCTCACCAAGCTCTTCAGCTACTTCAGCTTGAGGAGAGAGATTTTTTAACTCGCTCAAAAACACTCTACGACCAGGCGTTAGATTGCGACGCGATCCTTCCACAAACGAGACCTGTGCCCAGGCAGGAAGGCGAGTGAGTGTAATCACCATTTGCTGACGATTCCTTTCACCCAGCTGATCTACCAGCGACATGCCCAGATCATTGAGCGCAGAATTACGCGATATCGCATAATAATAAAGAATTTCTAAATTTGGATGACTCATTGCGGGTGGATGTTTCCGCATATGATTTAGCGCGATGATCGCTGCATATACATTAACAGAACTTACTGTCATCTGACGTAATTCTTCGGGTGGACATAATGATAGATAATCAAGGAAGTCGGCACTTGCCTGTTCTGGATTTAAGGTCGCCATAGCCGAAGCAAAATCTTCATGGCCAGTTGTCATCAAGCCTTGGCGTACCATGGTATACGCACTCACCATTCTATTTGCTTCCACTGCGTTAGCCATCTGCGGAATCAGGATATCGGCCTCTTCACCTTCCATCAGCGCCCGATTCATTTCTCGTTCGATCGCTTGTTTCATCACTTTACCAGGAAGTGCCGCCGCCATCTGCCATCCAAGTTGGCGCGCAAGAGGACGTCCAGAACTCACCATCTTTTGAAAGAGAACTTCCGAAGGCTTGACTGGCCCTGCAACGTACAACATCAGCGCGTTTACGAGCTGCATATTTTCATATTTAATAATGCCTTCTTGAATCGCGTCCGCTAAAAAGCGTTCTGCTAGTGGCCATTCTTTGCGTTTGGTCACCAGTTTGCGAACACTACGCGCTGTATCTCCACCGAAGTCAATGCCTGCCTGCAGAGCATCTTCCAGGGGCATATCTTTCCCGATGGTCGGAGCCTCCTTCACTTCTTTAGGATTTTTTGGTGCAGTCGTCGCGCATCCTGAGAAGCTTAATATAACGCCCATAGCAATGAATAAAATTTTTGACATTTAAACCTCCTGAATCCATCTGCAGGAGCACTTTTCAAACTTGCTTATTATGGCTGAGTTAAAAGTTTGACCTGCAATGTATTTGCAAACGATAGCTCGATGGATCTTTGATCTTCTTCTATTGTAGCCGAAGAGCGATCCAACACGAAAGAAACCCCTTGGTTATTTGCAGCGGTGAACCTTATCTCCTGAATACCGCACTCTAGATGAAGACGGAATAAGGACGCCAACGAAATACGAACCGGTACCTCATTTTTGGGTATTGCTCCCTCACAAGAGATATCCAAAGCCTTTGCAAAATCATTTAAGACGCGGAAGGGCTCCCCAACAACGATTCCAGCAGCATGAGGATTTGTCCACCTACGGAAAAACCGCAGCCAGCGCCGGTACTGCGCCAAACGCACAAATAAGAAGACCAGGAGCACGGCAGAACCGACATGAAACGCGACCGACAACGAAAGCATTACCCTCTCATCCTTCTCCGCAAAAGCTGCATTAGCACTGGCGAGCCCAATAAAATACCCAGCCAGTACAATCCATTTTCACTTGATGTCGCGAACCCGATCGTGGCACAGCCAGGACTGACGCGGTCCAAGGGTTTACCAACCGCCACCTTACGTTTATTAGTAATGAAATTATTAACATCGAGAATCCCAGAACCGAGTAAAGGCCTTCGTGCGTCTTCACCTGAGATCTTCTGATAGTAGTTCTGAGCATTAAACTGTGCCGCTGCCGTGTCTCCTGTATATATAGAGCCATCTGCTGTATCGAGTAAACGTGTGTGCAACGCAGTAAGATCTGAATTCGGGAAAACTGCCAAATACAGCCCAACTGCACCCGCCACTACCGGAGAGGCCATGGAAGTTCCAGACGTTCCATAAATTTGATCACCTGGCCATGTGCTATTGATGGCATCTCCCGAATCACCATTTCCTCGACCACCAGGAGCCGCAATATCAACCCATGGTCCAAAATTTGAATACTTTGCCTTCTGGTTATCTTCTCGCAATGCAGCAACCGCAACCGCATTTGATAAAGCAGCCGGATACGAACGAATCATGGAATCTTCGTTAGAAGCGGCTGCAATCACGATGGTGCCATTACCAGTTTTGCGCAGCGCATCTACTAAAACAGCGACGCTTCGCGATCGCGAGTATTTACCAAACGAAGAATTTGCGACGCGGACCACGTTCGCATTATTTTTCTTAAATCTTGTGATGTACTTTAGCCCACGAATCTGCGAATCATCACGAATTTTTGGATCTGAGTTCGTATCGCCAGCCTCTGAGTCCGCGACTTTAACAATCATCACTTTACAGACTGGACACACACCACCAACACCTCGGTCTGCGCTGGCGGTTGCGGCAATAATACCAGCAACGTGAGTGCCATGACCACCCTTCTGCGATGTCGGCAAGCTCTCCCCTGCGGCACTTGTTCCAACCGGCCAA
>CAZUYQ010000057.1:8299-8804 GCA_964624705.1 uncultured Polynucleobacter sp.
GATCACCGGCGGAGATGCTTCAATATCTGCGTCGCTTGCTCGACCCGATACGCCATCAATTGCGGCCATTGCGGCAGCGAGATTTATATTTTTATGCCACCATAAACCATCAGGTGCCTCCAAAGCCTTATAAGCTGCACTGCGCTTAGTCCAAGTCCCATCTTCGGAAAGCAAACTTTTACCGTTTGGCTCTGCATACCAAATCAGTCCCTTAGCTTCCCATTCCTTTAAAACTTCACTTGCATCTTTTTGCGTAGAAAAATCGACACGCGACATCACGCCGGTGACGTTATCAGCGGAGTCATCATCCCAGAAAAGTCGAAGGGCAGCTGGGGCATCAAACTCTGGCGACCACTGCGCACTTTGCTTACGCGACAGGTCAAGTGTTGTGAGCACGTCGACGTCTTTGACCCGTGCGTCACTAGCGACTTCATCCATGAGACGCAAATAGTGATACTGATATTCATCGTGAAACGAGGAGAAGAATATGGACTCGGGTGTGTTC
>CAZUYQ010000057.1:8814-14408 GCA_964624705.1 uncultured Polynucleobacter sp.
TCGCGAAAGCCGCCGGCTGCCGCTACCTCGTATTCACCACGAAACATCACGATGTAACTATTCTGTGTCACCGTCCCGGCTGAAATTTGAGTCGCAGTGGCGAGCTCAATGGCAGGTAAAATAGCAGGCGGCTCTAAAAAGTCTGGCTGCCGTCCACATGCAGTGACCGACAAATAAGCAGCCCCCAGAGGCATATAAAACAGGTAAAACTTGCCCATCCAGCTTTTAAAGCTGCGTTGGCATGAAAATAACGATTTATTGGAATTTATTGAAATCATATCCATATTTGACCAAATTCCTTAACAACCTGCAATTCCTACCGACAAAAAACCAACTGGAAATGATTTACCCTTTGCATGCATACAGCCGATAAACTATGATTTAGATTAGGGAAATTGGCTTTTCTCGACTGTCTAAGAAACGCTTTTTTGTGGGATGGCCCGATGCCAAAAGTCTTCGTTGTCTCTGCACCATCAGGGACTGGAAAGACCACACTGAATACCAGACTCATGAAGGAATTTCCGAACGTGGAAATTTCTATCAGTCATACTACGCGTACGATTCGTACCGGTGAAGTCGACGGTGAGTCCTATCATTTTGTCGCGAAAGAAGATTTCCAACAAATGATTCGGCGCGGTCTTATGCTTGAATGGGCTGATGTATTTGGAAATTTATACGGTACGAGCCGTAGCGAAATCGATCGCATCTTTGCAAAAAATCATCATGTTCTTTTAGAAATTGATGTTCAAGGCTGCCGCAGTGTCGTCAACCAGCTTGCCGAAGCCGTCACGGTGTTTATCCTTCCACCTTCGGTGGAAGAGCTCTGGCGTCGTCTAGAAGGTCGAGGCACGGACAAACTCGCCGATCGCTGGCGAAGATTGGTGACAGCAAAACAAGAGATCGAAGTCGGGCATCTTTATGAACATTTTATTGTGAATGATGACCGCGAAAAGGCCTATCAAGAACTCAAACGTGTTCTAGTCGAAGGAAAGCATTCCAGCATTTCTCATGCCGAAGGTGTTACAATATGCCAACGCCTTCTTCAGGAATTTGACACATCGCCTCTTATCCAGAATTTGAGAATTGAGTTTGCTCAATAACGCATTGACCACGACAGGAATCATCTAGCATGGCGGCATTGGTTCCAAAAGACACAGCTACCAACCCCTCTGGACCTGCACCGCGCGATCCTGAAGAGATATTCCGCGAATTAGTGGCATTGGCAAAAACCAATGTCCCGGGGTTCGACGAGGCGATTCTTCGTAAAGGATTTGAGTACGCGGCCCGCTGTCACGGTGATCAAAAACGTCATAGTGGTGAGCCGTATGTCACTCATCCCATAGAAGTTGCATTGATCGTTGCAAGCCTTAAAGTCGATATGGCCTCGCTCACCGCTGCCCTACTTCATGATGTGGTAGAAGATACTCACGTTAGCCTTGAAGATGTCGAACGTGATTTTGGTAAAACGGTCGCAGATCTTGTTGACGGCCTGACTAAAATTGCCAAGATTGAGTTTCGTTCGAATCAAGAAAAACTCGCAGAAAATTTCCGAAAAATGGTCATTGCGATGGCCAAAGATCTACGAGTGATTATTATCAAACTAGCCGATCGTCTGCATAATATGCGAACTATCAAAGCTCTACCTCCGGCAAAACGTATTCGCATTGCTCAAGAAACCATGGATATTTATGCTCCGCTTGCGAATCGACTCGGTATTTATGGTATAAAGAGCGAACTCGAAGATCTCTGCCTGCGTCAGCTAAAACCCGAAATTTATGACGAACTCAAAAAGAAGATTGCAGCCAAAAAAGCCGAACGAGTAAAATATATCGATGACGTCAAAGATATATTACTGAGTGAACTCCATAAATATGGCTTTAAAGATGTCCAAGTCACAGGGCGCCCTAAGCATTTTTATTCGATTTACAAAAAGATGATGGACCGCGATCTGGCATTTGAGGATGTTCATGATCTATTTGCGTTCCGTATTATCGTCGATTCTATTAAAGATTGCTACGAGGCCCTTGGCGTTGTTCATGCGATGTGGAAACCAATGCCAGGCCGCTTTAAAGATTATATCGCGATGCCGAAGGCCAACTTTTATCAATCGCTACATACCACCGTCATAAGACCAAGTGGTGAGCCCTGCGAAATTCAAATTAGGACCCGCGAGATGCATGAGGTCTGCGAATTTGGTGTTGCGGCCCACTGGAACTACAAAGAACGGGGTAACACACCTGCTGGCACCAACAATCCAGATATGGATAAGATGGGCTGGCTTCGGCAAATTATCGAATGGCAAAAAGAACTCAAAGATCCCGATGAATTTCTTGAGGCCGTAAAAGTCGACCTCTTTGATGAGGAGATTTTTGTTTTCACACCTAAGGGCGATGTCTTCCAGCTACCGACGAAAGCGACAGCTCTCGATTTTGCTTTTGCCGTTCACTCGGCAATAGGTCAATCCACAGTAGGCGCAAAAGTAAACGGTCGGATGATTCCGATTAAAAAAGAACTTAAAAGCGGCGATATTGTCGAAATCCTAACTTCACCCAAACAGAAACCCAACAAAGACTGGTTGTCGTTTGTCACGACTTCTAAGGCTAAGAATCGCATCCGTGCTTTCTTACGTGGCGAACAACGTGAACGCAGCAAAGTCCTCGGTAAAGACCTACTGCTTCAGGAACTTGCTAGTCGCAATTTTGAGATGGATAACCTTGAACGTACTGGACAAATTCAAACGCTTATAAAAGCTAGCCGCGAAGCCAATATTGATGATCTCTATGTTCAAGTTGGTTATGGTAAGCTCGATGCCGGAGAACTTGTTGCAAAAGCATTTCCTCCGCCAAAAAATCTAAAATCTCTCGCTGACGAAGAATCAATCCCAGCCAAAGAATCCGCCGTTTCCATTCAGAAACGCACAGGTAAAGGTCGCGGTATTCTCGTCTCAGGTCTCGATAACTTGCTCGTGGTTATGGCTCGCTGCTGCAATCCACTCCCTGGTGAAGACATTGTTGGTTTTGTGACCCGGGGCCGAGGTGTCACCATTCATAGATACACCTGTCCTCGCGCTTTAGATATGGACCCAGCCCGTAAAGTCGAAGCGTCCTGGGGCTCCCTTGCGGTCGATGCGGTCGACGACTTCACTACAAGCCTCGTAGTCGTGACGCATGATAAACCTGGTATCCTCGCCGAAATCACCGCAATTCTATCGGCTATGGGTGCCAATATCAGTAAAGCTCAGGTGCAGGTCGGTAAAGATCGACTGGGATATTTAGAGTTCGAAGTGGCCGTGAAATCTGCATCGCAACTGCAGAACATTATGACCAAGATCGAAAGTATTCCCGTTGTAATGCGGGTGGAACGTCGAGTTGCAGGGTATCAAACAACAAAAGTTAAAAAGAAAACGAAGAAGTAAAATCACACTAAAGGAGTCGTCCCATGAAATTCGTAAATCTAACGCTATTGATCGTCAGCATTGCGTCATTCAGCTCCCCTTCTTTTGCAGCGGCCAAAGGTCCGGCAAAGGCCAAAGTTGAAGTCACTTCTGTCAAAGAAAAAAATGGGGCAAAACTTATCTTTAAAACTGTTCCTACTGATGGACTCGTCATCAATGCAGAGGGGCCTTGGAAGCTTGAAATCAAAAACATCATGGGCGCGAAGACGACAGTGACCGAACTCAAACGCTCTGACTGGAAAGAGGAAACGGCAGGTTTCGAAGTTCCGGTAACAATCGACGGAAAAGCAAAAACCGCAGATGTTCAATTCAAACTTATTTCTTTTGTGTGTACCAAAGACAAATCTCAATGCTTTCGTGAAGTCGTGGAAGACAAGGCAAGTGTGAAGATTTGATGTTGTTGGAACGCGAGTGATGACATTTAATAGTGTCTTGATGTATTTCTTAAAAACATGATCCAGGAGAAACACATGACCCTTCTCAGATTTGTAACAAAATCTATTATGGTGGCAATTCCCTTGACATTTTTCAGTTGTAAAACTTCAACATCAGAAAAAACCGGCTCCGAGCTCGCGGCCAAATCGCCTGATAAGATGCCTTTCAATCAGAGCAGCATGCTAAAATCACAAATGAAAAATTAATCTTCATCTATCGAATTTGATGTTAGAGCATGAACGGCACACGGCAAACCACGAAATGCGATGCAACTGTACGCGTTGGGTGCAGTTGCGTCATTAAGGATAAAGTTTACAAGGTTATGTGGATGAACTGCGGAACCACAGCAAAGGATTCCGCCACGGCCATTAATGCTTTGTGCCACAAGACCTTTAAGACATAAATGTTTTCAGCCGTGGCCAATCCAAGCGGTATCAATAACTGATTTTGATCATTTGCTGCAGCGATCACAACAAGTAAATACCTAATCTCAAAAACTTTATTGGACAGTCTCAAGGTTCGACCCTTGGGTGACGAGAGCATTTGCTATGGTTGTTCGAAATTCGCACGCATCACACGCGTAACACTGAATGGAGCAATGGAATGGTCTCACCGGCCCATAGCAAAGCTAGAGATTTTTGTTAATTGAGAGTATGGGTTGTATTGGTGTGTTGATTCATAACAACGTTTAAAATCGGAGGATCCTATGGAAAATATTACAATAGTAGGCGTCGATTTGGCAAAGACGTCTTTTCAACTCCATGCCAATACTATGACTGGCTAGACCTGCTTCAACAGGAAGATGACCAGAAGCCAAATGATAAATTTCTTTTCGACACTGCCTCAATGCACGGTGGCGATGGAAGCATGTGCTAGTGCCCATTTTTTTGGGGCTAAGTTTAAATCATTTGGCCATGAGGTACGTCTCATTGCACCGCATTACGTGAAACCTTTTGTAAAGAGTAATAAAAACGATGCTGCAGATGCCGAAGCAATTGCCGAAGCCGCAGTCAGACCAAACATGCACTTTGTACCGATAAAAGGCGAGCGACATATGGATATTCAAGCGATCCATCGAGTACGGGAAAGATTGGTAAAAGGTAGAACTGCGCTTTGCAATGAAATGCGAGGAATTTTGGGTGAACGCGGTCTTGTTTTTAACAAGACGATCGTGGCCCTCCTTAAAGGGGTCAGAGATCTCATTGCAACGCATGACCAATCCCTCACTCCGATGTGTCGTCAAACGATAGTAGATCTATTGGCAGAGCATTCTAATTTGGAAGAGCGGATATCTGCTGTTGAAGAGCGATTGAAGATTTTTTCAAAAGAAGATGAAACGTGTAAGAGACTCCAAAGGCTGGGATTAACACCTCTTCACAGTGGAACGGGCGGTAAGAATACCGTCGGTAGGATTAGTAAACGAGGTGACAGCTATATTCGTTGTCTTTTGATTCATGGTGCACGATCGATTATCACCAGGGCTTCGAACAAAAGCGACCAGTATAGTCAGTGGGTCAATAAGCTTAGAGAACGACGAGGCTACTGCAAGACTGCCGTAGCGTGTGCGAATAAAAATGCGCGTATTATTTTTTCGCTGCTTAAGAACGGAGGAGAATTCAAAGTAGCACTAGCAAGTCACGCGCAAGTATAGATCTGGCATAGAGTTTTTGAAGTTCCTCCACGAGAATGCAAGAGAGCACGAAGT
>CAZUYQ010000057.1:14508-26997 GCA_964624705.1 uncultured Polynucleobacter sp.
AATGGCAAGAGAGCACGAAGTAATGGCAAGAGAGCACGAAGTAATGGCAAGAGAGCACGAAGTAATGGCAAGAGAGGTAAGACCTGCTCACTCAAACCCTGGTTTCCGTCCAGATCGTCTTCTTTAAGACAGATCGATGGAGCGATAAGGAGAGGGAGCGCAGATTCCATTCGAAATTGCTCTTGCAGAACCGGTGAGACCATATACAGACGGGAAGCTCAACAACGCTGCCAGAACGAAATAAAATGCTTCTCAAATAAAAAGTAGCGATGTCTGACCAAAGTGATCCTTTTCGACAAGGACCACCGCCCCAATCAACAAGATCAAAGTCCACTAACCTTTATCACAATATCTGGATCAATCTTTTGATAGAGGGTCACGAGCCTATCCGTGCTGAATTCATCGATCCGGTGATGAAGGATCTTGCTGACCTTCGCCTTATCGACACCGAGCAGCTCGGCCAATTGATCTTGGCTTAAGTCATGGTCCATCTTATATCGAACAAACTTCTGGCAAAGATCCCACCGAAATTTTTCTAAGGGCGAAGCATCAGGCGAGATCATAAGAGTCCCTTCTGCTTTTGCGAGCTTCTTGCGCATAGAGTCTAATGTTTTTTTGCTAGGAAACTTCATTTCGTCTTCCTTCTAAATGCATTTATAACGCCAATATAGAGAGCATCATCTTCAAGCAACCACACGAGTTTGTATGCCTTACCAGCCAATAGAATTCTGTCCGTGACAAAGTAGGCAAATGATCCGGTAGTGACATCAGGCTCGAACAACCTTCCATCGAGTTGCTTCACCAGTCCCAGAATAATCTGGTCATCAATAGATGCTGAATGCTTCAATTCAAAATGCGGATCAATAACAACCGTTCGTATGGAGCGATTATTTACCGTCAACGAAATCTGATACTCACGCCGTTCCATAACAATGGACCCCATTTTCTATACTAAATAAAGTTGCCATATTTGGCAACTAAAAAAGACAAGCCTTCCTACCCTTGTGAAAAAAGGCAACCTCGGCAACCACAATGCAACCCCATTGCAACAGGTACATCGGTCAAGATTTGGTCAAGCGACGAGAGAGAAAAGGTTCGAACCGCGGACCAAGAACTTTCCTTGGTCCGCGGTTTTCGTTTTTTTGCCAGAAATACTGCGGCTCTCCACTCTTGAGCTTACGAGGAAAGCTCATGCTAAAGTTCGATGATATCTTGGTGATATTTGGAACGATCCTGACGTTGGGCTTCTCAGGCTATGGTCTGAAGAAGATCGAGCATTTTATAATGGATCAGGCGCTTGAAGCTCGCAAGAGCGGCTGCATCAGCCTCAGATGATGAAGTAGGTCTTATCGAAAAGATAGAACTCAATAGCGTTTCCGATTCTGCAGGGACTCGAATTGTTCCCATATTTCGGGTTTTTGGAGATCCAACAGGCAAAACGCGCATCGGTAAGAGCTTTAAAAGGAACGGTTGATTCGATACAGCTGTGATTTCACCAGAACGATTGAATTTAAAAAATTTCATATGACTTCTTTCCCAATGACGCGATTGGTTTTTCTAGATTTGATTTGAAGATTTTTTTGGCGCTGCTGCAGTGTTACTATGCTGAGAGAATCGCTTGATCGATATCTTCTGCAGAAAAATCCTGCAAATATTTTACTGCACTATTCACCGACTCATGGCCCATGGCCCTCTGGGTTTTCACAAGGTCTTTGCCAAGCAATTTGTACAGACGAACCGCGTAAGTTTTTCGCAAGGCGTGAAAACCTAACTTACCGGTCATGCGGTGAGCGTCGTAAAGGAGAGTAGCCCGACGGATCTTCCCCCTCAGGCCCTCGTAGAACGGTGCGGGAATCTCTCGGCTCACACCGCTCCCATCAGACAAACACACCCGTTTTCTTTATCGCCCAATGATAGAATAGCTTTGGCTGCTGTTTAGTAATCTGTTCGGCAAATTTCCCCGCTCTGGTTTTATGTCCGCGCAGAGACTTGTGTTTCCGCATGAGCCAGTCGACCAGAGTGACGTTAAAATGACGATACATTGGAGACATCGCCGATGGAAAATATTTTCCATAATAGGCGATCCAGCCTCGCAACTTAGGATTGTATAGATTAGCTATATCCTCGATCTTGAGGTCCGAGCGAATACGAAATCGGCGAATCTCTTTCCGCATCGATTTCAGAGCAGACCTGGACACTCCTGGAGAAAAGCCAGCGAATAATTTTCCTCGCTGATTCAATTGTGTTCGAGTTCTGAACGTGTATCCTAAAAAGTCGAAGCTCGTGTTCGGATAACTATCTTTACGATTGGCATCCTTGCAATATACGATCTTCGTTTTCTTTGGATGCAGCTCTAACCCGCACTCCCGCAACCTTGCTTCCAACTTACCAATCATTTGCTCGGCCTGGCTCTGCGTCTCGCAGTGCACCAATCCATCGTCGGCATATCTACACCACCTTTGGTCTGGATGATTTCTTTTCATCCAGACATCGAATGCATAGTGCAGAAATAGGTTTGCAAGGAGCGGACTGATAACTCCGCCTTGCGGAGTTCCTCTATCTCGAGGTTTGCTCGTTCCATCTGCCATTAACATTGGCGACTTTAACCATCTTTCGATGTAAAGAATCGTCCACGAACAATCTGTGTGACGTCGCAACGCCTTTAATAACAGATCGTGTGGAATGTTGTCGAACAGTCCAACGATATCAAACTCCAAGACCCAGTCAAATTTCCAACAGCGTTGCCTCGTGACACCTATGGCATCTAATGCTGATTTGTTTGGCCTATAGCCGAATGAGTCTGTCAAAAATTCAGGCTCGATTTTCGGCTCTAAGCAAAGTCTCACCACCATTTGCGCCACCCTGTCAGAGACAGTTGGCATACCAAGTATTCTCTCGCCTCCGGATTTCTTTGGAATCGCCATCGCCCTCACAGGAGGTGGGAAGTAACTTCCTGATGACATTCGATTCCAAATTTTGTACAGATTGCCTTTTAAATTCCTCTCGAATTCTTCAATCGATTTCCCGTCTACGCCAGCTGCCCCGGCATTTGCTTTTACACGTTTAAAAGCCTCCATCACCAGCTGTTTTGAAATTACGAACGGTTTTGCTTCTTTCACGATTTCCTCCTGAATAGCATCAGTTGAATCATAAATTTTAGCTGTCTGACCCAATCTTTTTGTTCCAGTTCCATTACAGAACTCTCAACACTCATACAGATTGGTCCGCCCCAGTCCCTCACATCGGTACTCTCGCCCTTACGTTTCTCCCGCTTGGATTTCTCCCTTAACATTGAGGCGACTGGTTCCCGCAGTTCCGCATGAAAGCCCAAGCTAGGTTCATGCCTTCTTTACGCCGGATGCCATTTGCGCAGTAATCAGGTGTCTCGCAAACTTATCCCAGGACCACAACACATTCCTGGTTTTGACATCGCTTAGGTATTATCGACGCGTCTTCGAAGGTTTGGTTGCCCTCATCTCCCTAGCCCACACCTGCGATGGTCTTCCCATCACTTTACTCCAATGCTCACTACCACAACTCTTTATTGCAGCAGCTTGGAGTGGTTTGAGGCCAGCTCCTGAAAGCCGATCTCGAGGTCCAAGCTGTTTCCAGCCCGTCCTCATCTTTCATGCGGCTAAATACCAAATAAGAGTTTAAACCATAATTGTCCTCCCCCTCTGTCTGGTACCGTACTGCGGCACACTGTCATGCATCACCTTTGCGATCTGCGAACGACTGAGTCGACGATTCACACCTTGTTGAGATTTGAAGAGATACATGTCAGGAGCCATAGGTCTGCCCCATTGCGACTGATACTCAGCAGCATAATCAGCGATGGCATCTTTCGCTGCTTGATGCAAGACCTTTTCCAGAATAATGTTGTATAATCATCAACTCCTTATAACTTTGCGCATGTTGAGGCGATGCTATGGGCAGCAATAGTCAAAATAGAGATGGGCGCGGTCTAATGCAATCCGGGTATGTCGCGATAACTATAGTTGGAGTGGGGCTCGTCGCAAGCTTTGCGCCGTATGCGGTGGTTTCGATTTCCGAACATCAGATTATAATTTGGGTCGCGACGATCGCCGTGACCAGCGTAATTGCGCGGTGGGTTTGGCGCCAGTTATTCGGTAAAGGCTTCTCGTTTCGCGACGCAAGCCTAGGGCACTTCGCCTTTGTGCTGCTGCTTTCATTCATCCCGGTGTTCTATGCTACAACACCCGTGCTAGTACTGATCAACGGTCTCTTTGATGATTCGCAGGCTCATGCCGTAACAGCGCAAGTGCGCGACAAGTACAAACCATCGCGTCATGCGCCGATTCTAGTGCTTGAATCGTGGCGGCGTGGTGAAGCAATCGAAAAGGTGGCGGTCGATGCCGAAGTTTTCGATGCAGTGGAAAAGGGTACGAGGGTTAAGCTCCAGACTCACGGTGGAGCATTCGAGTGGGAATGGGTTAGTGACGTTCAGGTATTGCGTTGAACCTCTTCCCCTACTTCTACTTACTCACTAACCTCTTAAGCCCGCTTCTTTTTTGCTGCTTTCATGACTGAGGACGACCGCGGATTCAACGCGGTGACGTTTGATACCTGCGTTTGTGTCTCCGCAGTTTTAGTTTTTTGGGTACCGATCAGATCTAGCAGCTCAAACGAAACACGTTTCAATCCTTCAGAACGGCCATTTAAATGCTCTGCCGAAGTCGACGACTGTTGTGCCACACCTAAATTTTGTTGCGTGACCTGATCCAATTGATTCATCGACTTCGTCACTTCTTGTACACCCATCGCCTGCTCCTGGCTCGCGGTTGAGATCTCTGCAACCATCTGATTGACACGACTTACATTTGCCAAAATATCATCCAAGACGCGGTCACACTCTTCGGCAGTGCGGATCCCTTTATCGACGGTGTCTTTTCTGTACTGCAATAGCAGCGACACCTTTGTCTTGCTTTGTTCAACAATCCGTTCGACTTTTTGAATGCTGCCTTCGAGCATGGTTGAGATTTCTTTGGCAGCATTTCCACTCATCGGTGCCAAGTTTCCAACTTCTTCTGCCACCACCGCAAAACCCTTGCCATGCTCGCCTGCCCTGGCTGCTTCTACGGAAGCATTGAACGAGAGTAATTTTGTTTGGAACACAATATCATTAATCACCCTTGTTTTATTGTAACGTGCTTGCGAAATCGCGACGCATGTCCAGTGACATATGCCGTGAAGAATCGCGAGTACTGATTCCGTGTCAAAGTAGTGAACAGGATAGAACCTCTTGCCCTTAGCTGTTTGAGCAAATGCGCCGTCAAGAGCAATGAAGTGAAGGTGCGGGTTAAGCGCAAGTGATGAGGCAAAACGCTGCACAAATGTAATAGCACCATGTGTTGGCATCGAAACAGAGTCTTGCTCAGAATCAAGCAAAATGCTGTCTTCGTAAAACTCTTTGATAACATCGGTAACAACCAATATCACCTCCGCCAACAACTCCGGCGAATGAGCAAGCCACCCCCTCACCTGGTGAGGAAATGTCAGCACGAATTGACGAGCATTAGCAACGGGCCACACTTCTCGTTCTAGGCGCAAAGCAGTTTGCTCCATGCGTCTAGCGCCGCAGCTGGCACAAAAACCTCTTCTTTTGCAGGAAAAACCAAGCAAGCGAGTCTGTTCGCAGGCTGTGCACTTGAGCTTCACGAATCCGTACTGCAGGATCCCGCAACGCAGATAACGCTCAAATTCTGTTTCAACATGACCTGCAATCGGAGCGTCACTTGCGGCATACTCAGCCCTAAGACCAGGCCACACGCAGGCGACCGTCTGATAGAGCGCCGTCGACTCAGGGGTGTGACGTTGGTAAATAGCCATAGCAGAATCACTAGCAAATCACCAGCAACACGTAAATCAATACTCATCAAAACAATACAAATGTCTACAGCTGACGGTGACGGGCCCCCAGCGGTATCGGCATTTACTTGCATTTATCTTTTAGAAATCCTCGAACCCCATCATGCTGATCTCTCAATGAGGTCAGCAGCTTTAGGACAGATTAACGAGAAGAGGGACGCGCCAATTCTTGTAAATCAATGATGTGGTCAAAATAACCGGCATCCTTAACACTAGATTCTGCGCCCTCTGCCGAAATCAATACGCGTTGGACGCTGAAACGAGATGGAATGGTAAAATGCTCCATTTTTCGCTCAAACTCTTTTATCACATTTTTTGAAACAGGTGCTTTTGTGTATTTAATTTCACAAATAGTTAGAACTTTGTCGGCACGCGAAAAGATTAAATCTATTTGAAAATTCTCCGGGGTCGTTTTCGAAAAAAATGGACCAACATCATATTGAACAGCGCTAAATCCTAATATTTTTGCAATCCGAGTGTGATTGTGGCGACACCAACGTTCAAAACTATAACCTAGCCATTGTTGGTAATCTGCAAGATTTAGAGCTTTGGTCGGTTGATCTGCATACATGTTTTGATTAATTTTTTTCTGAATGGGAGCGATGAATCGGTAATAGTATTGTAAGTAGTGGTCGGCTATTTCGTAGCGCACAAGTTTGCTGGTCTCACTTTTATCATATGGTACATAAGTGCGAATAAATCCAGACATCTCGAGGTCCTGAAGTAATGTGCTAAGGTTGCCACCGGGATCAATTGAAAGGGCTTTGGCGATTTCTGGTCTTGTTGCAAAGCGCACTTTTGCGAGATGGGCAACAATCTTGCGATAGTTTTCATTCTTTGCCAGACTACTGACAAACACACGCTCACATTCATTAAGAAAATAACTGTTCTTGAGAAATGACTGCTTGCATAGATCCAAATAAATAGATTTGGATTGTCGGAGATAAGCAAGATACTCAGGGATCCCGCCAATACTTAAGTAACCGTCCATAACAGCATTTAAAGAATAGGAATTACCAAAATATTCAATAGATTCATCTAGTGTAAATGGTTCAATATGCAGTTCGTGCTGTGATCGTCCATAAAGAGCCTTTGACTTTAGAACCTTGTTCACCATAAATGATGGTGACGATCCACAAAGGACCGTAATAAGTTGGCTATTTTTTCTAAAATGATTATCCCACACAAGTTTGAAATCATTCACCAGCTCGTCGTCATAGGATGCGAGCCACTGTAATTCTTCAAGATATAAAGTGTGTGTCCCTGTCGCAAGAAATCGAGCTAGGTACTCAAAAAACTCAAGCCATCTAGTAAAATTCAACCTGGCAATAGTTGGATCTTTAAAGTATTGAGAGAGCATAAGAAGAGCTGTTTCGATTTGTCGCGCTTTATTACCAGTTTCAACTCCTTCAATCTTAAGGAGGGCGCGGTTTTTGAAAACATGTTCAATTAATGTGGTTTTGCCGACCCGCCTGCGACCATGAACAACCACAATGGCTGCTTGATTGGACTTTGCTAATTGATTTAAGGTCGTTTGTTCGTCCTTGCGGCCTATTATTTTACTTGTTGATTTCGTTGGCATATTTAAGTATCTCAGCCGATTAGCGTGCTTTTATTGGATAGTCGGCTTATTTTTGATTAAGAAATTTAGCCGATCAGCTATTAAAATAGCATTGATTGGCTGACGGAGCAATGTGCGTTTAGCCATGCTTAGTGCACAATATTGATGCATCGATACTTGTTCTTTGTCCATCCCCCGCAGGGTGGAATCTTCATAAAAGTCTTGGATCACCCCGGTCACTACAAGTACCACATCGGCCAACAACTCGGGCGAGTTCGCAAGCCAGTGGCGTACTTGGTGCGGGAAGGTCAAAACAAATTGTCTCGCATTTGCTACGGGCCACACTTCACGCTCCAGCCGATCCGCCGCTTGCTCCATACGCCTGCGCCGCAACTGGCGCAGAAACCGCGACCCTTGCACCTAAATCCCAGAATCCGCGAGCCCTGACACCCCGTGCACTTCAACCGAATAAATCCATAGGGCAAGATTCCACAACGCAAGAAGCAAATTCCTTTGCGATAGTCGTTTTAAGATAGCTCGAATAGTTATAGCACTAAACAGTTACTTCGGTGCTTCTTTATGGTGCTCGAACCTTCGTTGGGGTAAGCCCCATCGACACCATGACCTCGCTAATAGTCTCAACCTCAGTGATGACATCCACAACCATCATCTTCGCACCGCAATCACAAATCTCAGGATCGATGCCCAGGGTCCTTCTCATCAAGTCAGCCCAGGGGATGTTGCGCTCTGCCTCTGCACGGCCGTTGGAAGCACTCGCAGACTGCGGTGACGGATCATGGGCGTCACAGCATCTTCGCTTGCTACCTTGTGGTCCAGGAACCACACTCGATCGCCACGCATGACCTGGGGAAAAGATACCTTCGTATCTGACTAAATTAAACCAACTTGCAGGCACTAAGGCTGTCAGTTCGCAACCCACAATTATCCATAATGCCGCTTAAAATATGATCAACCTCAATTTCATGAGTTTCATTATTCACCCGCACCTCTTGTATTAGAAGCTTCATAACTGCTTTTATTTGTTCAGGCTCCATCCGGTCAAGACGAACGTCAACAGAGTTTGAGAATGATTTAAAATCTTCAACTACAGTTAAAAATCGTTTCCGATCTTGTTGCTGCCTCTGAATTAGGTTCAATTCATCCTCGAATTGCTTCATTCTGCGTCTAATATCCTCAAGTCGCGGTTCAATTTCCGCAAGTGAGATTGCGCCAGATTGATAGAGATCAATCAACCGCTGTTTTTCGAATGTTAAGCCATCGATATGAGAACGCTTTGACATGATCAGTTTATCAAATTTATCATCACTGCTGCTGCCCCTGATCTCCTCCATTCGTGAAAGGTACTCGTCCATAACTTTTTCTGGATTTCTTAGTATTACAAGAATTCGATTCCAAACGAGATCCTCTATAACATCCGCCCTTACGTAACGCGCTCCGCATAAATAAGACGAGCGTCCAGGGCTGTGACGACCACCAAAACAAGCATAATATCGCAACGGAAAATCTTTTGATCTATTTGTCGTAACACCTGACATGGAATAGCCACATTTCTTGCAACGCATTAAACCGCTGAGAAGGTAAACATGTCGATTGTTGTTGCGAGGTGAAAATCGTGCGTTTCTCGACATCATTTATTTTGCCGCATTAAAGTCCTCGACGTTAACCAACTGAGGCACAGGTATTGTAATCCACTCGGTTGACGGCAAGACCTCTCTGCTTGAATTAACGTGCTTAGTGTACCCATCAATACGACCAGTCTTGCGGCGGTTTTTGCGCGGGCATGTCCTTGTTTTGCCATAGGCTGCCTGCCCAATATAAGCGGGGTTACTCAATATTTGCCGCACTGTGCTCTGATGCCATCGTGGTCCACCTCTGCGAGTAGGGGTCTTCTGTTCGGTCAAAAATTTCGCAATATGATGCATACTATAATTGCGCTTAAGGTACATTTCATAAATTTCCGTGACTATGCGAGCCTCGCTTTCGTTTACCCTGATTTCCGCCTCTCCATGAAATTTTGCCGGCAAATATGAATATCCAAAGCAAGCGTTTGACAACGCTCGAACTTTACCCATTTTGGCTTTGTATATTTTACCACGCCGACTCCTCTCGATAATTTTTTCCTTTTCATATTCCGCTATGACACCCTGAATCTGAGACAATAGTTGATCTTCAGGAGAGTCCGAAATCGTTCGATTGACAAACTCAATCGAGACGTTCAATCGCTTAAATTCCTCGAGTAAAATCAATTGATGAGCGTATTTTCTGGCAAGGCGATCTGGACTCAATACGATCACGCGGTTAATTTGGCGATGAAATCCTTTTTCTCGAAGTCTGTCCATGCTGGACGTACTAGCGTCGTACCACTCACACCTGCATCAACAAACAGCATATCTTCATCAACAGAATAGCCGTGCTCTTTAGCATATTCCTGTATCCTGTGGAGCTGGGAATCTATTGTCCCCTCATTGGCTTGCTTTTGCGATGAAACCCTCGCGTAAATCGCAGTATTCATGAAGTTCCTCCGTTGCCGTTTGCTTCTCCGTTGCCGCCCTTTTTGACGACAGGCTCAGTTTGGGATGAATCAGTCGGTAGGCTTCCTTTGCTCTCTCCTGACTTGTCGCGCAATAGACTTCTTTCAATAAATAGTCCATGATCGGTGTTTGCGAGCGCCTTTTTTTGCCATCTCTCGGTCCTTGAGCGATGATCCGTCTTTTTTCAGTCGGAGTTATATACTTAGATTTATTAGCCTTTCGAAACAAAGGATGATTACACATTGAAATTACAGATGAAATGGAAATTATCTGGGTTGTGAACTGACCGCCAAACCCACAAGCCGTTCCACAAAATCAACTTGCTTAAACCGCAATGCACTGGTCCCATCACTCCAGGTTCTTTTAAGCGTCAGCACGACTTCGCTCGAGTCCGGATGATCTGGATCATCATCGCTGACTCTTGACGGCGAGACCGACGAGCGACTTGTGTAGCGGAATAGTCTCTTCAACCCCAATCGGTCGTCTCCCTTAATCGCTACACCAGCATGAAGAGAGAACCACTTCCATCTGCAGTTACACCAACCTTCGACCGACATCATCTCGGGATCTGACTGCTTGAATAACGGATGCGGGGAACGAACTCCAAGCTTGCGGTATGGGTTAAGCGCAAGTGATGAGGCAAAACACTGCGCGGTGGACTCCTATTGAGGCGCGCTAAGGTGCACAGGTGTATCAGGCAGTTCGCCTTGAGGCGCGGAACTCGCTTTGCTGACGAAACGACTCACCGCATGCTTAAAGGAGACCCAAGGTCTCGATGGTACCTCAGACAATTCACTGCGTGAATTAGGGTCAAGTTTACCAGAATGGGATGCCGTGTTGAGGAACTTACATCATTGCTGCCCATACAACATGGATTAACAGTGTCGAATTACTAAATAAAAACGGTATCCTACCTTGTGATAGGACACCGTTTACGTGGGACAAGCTCCTTGCTTTTATTTTTTAGTCTTCTAGGTGCTTAAGTTTTGCTTTCTTCTTGGGGGCACTCCTCTTAAAGATCAATGTGTTTTAAATGCAACTACCACTGAGAGTGAAATTTCCGGTTTCTGTATAAATTGATGTGTTGCTACTCAATACGAGCTTCACTCTAATGGTGGCTGAATTTACTCCTGGACTTGAGAAAGAAGTATAAAGGTCTCCCGCGTCGGGGCTTGATCTCTGCGACCAAGTACTTCCACCATCTGTCGAAACATACAATTGTAACCTTGAATTTGACGACATTCCGGTCGTTGTAAACTCAATTTCAACCAGATCTGGACAATAAGTGCCGCCTGATGTTGGAGTTGTTATGGTAATTGTTGGAGGTACACCTGAATTTGTCGTTCCGCTTACCGCCGATGAGTAATTGGAATTCCCTCCGGTATTTTTTGCCCGGATTTTATAATATCGTGTGCTGCTTGCAGTGAGGCCCGAGTGGG
This sequence comes from uncultured Polynucleobacter sp., assembly GCA_964624705.1. Lineage (GTDB taxonomy): Bacteria > Bdellovibrionota_B > Oligoflexia > Oligoflexales > RGVZ01 > CAMDKS01. The sequence goes on from CAZUYQ010000057.1 coordinate 25,950, forward strand.
TTTTAGTTGTTACATCAGCCGCGATATTCGTATCAAGATCACTCCATGTGCTGTTGTCGGTACTCACTTGAATTTCGTAACCTGTTTCGTTTGCAACGTTACTCCATGTAATAGTCATATCGGTTTCCGAAGCACCAGTTGCAGCTAAGCCAGTCGGCGTCGAAGGAGCATTTGGAAATGTCGTGGCACTAACCGCTGACGAGTAACTAGAATTCCCGCCGGTGTTTTTAGCACGAATTTTATAATAACGGGTACTGCTTGCGGTGAGGCCCGAATGGGTTTTACTCGTAACATCAGCCGCGATGCTCGTATCAAGATCACTCCAAGTGCTGTTATCGGTACTGACTTGAATTTCGTAACCGGTTTCATTTGCAACGTTAGTCCATGTTATGGTCATCGATGTTTGCGATGCTGCAACCGCTGCTAGACCGGTGGGAGTTGAAGGGGCATTGGGCAGCGTTGTTTGTGTGACAGTAGCGCCCGACGAAACATCGGGCGTGGCATTGCTGTTGAGGGAACACACCCGAAACGAATACTGAGTATTGGCAGTAAGGCTTGAGATCGGATACGGAGATGTTGCGGTTACACCACTGGTGCAATCAACTGGAGCAGTGCTTCCTGATTGGTATGCAACTTTGTAACTACTTGTCGGATAACTGCCTGCACCCCAAGTCAGGGTGATTTGTGATGAAGAATTCGCCACAGCACTTGAGATTGTAACATTGGAAGGTGCAGCTTGTGCTGCCACGGTTAAGCCAGTGCTACCGCTGATTCCACTCTTAGTTGCGGTGATAGTGGTACTTCCCACTCCTGCACCCGTGGCGAGTCCAGTGCTTGCGTTGATCGTTGCTTTAGCGGTGTCGCTGGAGGTCCAAGACGATGAGCCGGTAATGACAGCGGTGGTTGCATCGGTGTAAGTTCCCGTTGCTACGTACTGCTTAGTGTAAGCGTAATCAACAGAGGAATTGGCCGGAGTCACGGCAATGGAAACGAGTTCTGCAGCAGTGACTGTTAAAGTCGTACTACCCGTCTTACCGCCAGAAACAGC
>CAZUYQ010000057.1:27007-28859 GCA_964624705.1 uncultured Polynucleobacter sp.
GTGCTAGCAATCGTAGCAGTTGCCGTGGTCGCTGAGGCCCAAGTTACTGTTGAAGTTAAATCTTGAGTGCTGGCATCGGAATAAGTGCCTGTTGCGGTAAATTGCTGAGTGAGTCCTTTCGCAACCGATGGCGACGGAGGAGTGACCGCAATAGATTGTAAGGACGCAGCTGTGACTGTTAGCGTCGTTTGGCCGCTAATAGAACCTAATGTTGCCGAAATAACTGACGTACCCATCGTGGCTGTGGCGGCAAGACCACGGGAGCCGTTGACATTGCTGATAGTGGCTGCTGATGTGGTTGCCGATTGCCAGGTCACCTGGGTGGTTAAATCAACCGTCGTGCTATCAGTATAAGTACCAGTAGCCGTGAATTGTTCGGATAAGCCTTTCGCAACAGATGGCGACGACGGTGTGACTGCAATGGAAACAAGTGCAGCATTGGTCACCGTGAGTGCGGCAGTTCCCGAGACTGCACCTAGGGTTGCCGTAATGGTTGAAGTGCCCACATCGACTGTTGAGAGTAGACCTTGGGAGCCACCGGCATTACTGATGGTGGCAGTTGCCAGAGTTCCAGAGCTCCAAGTCACTAAGGTTGTGATATCGGGTGTTGTGCCGTCTGAGTATGTTCCTGTTGCCGTAAACTGTTGCGTTAGTCCCTTTGCAACAGATGGTGTCGCAGGGGTGACAGCGATGGAGATTAACGTTGCTGGACTTACCGTAAAGACCGTGCTGCCTGTAATAGAATTCAGGGTTGCAGACATGGTGGATGTGCCTACGGCTACTGGAGTTGCGAGCCCTTTGGTGCCAGCGGCATTGCTGATCGTGGACTTAGTGACGTCTGACGAGGCCCAGGTAACAGATGCCGTTAAATCTTGTGTTGTTGCATCGCTGTAGGTCCCTGTTGCCGTAAACTGTCTGGTGCTGCCGAGTGCAGTGGTTGGCGCGGATGGCGTTACTGCAATGGAAGACAACGTCGCGGCAGTCACCGTGACAACTAAACTCAAACTCTGACCATTGTAGGTCGCCGTGATGGTGGACGTTCCCTCGTTCACTGCAGTGATGCGTCCTCGTGGGCTACCTGCCGTGGTGACAGTTGCCACACTGGTGTTACTTGAGGTCCAGGTAGCAGAATCAGTGATGTCGCTATTGGTGGAGTCTGAAAAAATTCCAGTAGCGCTAATATTTGCGCTATTGCCTTTGGCAATTGTTGCAGTGGATGGTGTTAACTGGACTGCGGTAATTTCGGCAGCAGTCACGTTAACAGTTTCTGATCCACTAACAGAATTTAATGTTGCCGAAATGCTCGATGTCCCCATGGCCACTGACGTCTCGAGACCTTTGCTGCCGGTGGAATTGCTCACAGTGGCAGTAGCCAGGGTGCCGCTTGCCCACGTTACGAATGCGGTCTGATCTTTGGTGGTGCTATCGGAGTAAACCCCGGTGGCGGACATCGATAGAGTTAATCCCGCTGCAATGCTTGGAGCTGCGGGAGTAACCTGAATAGAGCTTAGCGTTGCCGACGAAACAGTGAAACTCACTTGTCCGGAAATACTGCCAGAGGTGGCTGTGATGGTGCCTGTACCGGCACTCACCGTATGAGCGACACCTTTGGTTGGAGCCGTGTCACTCACGGTGGCTCGCGAGGTATTGCCCGAATCCCACGTTGCGGTGGAGGTTAAATCCTGGGTGGTGTTATCGGTATATAGCCCTGTCGCAGTATACTGTTGATAGCTACCAGTTGGTAAGATTGCAGAGTGTGGTGTGATATCGATGGAGACGAGTTCAGCAGCGGTTACACTCACTGACTTCTGGCCCGTGATTCCACTGAGCGATGCTGTAATGGTCGTCGTTC
>CAZUYQ010000057.1:28963-30118 GCA_964624705.1 uncultured Polynucleobacter sp.
ACGTAGCGGTCGATGTAATTTCACTCCGACTTCCGTCAGAATAAGTACCATAGGCTTTTAAATCAAGAGTTTTGCCTTTTGCAACGGACGCGCTTGCGGCTTCGATAGCAATGCTACTAAGACTCACACTAGCAGAAACCGAAGAGAGAGATGGAATAAGCGACGATAAGTTACTAGTCGCAGTAGTTGAACGAGCGGTGGAGAATCCCGTATCCCCCAGGACTGTTGCCAAGCTACTGATAAAGCTCGTGGAGCTAGATAAGCTACTGGTGAGGGTGGCAATGCTCGACGACGATTTTCCTTCAATTTCCGTTTGCACGGATTTTACGACATCACTCAGTGTGGTTGACGTCAATTTATCTAATGTTGTGTTTTTACCCAGAAGCAATGATGCTGCAATACTACTGGCCCGCGTAATGTCACCACTCATGGTGCGCATCTCTTTTTGTGCAAGGGCTAGTCCACTGCTGGATGCCGGAACTGCAACAATAGTTTGACCAATGGAGACCTTATCTTTCAGTGCAATCACTAAAAGAGTCGTAGTCTCGCCCAATGCGAAGTACTGAGAGTAAGATCCCGCACTATCTGTAGTTGTCGTGCCTAAAAGTGTGGGGGCCAGGGTTGTCGTATTAAGTTGATAAATATTAACTGTCGCTGATGCCGCGGGTATTTCCATGCCATTTAATGCGAGGCTTGCGGAGTCGCTGCTGTACACAATACCGCTTAAGCGGCTGTCCAATTCGGCGCCACTTCCCTTTGAGACACGCGCCGTCGCGGCGACGGTTGCAGCTTTCTGACACCCCATTAGGATCGACATCGACAATAGCACGGCATGTAAGCAAATCTTGGTCATACGCGTTCCCTCAGGTCTCATTTCCGACTCTTAGAAACGTATTCGGGTAAACAGAGAGTAATCTTAACCAGGCAAATATGCCTACGCGGTAATAATCGGATTAACATCCTAATATAATTATCTTAAGCGTTAAAAAAAGAGGGGAGAAACCAACCGATCGCTTGCGTCTTTAGTCTTGCGCGCAAAAAGCATAACAACTCTGTCGGTCTTTCTCCGAAATTATAGCGACCTTGGGAATGAGATTCAACGCTCCTATAGCCTGGGGTCTCTACAGAATTGCAGACATATTGTCCTCCAATGGT
>CAZUYQ010000058.1:0-268 GCA_964624705.1 uncultured Polynucleobacter sp.
AGCTTGGGCTTGTTTTTAGCGAAAGTGTTGTGGTTTTAACGCCTTCTTTCTCAAGACTGTAAAAAGTTACGTTGGGAGAACTATAAACAATCTGATCTGATATTGACGCGACCGTATTAAAAGGTGCAAATGGTCGTTCGTAGTAGGATGTTGGATTAAAAAACCTACGCATCAAGTCGATTAATTCTTGACCACCGATTCGCGCCAACGAAACACCTGAACCGGATTCAAAGCTTCTTACCAACTGAAGAAATTCCCGCACGTTGGC
>CAZUYQ010000058.1:278-2969 GCA_964624705.1 uncultured Polynucleobacter sp.
GTTGGCAGATGCCAATTTGGATTCAGCAAGAAGGGTCGCGTTAGCGTCGGATAAGAATGTCTTAATCACGGGACATGATTTTTTTTCTGGGAACCACCGAATGGTTACGTAGGCTTTTCGCTCCATGGGAGCGCCATCATTGTCCTTGATGATCTCGATCCGCTTATCAAATAGAAACTGAGAGACGGGGTGAGCGTTTTGGTACCTGTTCTGCCAATCGTGATATCTTGGATCGCGGGGGGGAATCTTGGTCTGCTCAAAGATAAATTGCATCACAGCATTTTCAGGTAGATGAAACCATGATTTAAGTGATGATACAGTCTTTAAGACCTGGGCTTCCGTCATTGGTTCATGTTCGGCGAGTGTTACTTGAAAAATAACGCCGAGTGATGCAGCGCGTTTTACAAATATATTTTCCTTTTCCATCACCTCGTCAAAAGGAAAAGAACTACTAAGTGATTCGGGCCTCGACGCCTGGAGATCCAATTTATTTTGATTTGTTTTATTTCTATCCATTAGTCTTACCTCATTTATTTATCGTGGTGTCTTTTACGGCCACAGTAGGCGTTATAATTGGTTTGGTGGGTGAGAAATCAGCAGGCTTGTCGATAACCCAGCGGTCTCCCTCAACTACAACGGACATCCACCCGCCCCAGAAGTATTCTTTTGTAGGAGTTTCGTGGGGATAAATCCAGATATGAGCCGTCTTCGGCGCAGTCCTGACAGGTGCATCAGAGTGACCAGGCAAGTGATCATCAATGCCGAGTTTCAGTGAAGACGCCTCAGCTTGCTCTTTACCTTGATAATCTGCGCGGACGTCCAGCATCTTTTGAGATTCTGCTCGGTGCAGACATGACGAGAGCGACAGATTAATCAAACAAACGGTGAACAATGGAATAATCTTTGCCATGGTTTTCTCCTGCATTTAATTTTTTGAAATATTCCTGGGGTAATTCGACAGATTCGTTCATGACCACCCAAACATCCTGACCAGAACCGACGTTGATAGTCGGTAAAAGGCTCTGAGCTTGTTTTAAGTACCATTGTGCAACCATGCCGGCAGCGTCGCTCGCTCCACCGGCACCGATGTATTTGCCTTGGCTGCCACTTAGGATTTTTCGTGAGGTGCCATCGGCCGATGTCTGTTCGCTGGTTTGTGCCATTTGAATCGTGCGACCCACGCCTTCAACCACGGAACTTAGAAATGCCATAACAGCAACTCGGTCCTGCTTCGTGTTGACGGTGCCAATGACTGCAAAACTATTGTCTTTACCATCTGCGATAAAACCATTGATATCTCGCTCAAACATCCGACCGCTGCGAGAGACGCAGCTTAGTTTTGTAGCCTGCATCTGCACGCGTTCCGTACTAAGATCACCTTGAGCTTTCGCAATCATAAAACAACCGTGAAGATCCAAAGACTTGTGATTTGGTATGATCGACGCAAAATCGAGCTGCATGAGAACCGGATAGGGAGTGCCTTCAGGTGCTTCGACTCCTGTTAGTAATTTCGCCTTGACGTAACTTCCCACCGGCAGGACGATTTCGGGGTGAGTTTTCTTTTCAGAGTCTGGCACAGGAAATGACAGCAACTTTGGCCCGCGTGCCTGTTTCATCATGGTCGACATTGTACTTTCCTCGCCATCTAGAGGGGTAAAAGCACTTCTTCTATGCATGCGAGGTTGTTCAGGACCTTGTGACGTTATGACTCCCGCGGCTTGAGGTGTCCCTTTTAGCGACGGTTCTTGTGTGGGCAGGACGTCTTGACTTGGTACAGTGGGGTTTTCTTCAGCGCCCCGACCGTGGATCTTGGTTTCAAGGTCGTTCAGTTTTGAATCAATGACGGCCATGCGGTCTAAAACCATTTTTTGATGGTCCTGTGATTCTTTTGCAGAGCGGCTTAACATCCTATCTTTGACGCGAGCACTCGTGGCATAGGGATCACCCAGGACGCGAGATTTCTTGAACTCGTTCGCTCGTTCGGTCCATGCACTAGACTGCGGGTGATCACTACTTTTAGAGAAGGTATAAATTACTCCGACGAGTAAAAGCACCGAAATCCCTGTAACGTATTCTCTTCGGCGGACACCGCGTGCTTGGAGCCAGGACCGTGTGTCACTTATGCATTGCTTTAATTTATTGAATTTTTCACTCACCGCTGCCTCCTGCCATATTTTCAGGCTTGATCACGGTCATACGAATTGGGAGCACTACGTCATGGTAGGACGCAGTGGGCTTTGTGATGACGATGAGTCTTGTTGCACTGTTTTTTACGTTATGAGGTTCTAATGTGGTCAAATCACTAAATGCGAGTTGAGCTTGGTTGGGTGAGCCAAATTTAAGTTTTCGGATGTCCAGCTCAAAGGTTTGATTTGAGCGGTTGTGAAGCTCGTAGATATATCCTTTAAATTCCTCTCCAGAATAGACCTTGGTCAGGACTACCTGAACAGGGTCTGTCTTGTTTGAGATGCCGATATTTTGGGTTGCTATTTCATATCCCGATACCTGGTCGCCGCGAATCATCGCCGTCATCAAGTCAAAGCGACCCACATAGGGTGTTACGTCAGCTCTTGATTCAATGAGTGCCTTTTGAGATTTAATATCATAGATAGGTTCATCCTTGATTTTTGCATTCTGAGGAATGACAGAGAGTTTGAGTCTTGCGATTTCGCCGCTCGCCAAAATAAATGC
>CAZUYQ010000058.1:2979-7526 GCA_964624705.1 uncultured Polynucleobacter sp.
CCGGTTAAAATTCTAGGTTCGACGCTTAAGACGCTATAGTCAGGTTTCTCGTCGTTTGCTGGTTTAATGAGGAATCCGCCCGCATTTGAGATGGTTTTAATGGGTTCTTCAAACCTAAGAATGGTCTGTGAACCGTAAGCCACAGGGATGGTTTCAATCGTTCCACCAAAATAGATCGTTTTTGCAAATAATGGCGCTGACGCCATTGCAATACCAATGCCAATTAAGAATTTTCTATTTCCCATCGGGATGTCCTCCAAGTGATTTTGCTGTGTCATAAGCATCAGAGCTTGTGCGCGAGAGGGATGTCATTTCTAAGAACCAACGCTTGCCTGCATCCGGCGGCGTTAGCCTAAGCCCCATGTCGATGACCTCGTTACGGTAGCCAATGCTTTCGGCTCCCACATAGGAGTCTGTTCGCACGCGGACAACCGCGTGATAGGTTCCGTCATTTCCAGATTCGATCTTCTTTTCTAGGATGGTCGTCATCTCAGAGATATTCTCAGCGTGCGATTTAGCAATCCACTCTCCGGCTTCGGCGCCGAATTGGATTTGCAGTGCCGGGCTCATAAGAGATGTCAATTGCTTAAAACGTTCTTCGATATTTGTTGGATTGGTGTTGCCGAGTGTTGCTACAAAATCTGAAACAGCGTGCTGAACGTATGAGTCCGGCACAGTTTGTGGCGAGACCGGAATAAAATCAGTCACTCCTGGAGCTAAAATATACTCTTTCACCCTAAGCTTAGATTCTAATGAAGAAACTTCAAAGCGCCACAAGGCCGTTATACAAAGGACAATCACAGAAACTCCTACGCACAGATACTGAAGAAGCATTTTTTCTCGAATGAGTGCGGCCTTATAGGCCACGTAGTTGGGGACTACCGATAAATCAAGATTCGTCGCGATTTCAACTTTAGATAGTCTCGCTCGCTCAAAGCCCTTTTCTATGGCACCAATCAAGCCTGAAGTTGAAGTTGATAGCCGTCGTCTAGCGTTTCTAAGCATTATTTTTAACCTTCCGTCCATATAGTCCTCGTTATTAATCTGAATACGTTTTTGATCCCCTAGGATTGAGAAGACCCGGAAGAGAAATCCCCAGATACCGGTAAGGCCAATGCAGGAAGATCCCTTTCTCGTTCTTCTTCCGAATTGCAGGGCCAATTCCCAACACAAAAAGAAGTGTCACAATCATCAAGACCCATTCATAAAACAAAATTCCAAATACTAAAATCACGGCGATCGCTGCAAACGCATCACCAAGCTCCCAATAGTCAAAGATCGTGATGGGAGAATCGATCGTTTGACTTACAGGGTTGCCGTGTTTGGACCGCATAGAAGCATATGAATGCATGGCGTCTCCCCAGTGATTAGTTGCCAAAAATGCTGTCGCCAGTACTGATAGCAAAAATATTTTTGACCCATTGCGGGGCTGTACCAAAGATCAGAGCACCAACAATACAAATAATGGCAATACCAAAACGCTGTTCTTTAAGGGACCAAGCCGAAGACATAATGCAGAGACCGGCGAAGATACGTGCACCCCATTTGAAAAGTGCCGTATCCAGCATGCGAAGAAGAGTTCCGGCAGCTTCAAGTTTGTCACTAGCATCGGCCCCAGGAAGAGTGCTGTTGGCAAATGCCTCTCCCATGAACGCCACACAAAACACGGCAATTGTTGTGAGAAGCAAAAGAATCAACCAATCAGATGGAGGTAATCCCATAAACTTAACAGCCTCTTTTTGCCTTGGCTCATATTCGACCGAATTTTGACTTAAAGAATCCCCATGCACTGAAATCATGCTCATAAAATCTCCATAAAATTAATTTTGTATGCTTTTACTAAACCCTATTTGTGGTGAATCGCGGCGATGACCTCATCAGGCGTCATAAACCCGGACTGCCTGTAAACTTTCTTGTTTTTTAGATCGCCAATCAAAAGAAGCGGTACCGCCGTGACATGAAATTTTTGCACTTCGGTGGTACTTGCTTGGACAACTGCGACATTAGATTTGATTCCTGCAATAGAACCACGGTCAACCTGCCTTGCTTCGACAAAGTATCCGCGATCTTGCAGGTCGTTTAATGTTTCAAACATCTGGTGACAGTGTGGACACTGGGAGTCAAAGTACATGCGAAATCGGTACCTTTCAAATTCATCGTCAGCAAGTGATTGGTGGACTGCAATTTTATGTGCAGGTAGTTTTGCTTCGCGTGGTAGTGTGGCTGTATTCTTTGCTGCAAATTCCTCCATCCTCTTTGAAAGTCTTGTTGAGAGTTCATTTTTTTGCTCCATATAGGCAAACCACATGCGAATATTTTCATCGGTTGGATTTCTTACAAGTTCCATAAATGGCTCCGGGGGTGTGTAGTCACCTTCGCGAAAAAATTCTTTGTTATTGGGATTCAAATACGTTTCCCATTTAAATGAATCTGTTTTGCTTTCTTTAGGTGATGTCTCAGTTATGGATTTTTTTGATGCTTCTAAAGTTTCAGGATTTTTAACGACCTCTTTTGAAGTTTTTCCCCAGTAGTTGATCGAACTATCAAAATAGGAGACATTGCCAGCCGAGGCATTCATGCTAAAACCAAGTGCCGTCACAACAACTCCTGTTTTCCTCATTCCGTTACCCAAATTGTGTTACCTCCTTGATGTCGATGAGCCCATTTTTTGCGAGTTTAAGGGCCGCGACCTTTAACGATTCTTTGACGCCTCCGGTTTGATTGCGGCTTAGGACGAGATCCTTAATGTTTAAGTCATCCATGAACTCAATCACTGGCAGGCGACCGGTGATTCCACTGCGACATTCCGTGCATCCAGGTTCAAACCGTCTTTTAAAATTCCCATCTCGGACAATGTCTGGCGCCGAAAGTGAGCAGAATTGACACAGCCTTCCGACAAGTCTTTGTGCGGCCGAAAACCTTAGATTTTCGGCAATAGTGTCCTTGTCGATGCCAAGGCCAAGGAGCCTGCCGATAACTTCTGAAGCGCCATTTGCGTGGACCGTCGATAGTACTAGATGTCCAGTCGCGGCAGCCTTAAATGCAAGCTTTGCGGTTTCTTCGTCTCTAATTTCGCCAACAAGGATCACGTCCGGGTCTTGTCTAAGAATCGCTCGAAGTGCGTTACCGAAACTGATTTTTGGATCGATTTTCACCTGATTGATTCCTGGGATGGTGTATTCAACGGGATCCTCCAGTGTCACAATATTTTTTTTCGTTCGGTCAATGGAGCAAAGCATGCTGTAAAGTGTGGTTGTCTTGCCGCTACCCGTCGGTCCAGACATCAAGACAACTCCGTTTCGGTACTCGAGTGATTTCATAATTTCAGTAAGCGTATCGTGTGGAATACCAAGTTGATCGATACCAAATTCGCGGTTGCTATCAAGGAGTCTTAAAACAATTTTTTCTCCGTACAAGGTTGGAAGTAGGTTGACCCGTAGATCAACTGGAACACCTGATACCTGACATCGTGAATCTTGAGGACGACCGCTCACGCCAATGGCAAGCTTTGTTTCTTTTTTGACAGCCAATGTGAAACTCTGCTTATGCTGAGATTCAAGCCTTTTCCATGGCGGGAGCATGTCGCCAAAAACTCTAAATCTGATGTCAATGCCGTCTTTGTGAGGTTCAATATGAATATCACTGGCTGAGGCAGCGTGAGCATCCCGAACTAATGTGCGAAAGAGTTCGGTATAAGGTGACACCTCTAGACCAACCTTGCTCATGGGTGGATACCTCCGAGGCCAACACAAGAACTTTTGATGGCAGCAAGAGCTGCGGTGGCAACGGGAACTTGGACGAGATCTCGACATGTCGATACCCGCTTCCACGTAACAAACAGATAATCTTTAAGTCGCCCCCGAAGACGTCCCCGATCATTCACAAGGGCCGCGGTATCTAAGTAGCCAACATTTTGCCCCTCACGAAAGCATCCTGACGCTGAAGGTGAAATCATCTGCCATTTTTCATCGGGTGATGATCCTGCAGCCTTGAAGACTTCTGTCGATATACTCTTAATTCTTGATCCTACCATCAGTGCTGCTGTCGTCTGACTTGGGCCGTCGTAACTACCAACTCTAGGATAAAATGTGCCCCATCCAGTGCATGCAGAGTGCCTGGATGGTGGAAAATGTGGCAGAAGAGGTATCGGCACGCTACATTGTGGGCTTCCAGGACTAATTGTTGTTTCTATATTACCAATGGCAGACATTCCAGCTCCCGCGAGAAGGCAAGCCTTAGGATTCGGAATCCATGCCAAAAAATTTGGCTGCAGTAGATCACCTGAGCCAGTATTCCATTTTGTTCCCAGGTGTTCACTCATGGCCCCGAAACAGGCACTATCTTTAAGACCAGGATTTGCCGGCAGAGTCCTAAATGCCGCGGATGCAAAAGGTACTGCAATGGTTCTTGCTTGAAACGCTGCAAAGTCGTCACCTTCTGTCCCGAATGGAACGACTCGATTTGGCACGGTGGCTAATTGAGCCTCAACACCAGGAAGACCGCGGAACTTGGTCGCGCCGGGTTCACCAGTGACTTCAATATAAGTC
>CAZUYQ010000058.1:7548-7976 GCA_964624705.1 uncultured Polynucleobacter sp.
AACAACGCACAGGGCCTGGGTGGGAAACCACCACAGGTGCAAGAGCTAACCGAGTATTCCATGCATGCTGCAAATGACGGTGCATTTACCACGTCACAAACGTTGGGAAATCCAAATGCTGAGGCACTGGCAAGAAAGACGCTCAGTGCCGAGGCGCCAAGCTGTTTAAGGAGGTCGCTGTGCAGTGTGTTTCGTTTCTTTAAAAAGTAGGGTTTAAGATTTAGTTTTACGAACTTGGTTTTAAATCCGTCGTATACCAAGGCAAATGCTTCAAAGGCATTGAGGCTTGAAAAATGCTGTCCAGTAACGATCGATTCTCGGTGAAGAGAAGTGCTAATAGATTCACTGATGTTGGCGTTGTCAGCATCAAACCCGCCAAGCACGTAATTCTTTTTTGCATCCTGTGACAATTCTGAATAGCTGTGCGA
>CAZUYQ010000058.1:7997-29701 GCA_964624705.1 uncultured Polynucleobacter sp.
CTTCCTGACCGATCAGATCTTGGAAGGTCGAAATGGTGAGAATATCAGTGGAATGACAGGCAATTCGTGTCCTGAAATTCTGACAGAGCTCTTTGGCGGCCGACGACTTGCCGAGGCTGTTCTCAATTGAGCTGAGACTCTGGGTGGCCGCAATCGTCACCGCATTGGCTTCTCTGGCTTTTGCAAGAAAGCGATCATCACCAGCCGCGGCACCATTCCCCGTTGACACCACGTCTTGATATTCGTCCATGATCAACAGAGCCTGCCGTTCCTTAGACCTATGTTTTGACGTCAAGCGTTGTAAGACTGATTGCTGGAAATGCAGCTTAACAAAAGTACCCATGGCTTTAGCAAGACCGGGTGAATTGATGTCAAAGCAAAGAATATTGCCGTTATCGATAATATCATCCATAGAACGAATCGTGCGTTCATTGACCGGTGGACAAAAAATGCGGCTTGCTTGATATTCTTGAAACTGTCCTAAGAACGACGTTGCAGTTGCGAGTATCCCGGTTTTTAGTTTTTGATCAAAGCTTGCGAACTCCCTTTCAAAATACTCATAAGCTTGCTTTGCATTGTGTAGGTCTTCAGGATCTAGCTTCGTCTCGCGCATTGCTGTATCCAGTTTCTGAACTGCAGTTCCATCGACTGCGCCAAGCATTGCAGCATAGAGATCATTTAACGTGTAGTAGCCTTTGACCACGGCACAATAAATTAACGAATTCTTGGTGAGATTAAATCCTGACTGCTCCCAGAATGCAGAATCGCCTCCACCTCGACCCGAGAAGTTAATCGCTGCCGCCCGAATCATCTGCGCAACATCTAGGAATCGTCCCATCTTAAGGACATCTTCGACATAGATCGGATTAAATGTGACGTTACCGCCGAGAGTTAAATGCATTACGTTTTTATAGAGACCGCGTTCGGCGGCAATCTGAATTGCATCACCGATAAAAGTACCTTTGGGGTCAATGGCAAGGATAGCCGGACTTGGTTTTTGACAAGACAAAATCTGCTCAAAGTAAGGAAGAATCGTACCCTGTGTCTTACCGCTACCGATACTACCCGTGATTAAGATATTTCCTGAAAGTGCTTTGCTACCTAGCATTACCCAGTTTTCACCGGTTTCTGTTTTTGCGGTTCCAATTGCAATCTCGTTGTCTTTAAGATGCGATAACTCACATAGCGTTGGTGCCTTTACACGCGCTTTTATCAGACCATGCCAGATTCTTCGTATGCCGTTTGTCATAATTGCAAGACCAAGAGCCGCATTGATTACAATAGTAATAATTAATTCTTTAGGCAGAAACGAAGGAAGAAGTGCGTCACCAAGTAATATGTGTGCGGTAAACAAAATAAGCGAAATAATCACAGTTATGATCGTTACGGAACAAACTGATCTCCATTTACCTTGAATAGGCTGTTTATTTCCCCCAACTAGATCGCGAAGACGGCTGCCCTGGCGGCGGTAGGACCATAATTTCCTAATGAGGGCATGAGCTGAGAAGAAATTAATACAAAACAGCCCAATCGAAAATCCAAGCGCAGATCCGTAACGTTCCAGTAAAACTTCTGATTTTATTCCGATAACCTCAAGTGCATGAAGATTTGGGCCAACCGCAAGCAATAAAATTACCGCTCCTAGCAATGTCAAGGCAAGTGGCACGGGAATATCCGTGCTTTTTGTCGGCAAATTACGCATGAATATTCCTTCCCTTGTCAAACTCAGAAGATGAAACGATTTAGTTTAAGCGTCTTTGAATTCGTCCTGCTTTAGTTCCAAGTGTTTTGTTTGAGTGAATTTCGCGGTTTGATAGTGACAAACATATTTCTAGAAATTTCATAGAAATTTCTTCGATCATCTTATCTTCGCGGTTCATGATGTAGCTACTCCTCTCATATCAGTGCTAGCTCGGTTGATTATTTCAAATCTTTGATTTTGGTTGGATGATCTTCAAAGGGAGCTCCCATGGACCCCATAGGTCGTTCTTTAACCTTGTGATGCCGTTCTTTTGTTATATGAACGAGATGAAAATCATTGCTGATCCGACCCGCGCAAAAGCTTAGAAATGATGCTGCTAAAATATAAACCGTTCCGGTGATTTTCATTTTTGATGTCCTTTCAATTGTAGGTATCGTGAAATATACCTACGTTTTGTCTTTGATTCTGGGATTCCAATCTTTGCTAAGATCCGACAGAGATCCTGAATTTTCTCAGCCAACAAATGATTGCCCATAATTTCGCTTTCAGAAATGGATCCGATCCAATCGTAAATGGCCCACTTTAGTTTATCGCTGATAGCGGTCTTCATGTCTGACCTCGTGTTTTGCTTTCAAACCCAAGACGTCTTCCCACATCTCGAATCATTTGGGAAAGTGAACGAGCAGTCTGGAGCCTGTTGTTTTGGTGCCCAAGGGTTTGTATATTTCCACAGTGCATACATCGGCTAACCATGAAGCCGTCTGACCACACTTTGCGAATTTCGTCGCAGAATATGCAGTGAGACCCTGCACCATTAAAACGCTGTCCATAGATCATATAAAAAACTGGATCAGTCATAATTTTGTACCCGTGAAAAAAAGACATGGTTTATAAATCATCAGATCCGCCTTCAAAGTCGCAATTGTCGTATGAAAACGCTGAGGGCATATCCCAGCCACATGAACGACAGTGACGTTCACTTATGTGTCCGATAATTCCTCTTGGGTCTTTGCAAACAGGGCATCTTGATGATGAACCGGAACTCTGATTTTTTAAACGCATGCTGGCTACCTTCTCTGGTGAAAGAGTTTCGTTTAAGTTTTGATAAATGGAACAATGTATATATTGCGAGATGCGTGCCAACATCGTACGTACACGGAATTATTTTTGTGAAGATGATTTTTCTGAGGAATATCAGAGACTAAAGAAAATGGAAAAATACTGTGTAAATGAATGACTTCCGTAAGCGGCCGAAATTGAACGTAGCCACTTCGGAGGTGGTCGAGTACGTGATCAAAAATGGTCGTGAACTAGAAGGAATCAGAGACTAACAAATTGTCGGTAAGGTAAGATTGTAGCTCTAATACTGTGCGTGATGGTAAGAGAGCTATGAAACATGATAAATATTGTAGTCATTAAATCCATGTTTACACTGGAAGTAGATAGTACTATGTGAAAAGATTGATTTTATTTCCCTGATATTACTTGGCGGTGTGTGCATGCCAAAGATTATTGACCTGATTTTCCAGTCAATCTGCGATAAAAAACCACCTTTTATTTTTTCATCTTGTGTATGAGATTGTTTCCGAATCAAGCGCCACTCATTTTCATAGCTCCAATCTTGAAGTTTTGTTGTAAGTACACGAGTGATTTCTGAATCCAATTGATTAGCGTTGCTGATGATGTCGCCTCCGAGAGGAAGTGGACGAAGATGTGAATACTGGACTTTGTGAGGAAGAATTTCCCCAACTTCATATTCAATGCAAATGCCAGTATGGCTGCGACAGTAGTGACTCCACATAATCGAGGAACCGTCCCTTGCTGAGACGCAGAACACGCCATAACTGTCCCTTCGCATCTTGAACTCAGATGTCGGTGAGGTGATCGGAAAAGTGGACTCAAGTGTGTTTACTTGGGTCTTTGACATTCCGATGGAGAGAAGGAATTGTATGATGTCTGAATATATCAGAGCTTGATCGTCGTTCAGCCAAAGCTTAATAAGAAGTTTTTGCTCCTTACCCAAAGATTTTAATCCTTGTGAAGAACGTAAAATATGAAGACGAAATTCGTCGTCGTTATGAGATTTAAATCTAAATAGGGATTCAGCTGGGTCATTCAGAGCTGATAAAAATGAAAATTTAACTATGCCTTGGGCGATGCTTTCGAGCTTTTTTCGCTCTGAGGGGCTGTTTGAAAGTTTTTTATCTACAGCTATATACTTGTACAGATGCATTCATGCGTCCTTCGTTCGATCGCGATCGTGAAATCTCCAAAAATTAATGAATAACTATCTCAAGCACTGATGAAAATTATCGCCGAGGCGAACCGGCAAAATTGCGAGCTTAACCGAATATTAAGTTCACAGTATTTTCTTAAAATGCTGGATTGTCTTCTTCTCCCCACACCGAAGCCTGAGCTTCTGAGTCGATCTTCGTTAAGATCTGTTTAAATGTGGCCTGACCCTCAAAAAGAGAAGTTATCCATGCCACATGCGTCTGGCCACCGACGTTGTCGGGAGAAGGTAGCGAGTTTACAATAATATCCAAGTACTTTGTGGAATTTTCACCTGGGTTTAGTTGAGCAACTTTCGCAGAAAGCGTATCCGAAAGGTACGAAAGTGTACTGCAGCCATTTGAGAAAAAGATTGTATACTTTCCTTTATTAAATTTTGTCATTTGACTGAGCTTGTTGATATTTTTCCCTAAACCAGAATGCCCGGTGTAAATGACCAAGTCAGATCGAGCAGCGGCTTCAACATAAGGTTGTTCAAGATTTGATTGCGTAAGATCATCGATCAAAAATAAGTTCAATTTGACCGTTTTTGAATTTTTTTCATAAAGCTGGGTTATGAACAAATTTTTCGAAATTATTTCGTAGCGATTCTCTCCTGCTAAATCTAAACGATTGATCTTGGATGGACCAAAATACGAACTTAATCCGTTTATTGTTGCTTCGTAGGTTAGATATCCCGAGTCACTGCTTCGATCGCCACCGTTACTACCGATTACGATAGTAGCCTCAAGAGAATTGTCATGCTCAAAAATTTTTGCATACTCTGGCTTCTTGCCGTCTGTTTTAGTAGATGAGGGTGTGATTCTTAAAATTAGTTTTGTGATCGGAACGTTGTTAACCTCAGAGACCGAGGAAGTGGCGTCCATTTTTGCCAGAGTTTCATAAAGAGGACACGTTCTTATAAAAGGACTTGTAGAATCTCCTGGAGTCTTATTTCCTTCGACCGCGGGCTTAAAGTAATACCAAAATTTGTCTGGAATCGAGCTTTCAATAGAACAGGTTTTATTGAAGGCGTTGTAGAATGGGTCTTTCTCTGAAGGCATCGCCGGCACGACCCCGGCTAATGCCTTACTAGTGTCAAATAGCTTTTTTGCATATTCTTCATACATGCCGGTCCTGGGCAGAGTTACGATTCCGGCGGCTTTATATTTGACTTCGAGAAACTGACCACCGACGCTGGAGCTAAGAATATCGATTTTCATCGAGGGTAGTTTTATGCCTACATCTATATATATGAATTGGCCTTCCAGATACTTTAACTGTTCACGTACATACTCCTGAAATTTTTCGGCTTGGGTATTTATCGGTACGCGAACAATACCGTCACTAATTTCCCCATCGTAGATATCTGCAAATGCACTGTCACTTTTGGTAGATGAGGCATGATTTTTTGTTGATTTCTTGCAGCTAAAAAGGATGCAAGGGAGGATTGCTAATACAATGGGACCAATAATTTTCATTTGAAATCTCCTTGCGGTTATGGAGAATATTTTACCATATTTATTGATAAAATAAAATTAGCTGCGTTATGGCCCAAAGGGTCGGTTGTCTTCTAATCGAGTAACAAGCCATTAAACACAGTTATGTTTGCACGCCATTCTAATTTTTTGCTTTCTTCTCCATATTCTTTTGAAACTTCAACAACTGTGCGAACAGCATTTTGCTCTTTGAAATCGGCCAATAGGGTGCAGATACATCTCGGTTCGTCACCGTTGAGAGGATTCGCAGTCACTGATGAAAGAGCGATTTCATTGCCATTGACAATGATTTTTCCATTTTTATTTTTCTCGTCAAAGTACACAACGGCAGGCGTTACTTTTCCTGCACTTTGATCCTCTCTACTCAAGAACAATCCGGTTTCAATCTTTAGAGCGTCTGATGAAGATGGCTGAGTCGACGGGGTCTTGTTGAAGAAGTCGGTTTTTTTAGCGTCGTTTACAGCATCATTGTGGGAAATCTCTGTTGCTTTTAACCCACCGAACATCATGCTCGATATCTTTTCGAAAGGATATTGGTCGAAATTGACCGCTAGACGTCGCTCATTGTCGGGATCACTGATATTAGGGAGACGGAAGAACAGCCCAGGCCCTCTGACAGTCTTTCTATTCAATGTCACCAATTTTGTTTGCGGTTTCAGCAATCCATTTTCTTGGGTGGGTTCCGCAATAAACGTCGCCGTTTTTGGGTCGCTGAAATCGAATGACAGCGTAAATCTCATGGTTGATGACTTACTTTCAGTTTCTCCTGGATTTTGTCCTGTGATTTTAAAGGTACCACGGAATTCAACAGGTAACTTCTGTTGTGATTGAAGAACGGAGTTTTCTTTAACACTTGCGCCTTGTTTCTTTGATAATTTACAGGATGAAACCATACCAATCACGATGCCAAAGACCGTTGGTATCAAAACGTTCCAGGGCACAATTCGACAATAAGACATGAGTCCTCCTCGCAAGTTTTTGGCATGAGTTCGTTTCTATATTATCGGATAGATTTCCAGAAGCTTCAGGTCTATATACTTAACAAATCGTGTTCTTTGTTCACCTGACACTTCATTTTCCTGTATCAACAGGGAAAAAATCCAGATTAAGGGAGAAGATCCGTTCTTCTTTGGAAGCCCTAATTCTCGATTTTGCTTCAGTTAAAAAATCTCGAATGTAGAGGCGTAATTTCTGAACGTCTTGGTGAGATATGGTTACGACCGATGAGTAGTGAAGATGCTCGGATTCACCAAATGTGGCGCAACGATTCATTGTTTCGAGAGTTTTAAATCGCCAGTGGCTGTGGTGCTGCTTAATAAAGGGGGAGTCATCTTCGAGATGAAGCCTAAACTCTTTTAAGGCAAAGCGCCCGTTAACTTCTTCGACGATACCACTGGCGATCAGGAAGTCTAGAGCGGTGCAAACATCTGATGCAGCAATCCCCAGACAAGCAGCGATTGCCTTAGCTGTGTTGAGCTTTGGAATCGATACCGCTACATGAACTGCAGCATAGTGCCACGAGCTATAGTAAATAGCTTGGCGCTCGGATTTAAGAGTTGGCAGTTGAAAATTCTCTTTTAAACGCAGCCGAGATTTTAATGTCTGTTCCATGCGTGCCGCGATCCGTTGTCTCAAAGGGACAGTTCCAGCTCGGGCGTGTTGAACTAGCAAAACAAAATAATCTGCTGCCATACTACTATGGCCTAGCAGGTCATTGATCGACTCCGCTTGCTCTGGTGTAAAATCGGCGTCTTTGCTCATGACCTGCGATACATATGAGGGTTGAACGCGCAGTAGTTTGGCTAGATGTGCCCGGAATCCTCGTGGCTGATTCTTTTCGAAATGACGGAGATAGTGCTTATAATCTGTAAAATCGAAAACAGTCTTTGCTTCCACGGCATATATCTCAAAGTTTAATTATTAATCTACAGATCACTTTATAGTTAATCTATAGGTAAACATATTTTCCGCAGTTTAGAAAGCATTGTTCATCCATAAGTCTTACTTGGTATGTAAATAGAAAATCTCAGGACGAATTAGGCCGTTGACGACGCCATCGATTTTAATTTCATTTGGCAAAAATAAAACGTTGACCGGTTTTGATTGTTGCTGCTTATGAATAACATAGGTTCCAGCCACACCAATCTTTTGCACGCCAAGTAGCGTAAGACGATCGCGTGAAATCCCATGTAAAGGAAAGACTGTATTTTCTGATGTTAAAAACAGGGTGGCAAAACTGCCATATATAGGTGAATTTGAAAAAAACGATCGAGAGGCCATGGTTCCAGCCAGTTCCCAGGAACCATTTGGAGAGGGAGCTTGATGAACTTCAAAAGTAGCATTTTTATTCACTTTAAATTTAATGCAGTCTTCCGTGACGCCCAGATAATCAAGACCCTCGCGATCTTGCCAGCGTCGATATCCACATTGAATTCTTTCCTGATCATAGTCAAAAATTAAAGCGTCTACTGGACGACTAAAACTTAAGTTTATAGATCGATGATCATCAGCACGTATCAAGTGCTCGGCAAAGCCAGCTCCTAATATAGACTTATCGGGTCCCATATGCGGAAGGCCAAAAATATGAGCCAACTCATGAATTAACAGATAATAAAGCCGAACACCATCGCCGAGACTCCAAGGATTTGGCGATAAGCCCTCTCCTTCAAAACGTTGCGGACCGTTGTCTGGGGAGATATAGATAAAGCCTCGTCCCCGCAAAGTTTTGGAATTGTATTCGGTTCTTATTGCAACGCCGATAAATTTTCGCGGATTTGGTAAGAACTCACGTTGTATTGCAGTTGTTTTACCAAATTGAAATGCGATATCGGTATTGCGATCACAGCTACTTTGTTTATGCAGGGTCTGTTCACCCAATTTAACGGAATAACCGTGATACTGACTTAACGCAAATTGTCGTTTCCAAAAGTTAAATGCGCGTTCCACGAGAACAGCCAATGCATCTGCATCTTGAACAAATGCGCGATCAGAATCGATACAATAGTAAATATCCTTCGTATTCTCGACAAACCAAGGGTTCAATCGGTCTTCGGTCAACTCACCACCGCCGCTACTGTCAGCTCCAGAAGCCAAGGCATTAAAGTTAAATGAATGAATAAAGGCGAAAAATAACAGAATACTACACGATGTCGGTCGCAACATAAGAATCCTCCTATCGAAGAATTCAAATATTAGAACTAACCTGTCATCTTTACAAGATTAGGTTGAAGGTGCCTCCGTATTTGCTAAAACCTGATCTAGCTGACTATCCGTTTTGATTGGCGCATAGTAGTCCGCAGCTTTGGTATTAGATTCCGCTTCGGCCGCACCGGTTCGAGCGGAATCAATAAATACTCCCCCCGCATCTGCTGCAACTCCTACTGCGACACTTGCTCCTGGTAAGGCAACATCCGCAGCGTCACCTAAGGCAGCAGCTCCGACGCTTAATGCGGATTTCGCCAGATCTACTTTACCGGTTTCGGCAGCTTTTAGAGCTTCCATTCCCAACTGTGTCGCTCCAGCAGTTGCAGCTCCAACCTTGGCATTCACATCAAAAGCCGCACCTAAGACAGAAGTGCCTGATTGAGCGGCGTTACCCATGATCGAATCTGTTGCAGATTTTTTATCGCCATCAACTAGGTAGCTGGCCGTTGTCGTCACAAGGCCGCCAGCACTTTTAACCGCCTCATTTCCTAAATTGCCCAGTGCTTCACCCGCATATTTTTTTCCAACAGAGTCAGCAGCACCAAGAGTCGCAACAGGAAGTAGCACGTTAGTAGCTATTCCCTGTGCTGTTCCGTATTTGTTGCCAAAGGCGTTTGCGCTGTCGACGGTCGTTTGTGCTTGCGTGTTTACTTTCTGCATGGAAGCTCGGAAATCGTCTTCTTTTTTGGCTTGTTCAGGTGAGGTCAAAATAGCCGAATTTTGCTGTTTCATATTTAGAATATCTTGCGAGTTAAGAATACGCTGCTCCACCTCGCCACTGTTGGTCGATGTAAGTTCACGAATAGCTCCACCATCGGTTTTGATGTAAGTGACTTTCGTCATCTGCTCGCTCGTGAAATAACCACCGGGCTTCGTCGTTACTACTGTTGCACCTATTACTGTTCCGCTAATCCCACCAGGAACTGCCACTCGTGCTCCAGACGGATATTGATTGATCCCTGAAAATTCTGGTGCAACATCACCGCCCAAGGCAAGATGGTCGTCGCGAGCCTCTGTTTCAAAGAATCGATGATAAGCATCCTCGGAGCTGAGAAAGAGAGAAATTTGTTGATGCTTACTTTGTTGTGATAGCGAGAACGCTGAATTTCCAGCTGCTACCGGTCGCTTTATTAGCGAAGTTGCTGACCTGGCCGTTGTACCATTGATGGGACCTGTAAGTGCGAGACGTTTGGTATCTTGTATAATGCTTCTGTCGTTCAGTAAATCTCTAACAATTGTCGGAACTACTGCGTCGATGGCGTTCTTTTCAAGGATATCCATCGAATTATTGTCTTGCTTACGCCACCGAACAATACTTGCCCCAGATTCACGAATGGAATAATAGGTTTTCATATCCGGCGACCAAAGAACCGACCCATGCTTCATATAGGAATCTTTGTATCCGCCGTAAACGCGCCAAACTTGATTGCCTAGTTCTCGGAATTCCAAAACTGATTCGCCGCTTCGACTTTCCACGATGTTGTTGCCGATTTTGATCAACCGAAAACTAGTGGTTCCGCCCACGGTTTCAAGAACGTTGAGGTACGAAACGAGATAATCTTCAAGGTGACCTTGGCTATTAAAGACTTGATAAGGCAAGTACATATTGGAGTCATTGCCGTCAGGACTCACAACTCCTTTTGGTTTTTCGGATGAAGTTTTTGTTTGAAAATAAGTCGAACCTACTAAAGCTAAATTTGAACCTTCTTTGGTTGTCATAAAGGCACCCAGATAAAATGGCACTCCAGCACGGCTTATACCACCGACAGGAATGGGACGAGCTTCGGCTTGACGAAAAATTAGCAATTGATCCCCTTCGTATGTGGGGACGACATACAGATCCTGACCGATGCCTACTTTGAGAGAAATCCCTAGTTTTTCCGCTAAAGACGCTGCAGAAATTGTCGTGGGCATGTTTTTTTGATAACCATTGGAAAGGTCCAGACCCCGTTCCGGCATAAACATTCCAGTTTTGAACCTGCTTGCCGTTGCAATATCATTAAGGCCGGACTCGGATTTTGGCGAGCTACATCCAGTCGAGAAAATCATAATGGACAAAAATAGGCGCACTGATTGGTTAGTCATAACTCTTCCTCCAAGAAGGGGTTTTAACCATCTAATAATCGCGAAATAAGAACTTAAATTTGTTTATCGGTATAATGCGGTTGATTCTTTAGTGCGTGGTGAGTTTTAAAACTAAAAAATGGTTTTAATGATCTGAATTCAAATGGAAATATTAAAAATAAAAAAATCATCAAAAATAGTGGTTTTGCAAATGAAGCGAATGTCGGGGTGTCGTCAAGTAGGCGGTGTAATCCGCGATCATTGAGCATCATTTCTCAAACTAAATTAGATGTTTCAATGGCTATCTAATTGACAGCGACAAAACTTTACACACTCGTGAGTTTTATAACATCCTAATATTACTGATTTTAGTGTGTGGTCTGGTTCTTGCTGATTCAATCAGTTGGAACGAAATTACAAACCATAATTGCTTCAGCAAGGCATTGGAGACCACATGTCAAAGCCTATAACTTCGTTTGTCATCATCATCATCATCATATACCTCCTTGTTGCTGGTTGCAGTTCAGCCTCTATGTCCAGTACCTCGCCTCAAAAGTCCCCAGCGATTCGACCCTCTCCTACACCGACGTTTACTCCTGCTACACCATCGCCGATGCCACAAACCATAATGCCGATCCCACAACCAACCATCCTGCCAAGCGAAGTTGTCGGAGGGCAAGAAGTCATCAACAACTGCGCTCAATGTTTATTTCGAGCCAGTCAGCTAAGCGCAACTCTGGGATTCTCCGCGGAGATGAGTCGAGCTAAAAACGAAGGTTTCTACAAGATATCGCCGGCTCGCAATCTTTGTGACATTCATTTTCTTGCCAACTTTAACACAACGATTCGCGACCACGATGGTCAGTCTTCCTCAATTCTCGGAGACCAAATCGCCATCTATTGTCCCTGCAACTGCGGGTGGGCGTCAGAGTATTAGTACCGCAATTTCAGTGAGATTTTTTCGTCGATTATTTCGACAGTGTCAGTATTTAAACACTTTTATCTTATAAAAATCAGGTAAAATCAGTGGATTGAGTTAGGTCTAGAACTTGCATGAGTTAAGGAAACAAAGTTCAAAGAGATGGTGATAAATGACTTTATCGACGCAAGAACATTTACGTACTGTAGTTCTGGTAGCTATGCTGGCATTTATGCTGGGTGGTTGTGGCTCGCAAGACATATCTAGAGTTCGGGACAATTCCTCAAATAATAATGGCATCACTGCGGCCATCGAAACTGATGTAAGCGGCAAAGATGTCGTCTATGCAGCGGCACCTTCTGCATTTGAATCTATGTCTTTTTGTGTTCTTGATCAAAACTCAGTTTGTGTTGATAAGATTGCAATGAGTTTCGACCGAGCTACCGAAGATCGTAAGATTTTTCGCTTGCCTGATTCCATAACTCTTGGAAAATCCATTTGGAAACTTATTGCAACCAAAACCGATGGTTCGTCAATGGAACAAAAAGTTCAATTGAAGCAGGTTGAAAGTCTACCAACAGGTGCGCTGAATTGGAAAGTATTGTTAATGGCCAGCGACCAGGGTAATACCGGAGAGTGGATCAACGCATTTGACAATGCACGAAAGAAGCTGAAACAAATCTTTACAACAAAAGGTATCCAGGCAAATAATTTCCGCGAGCTTTCTCTTCATCCCGATCAACAATCTCAGTCGGTAAAATCTACTAGTGCTGCAAATTTTCTGGAAGCGATGAAAAGTTTTGGCAGTCCAGCAGCGAATGATGCTTGCCTTGTACACATGACATCACATGGATCTCAAGATGGCTTCAATCTTGGTTCGAATCGACTGTCTCCATCTCAGCTTGATGAAGCACTCGTAGCTGGATGTGGCGACCGCCCAACCGTTGTCTTAGTCTCAGCTTGTTTCTCTGGTTTATATGTTCTTGATAAATCTAATCTAAAGAAACCAAATCGTATTATATTGACCGCCGCACGGAGTGATTTGACATCCTTTGGTTGTAGCTCAGAAAATGAATATACCTACTGGGACAGTTGCCTTATTGAATCTCTTCCAACGTCCACGAAATGGAAAGACCTTGCTACTAGTGTCGTGAGCTGCATTAATCGTAAGGAAGGCGGAAGCACGGCTTCGTTTCCTCAAACATTTATCGGTGCTGGAGTTGCAGACCTAGATCTACCTCGTTAATATTTAACATCCATAGTTTTTAAAAAAGGAAAAAGTATTTTTACCTAACGACACCAGACATTTCGGCACTGACCTCACTAGGTTGAACAAGAGAGAATGAACTGACAGAAAATGAGTTAGCAAGGTGTCTAATGACAAGACCCCAGCGCCCTTGACTATCTGAAACCGTCGCGTATTTCAAGCCACCATTTTCTATTGAAATGCTGAAGGGCAGACTTTCTCTGGGACCGTTCAATCTGCTTACGGATTTGTTCCGTAACTAGTCTCAATTGTAACATACTCACATGCTGGCGTGCTTCAAGATCTTCTGCGCAAGAAACGTTGAAGTACGACTGAGTTAAGCACAAAAGAATCAATGAAAAAAAGCCCAATCCGCTCGCTTAGCGTTTTTGTGTTTTTAATGTAATCTTGCTCTCTCAAAATTTCACCTTGCTATCACTCGCCTGCATTGTTTTGCAACGCGTACCTAATTATCTCATGATCAAAATTAAAACTTCTTAAGAATGACGATTTCAATTCTTGATCTTTAAAAGCCTAAGTCCATTAAACACAACTAACAAAGAAGCCCCCATATCCGCTGCAATAGCAGCCCATAGTGAGGCATATTTCGTAAACGATAATCCAACAAACACCGCTTTTACCGCCAATGGAAAGCCAATGTTTTGTCTAATAGTGGTCAAAGGTCTGCGAGCATGAGAAACGAGCCACGCGAGCTTTGACAGATCATCAGACATCAAAGCGATGTCAGCGGTCTCGATTGCCGCATCGCTCCCCGCTGCCCCCCCCAATGGCAATACCAATACCTGCACGTCCCATCGCCGGGGCATCGTTAATACCGTCTCCCACCATTGCAACATACACATAACGTTCGACTTACGACTTTATCAGCAGGTAAAAGTTCGGCATTAGCTTCATCCACACCGGTCTCTCTCGCAATAGCATTTGCTGTTCCCTGGTTGTCTCCAGTTAACATTACGATTTTTTCTATACCAACGCGTCTTAAGTCTTCGATGGCTTTATGAACTTCCGGACGTATTTTATCTTGTAACCCAATAAAACCGCAAACATGTTTGCCGTCTCCGATGACGACCACCTTCCAGACGGCGACATCGCTTCTAACTTGAGGTGTACTTCCGGCTGTCTACTAACTTGATATCGTCCAAACTATCTACAACAGTAAACATTATAATCATTTGATATAATTGACTTAACATTATGGCCAACTTTTTGCTTATATAGAGGGAAACCTCGCTTCGGAGAATCTAACATGCAAAAGTACTATATTGGTATTTCAGCTTTTACTTTTGCTTTAATTTTTCTGGGCTCCTGTCGAGCAAAACAGACCGTTCGAGCGAACAAATCCCATTCAAAGCTCCATTTTATTACTTTTGACCCGGGAATTAATGGACTAAATTCAATCGCAAAAAAAAGTGAAATAAAAGTATGTCTATCCGGATCCATTGGCGGCAATGCCGAAAAATGGAGAGAAAATATCCAAAGGGCGATAATGACTTGGATTCAGCCACTGCGATCAATGACAACTGATCAACTCGCTCAGTCTGTAGCTGTGATCAGTGGCCAAAGCGGTTGTGATGCATCTGTTATTGTCACTCCTGGCCAATGGGCAATGACAGAGATTGGCGATAAACCAACTGTAAATGTAGATAGCAGTGGTTATTTCGCTAGCTACAACGTCCTTTTGCATGAATTTGGGCATGCATTCGCTCTTAGCGATACTTATCAAGGAGGCCAAAGTGGCAACTGTAGAGCAGGCCAACCTCAAGCTGTAATGTGCAATACTTCTTTCAGTGAACTCCAACCAGATGACATCAAGGGCGTGCAGAAAAAATTTAAAAGCGCGTTTCCGAATGATCAGCCCGGCAACGACAACGGCGGCAGCACAAACCCGAACATACCGACAACACCACAGCAAGCTATATTTGCAGCAATTGACGGAGACGCGCTGCAGTCAACGTTTAGATTACTGATCGCAGTGAACGAAACTACCACTCCAACTGTCACCGAGGTTTCTTATTGCACCGGTTTAAAATCCGACTGCGAAAATAATGGAAACTGGCTACCCACCTCGAAAGTTCCAGCAGGATTCTTCAGCACGAGCGGATTTATAAATCCCGAACAAACCCAAAATTGTACGATCAGAGCCAAAACATCTTCTGGTTTTGTGTACCGAAGCATTCGATTTAGAAAGCCTTGATCATCGGAGAACAGAGGATCGCCTAAAAATATGCTGCGAAACACTTGTAACTGAGCAATCGTTTTGGCATCAGGCAATCGCCGCAGCAGTGCCTTTTGGCGCTAGTACACCCGCCGCAAAATGTCTGTCGGACGGCACGTCTCCCACTCACTAAAGATTTTTGTCATGACGCAAAGTTTTCATCGAAAGCAAAAGCACATACTATAAAAGCAAACTATAAAAGCAAAATCAATTTCAATAAATTGGTTTTTTATGATTTTCAACCGCTATTTTCTATTTAAATTCAAATAGTTATCTAAATGTCAAAATATTACCTCACATCCATGCATGGCTGGGCCGATAACTATATAGGACTCGTTCCAGGCTAAGAGATTCCAGACCCGCAAGCTCATTCGGAGATAAAATGTCAACACAGTCATTATACAAACTAAAACATTTTATCGCCCTTATGGCGCTCTTAAGCGGTTGCAAAAAACAAGGAAGCGACTCGAATTTAAATTATATACTGTTAGATACCAAAGGATTGACCGCAACGGCAGACAATACAAACATCCCGATTTGTACAAATGATATGAGCAGGCAAAATGATATCAAGGCGGCCGCTGGGATGTGGTACGCAGCACTAGGTAAAAAACCCGCAGTCGTCGTCACTTCTGGCTCCGGCACCTGCGCTGCGCAAGTTAATTTTGAGTCTCTTGGCGAAGGCGCGTCTTATACCGAAATCTCCAATAGTCCGGTTGTACATATGAACACAGATTCCCAGTGGTTCAATTCAAACAATGTTTTACTTCACGAATTTGGTCATGCGTTTGGCCTAGCGGATACCTATAATACTGGTTCAGGGCAATCAGGGGACTGTGTCAGCGGACAACCTAAACAAGCGATGATGTGTAGCCCTGACCAATATCAGACACCTCAAGACGATGACATTCAGGGGGTTCGCGCAGTATACGGTGGCAGTGTCAGTGGCAATCCTCAGTTTGATCCATTTCAAGACCAAGGCAATAACGGTGGTAACACGAACGACGGTAATACCGATCCGAACAACAATAACACTGATCCTGGCAATCCCGGCGGCGGTCAAATTTTTGATCCAAATTCCCTTTCGAACTTGGGCTCGAACAGCAATATCATTGCTTTGCTTGCAGGATTTTTTTCTGGAAAAATCAAGTTAGCACCTATCCCAAGCACCAGTATGAACCAAGGTCCCGTTATGGGCAATGGCGGCGGGTTCGGTCTTGCTGC
This sequence comes from uncultured Polynucleobacter sp., assembly GCA_964624705.1. Taxonomy (GTDB): domain Bacteria; phylum Bdellovibrionota_B; class Oligoflexia; order Oligoflexales; family RGVZ01; genus CAMDKS01. The sequence goes on from CAZUYQ010000058.1 coordinate 24,363, forward strand.
AACCTCTCGTCCGATGCTCCCGATTTCAAGTCTCTGTGCCCAAGACAATATAAAAGGTTTTTATACCGAAGGACGCGATCAAGCTGGTAAATCAGCAAGATATATTGGAGTTTCGACTAGATTTGACTTAACCACTGCCAGCGTCTGTGTTGGCAGTGTCTCAACCTGCGCCAGCCCTCATGCAAACCGATTTCTCTCAAAACCAATTACACAAGATGCCGGCGCAGTTTTTTTCACTAAGGCACTACCAGATTATGAAATCCAAAAAATCAAATCAACAAAGGACTTGACCGGCACAACAAAAGCGACGCTTATTACGGTCACCGGCAACACTCCTTGGAATCAAGTCTTTAGATGTGAGGTTCCTCTTACTAGCGTCAATTGAGCTCAAAAAAGAGGAATCATATTTTCAACATCAGAGCTTCACTGAAAAACGTTTACTTCACGACACCAGAGATTTCGGCACTGACATCACTTGGTTGAACAAGAGAGAATGAATTGACAGAAAATGTGGTGCCGAGATATCTAATAACTATTCCCCAACGCCCTTGACTGTCTGAAACCGTCGCGTATTTTAAACCGCCATTTTCCACTGAAATTCCAACTGGCCCTACCGGTGTCGTAGCAAGTTTTCCCGCAATAGTTGCATAACCCTGATAAACGCTAGAGTAAGTGACAACGGGTTCAGGAATTCCTGCAAACGAGAGCGTGGCGACCATTAGAGTGATGATGATACCAAGAATTTTCATCAAAAATTGCCTCCCTAAATTGTGATAGACTTTAAATAAGCATACTAGATGCAGGTGTAAGAACAATGATAATTTTACTTTTTTATTTAAGACCGCGATTCACATAACGTAATGAGGTGCACCCATGTCCGAAATTTAAGTGATCGTGTGATTTCAAATTTACGCTGCAATTTTTAAGTCAGTTCGTATCAACCAAACCCATAAGTTATTCCCGTGTGAGCTCGCCGCACTCTCATTACTGTTCCGATAAAAGAACGACGCTAAAAGCATAACTTGACCAGCCCTCAGGACTGTCGTAGGAGCAAAAACCCCTCACGCTTATTCCATTAGCTTCACTGTAACGGACGACAGCCGACGCAAGCGCCGCCTCGCATTCGGTTCGTGTTGCATAGTTTCCGGGAATTCTCTCTTTTCTATACGGTCCGAAGGAAAGGCCAAAAGCATAGTAACGCGCAGCACTTTTATAATGCTCACCCGCGCAAAATGATGTCACTTCTTGTACCCCGAAATAAGACAGGAGACCGTCGACGAAACCTGATCAACGGTGACAGGCATCTGCACTTTCAAATCCAGCAATTGACTCTAAGGTCAGAGCACGACGTCGCGTCGAATAATACTTTACGACGACGTACGGCATGACCCCCGCCAGGTCTAGATCCGGGTTTACCTATTGGATTGACTCTTTCCAGTCGTCTCAAAAGCGGTTAAAATGCTGATATTAAAAGATACGGACGCAATTCAGTGTTACGGCTAGTGGGAGGTGAAGGATATGCGAAAAATCATCTTGTTTTTTACGATAGGCTTGAACGTGCTCCCATCGACTGGAAGTGCCAGCGAATCCTTCTTTCAGCAAGCAGAAATACTTTTCAATAGAGCAAGACCAGTCGCTTTAGAGAACGTAGTCAAAGAGGGACCTCTCACCGGTAGTTGTGTGGAGGAGAGCTCACAAAACTATCTCAAGAGCGGTACTCTGTTTTTAGATAAGGTGGGTGATCCCGTCCTAAATGAATATGTTTCTCTGAAATACACTTACAAAGGGCTTCTTGAATACTATTTTAGCCAAATGACCAATACCGTCAGCGGGGATCTGGAAGGTTCGAACCAGAGTGGGCGAGGAAAATATCGATTGCGTCTGGGCACTAATGGAAGTGGGAAAAATTTCTGGATCTTTAAGTGGGTTCCTGATGCTGGTTACATTTTCTATTGCTGGTTCAATCCGTCCTGATACGTGACCTGTTTAATAAGATGGTCGGCTGACCGAGAATGAGTAGGCAAGCTGCCTAATAACCAACCAGTCCCCAGCGCCCTTGACTATCTGAAACGGTCGCGTATTTTAACCCACCATTTTCTACTGAAATTCCAACTGGACCAGGTAGCAACGTCGCTAATTTTCCTGCGCTGGTCGCATGCCCCTGATAAACGCTAGAATAAGTAACAACGGGTTCAGGAGTTCCTGCAAACGAGAGCGTATCGACCACTAAAGCGCTGACAACACCAAGAATTTTCATCATAAATTCGCCTCCGTAAATTGTGACTGAATCAGGATAAGCATACTAGATGCATATGCAAGAACAATGAGGATTTTAAAAATTATTTTATCATGATGACAAATGACACGGTGCAATGGGGTTGCACCGTGTCAGAAATTTAATTGATCACTTGATTTTCGAATTTAAGCTGCAACTTTTTGGGTTTGTTACCTGAATTATGCTCCTCAACCTGTGAAAATTGCTCAGACACTTCATCCCAGGTTTCGAGATTTCCAGGACCGATGTCGTAAAACCATGCGTGTAGTGTCAAAACGCCACGCTCAACACTCTCACGAAGAAAATCGTAGGTGAGCAAATTATCCATTTGGTGTCTCGCATTAATGCGTGCGGCATGATTCGCACAGGAGGTCGCATTCAGACCCGCCAAAAGGTGTGTCGTACCTGAAAGCCACTTGTTTAGAAAAGGCGATGTTGGGAGTCCGACGCCAGCTATCGCCGCCTGCATCGCTCCGCATTTTGAGTGGCCGCAGACTACAATATTTTTAATTCCAAGAACATTTACTGCATACTCCAAAGCGGCAATTTCACTTGCAGAATTTGCATGATCAATTGCATGAGCAAATGGCGGAATAATATTTCCGACATTGCGCAGCACAAATAATTCGCCCGGCATTGTGGACGTTATGAGATTTGGATCAATGCGGCTATCAGAACATGTAATAAACAGTGTATGGGGGGCCTGACCTTCACCTAAGCGAGTGAAAAGCTGATTGTAAAATTTCGGTAGAGCCTTTTGAAACTTTGCAAATCCATACCGCAAGCGGTCTAATGACTGCGGCTCCGTAGCGAGCAGTTGATGTACGTCACTTTCGGTTATGGCGAACTGATTCTTAAGGCTTCCGTCTTGATCCGATCCTAAAAGCATTTTCTGACAATTACCAGATGTTCCCTGAACAACGACTTTTACGTCTTTAGCCTGCATTTCGCGGACAAGTTCGAGAAGTTGCTCCGCCCCGGAGGCATCAATACTTGATACTTGCGAGAGATCGATGATCAGGCCACGTTTAGATTCGATAGCTTTGAGTTGTAAGCTTAATTCCGCAATTTTAGACGAGGACATAAATGTGACGGGCCCATCAATTGCGATACGGTAAGGGCCGTCGTTTTCAGAGGCATGAAATCTTGTCTGAATTCTACTTAATCGTAAGGCTACCATCAACAGCGCCGCAGCAACGCCTGCTTGAACACCGACGATAAGATCGACAAACACAATCACAAAAAATGTGAGCAGATAAACGCCCGCCTCAACCTTTGAAACCTTCCAAAGTTCGATAAGTTCTTTCGGATTCAGCATCTTTATAGCTACGGATAGAAGAACCCCAGCCAAAACCGAAACAGGAATCTGACTTATGAAGGACGAAAAAAAGAAAATAATTGTTAGCAGAATGAGCGAATGAAATACAGCGGCCCGTCTTGTGCGAGCGCCCGATTGTACGTTTAAAGCAGAACGAGCGATAACTCCAGTCGACGGCAGTCCGCCAAACAGAGAACTAACGATGTTACCAAGGCCTTGACCGAAAAGTTCTCTGTTGGGCTCATGCTTTTGACTACTGCGAGCTATTTTGTCTACTGCGCTTGAAGAAAGAAGAGTTTCGAGTGAAGCTAAAGCATAGACCATAAAGGTCGCCGTTAGAATCTTTGTAGCTCCATCAGACGGCCAGTCTGGAAATCTCGGCAGAGGTAATGTGCGCGGAATTTCACCTATCGTTTCTTCATTAAGTCCCAAAAGATAAGCTGCAATACTTGGCAAAACGACGGCAACCAGCGGAGCAGGTATCGGCTTAGTGATACGCGGAAGTCCGAAAATGATGGCCAAAGTAAATAGAACAAGTACCAGGTCTTTGTAGTGTGTGTTTTTTAACTCCATACTGAGATCTTGCAGCACGTGAAGGACCTGCGCCTGATCTGGCGGTGGCAGCCCCAATGCGCGGGGTAACTGTCCGATCAAAATGATGGCACCAATCCCCGCTGTAAAGCCCATGATTACTGGAGCAGGAACAAAGCGAGCAAGCTTTCCTCCTCCCAGCAGACCTGTGATGACCTGCAGCAATCCACAACCTAGAACAACCACTATCAATCCGGCAGGGCCAGTTTCTTGAACAACTGACGCAACAAGAACCGCCATTGCCGCAGCTGGCCCACTCACTGCGAGCGGTGTTCCACCAAAAAGCGCACAAACAATACCTGTGACAACTGCCGTAACAAGACCAACTGCTGGTGAAACTCCCGACGCCAATGCTATCGCAAGCGAGAGTGGAATAGCCACGCAGGCAACGGTAAACCCAGCAACGACATCTTGATGAAGATCTTTCAACTGGAAGAGTTCTTTCCATTCCGTCGTAAGATTTGCAAGGCCGACGCCAAAGCGGGATGATTGATGTACCGATGGAACTATTTCAACAACTTTTTGCTTTACCGGCAATGGTGGTAACTTAGTCATTTATTATCTCCAATTTTTCATGAAATATTAAATATTTTGACTCAAGGTCAAAACACCGAAAATAATATTAAAATCAAATGGAGTATTAGACGATGATGACTGTCGACCGCAGAGCCGCCGTCAATTTGAATAAATGCCAGGAACGATCAAAAGGAATCGCTTGTAAAAATCTGACGGGATTAATTCCACAGGAAGACGTCAAAGAATAAAATAGAGAGGCCGCAGCAAAGTACTGCAAACGTTTCGGTTGATGACTATCTCGGTCTAGACCTGTTACGCTGACTGCATTTGGGGCCTTCTCTTTTTGTTGATCAAATAAACACCCATGGGCGGTGTGATGAGGATTTTCGATGCTTGAAAATGTTACATGCTGGCGTACTTCAAGATCTTCTGCGCAAGAAACGTTAAAGTACGACTGAGCTGAAGACAAAAGAATCAATAAAAAAAGACCAAGCCGCTCGCTTAGCGTTTTTGTCGTTTTTATGTAATCTTGGTCGCTCAAAATTTCACCCTGCTATCACTCGCCTGCATTGTTTTGCAACGCCTACCTAATTATCTCATGATCAAAATTAAAACTTCTTAAGAATGACGATTTCAATT
>CAZUYQ010000059.1:0-8276 GCA_964624705.1 uncultured Polynucleobacter sp.
AACCTCAATAGCATCTTTGGTGATATGAGCGATTTCGCCGTCATTTAAGAAAATGACTTTCTGCGTGAGTGGAAGCAAGGCAAGAGCATCACTTGCGAAATAATTTTCGCCATCGCCTGCGCCGATCACAACTGGGGAGCCTTGTTTTACAAGATAAAGGGAATTTGGATCACCAGCCCACATAATGCCAAGACCGTAGGCGCCATGAAGTCGATTTACGATTTTAAGCAGAGCATCCTTCATCTTTGTGCCAAGGGCCAGTTCACGTTCTAAAAGATGGAGGACAACTTCTGAGTCGGTTTCAGATTTAAATTTTGCACCTTGAGCAATTAATTCTTCCTTGAGCTCGCGGTAATTTTCGATAATGCCGTTATGGATTAAGGCAAGATCTTTTGTGACATGTGGATGGGCGTTAAGTGTTGTTGGCGCACCGTGAGTGGCCCATCTGGTATGACCCATGCCGATCGTACTGGTATCAGGTAGTTGATTGAGGTAAGGCTCAAGGCGGGCAAGCTTACCTTCGCTCTTCGCAATATGAATATGACCTTTTTCAAGCGTTGCGATCCCAGCAGAATCGTAACCGCGGTATTCAAGGCGCTGTAGGCCTTCAAAAATAGTACGAACACAGGCTCTTTTGCCAACAAACCCTACGACTCCACACATATGTTTTATTCCTTTTAAAAATCGAGATCAGCTCTAAAAGTCCCAGCGGGGATATGACTACCAGCCATCACATGAAGATTGCTTAATACGCTATTTGCACCGATGACGGAGCCTGCGCCCACGTTCACGTTCGTTAATACCGCGCCCGAGTTCACCTGAGTGCCACGCGCTATTTTGCTTGTGCCCATTAGGCTCACTCCAGGAAAAACCTCGATATCTTGGTCGATTTCAACATCTGCTTCAATATAGATGGTATCGGGGCGATGTAAAGTGACTCCGGCTCGCATGAGCTCTTGATATCTTTGCTCAAGACTCCAGCGTTCCATCGTCTCTAGCTGGATGCGGTCGTTGACGCCAGCAAACTCTTGGGCTTCACCTTGGTCAAAAACGAAGGCGGATTCACCGTTTCGTGAAGCTAAACCAAAGACATCGGTTAAATAATATTCGTTCTGAGAATTATTGGGCGAGATTTGCGTCAGAAGTTCAAATAATTTCTTGGTGCGAGCCATGATGATGCCAGAGTTGCAGAGTGTGATTTTTTTAGTTTCAGAATCCGCGTCTCGTTCTTCTACGATCCGTAAGAGTCCACCCTTACTATCTCGTAATAAACGGCCGTAACCCCTTGGGTCAGTGGCATTCATTCCAAGGACTCCTAGTGATTTACCAGACTTGATCACTTGATCTGCAAAGTTCTTTAAGGTGAGAGCTCGGACAGCAGGGGTATCACCCGTTACTACCATCACCCATTCGCTGTGGATTTTTTCGCCTGAGCGTAATTCACCCTTTGTATAAGCCGGAATGACCACATCCTTGAAAGCGCTAGCAGCACTCGCAACGGCGTCGCCGGTTCCTAGCTGTTGGTGTTGGATGGCCACGCGTAGCTCGGGGTGGGATTTCAAAAAATCGGCAAACCGGCTTGTATCTGGACCTAGGACCAAAGAGACATCTTTCATGCCGGCATCACGTACGGCCTTCAAAGCCCAGGACACCATCGGCCGCCCGGCAATGGAATGCAGTACTTTAGGAAGATTGCTCTTCATGCGGGTGCCTTTACCTGCAGCAAGAACTATCGCCGATATGTGTTCGGATGCGCTCATGGCAACTCCAAATGACGGAAAAAGCAAAATGCTAATGCAAATCAAGTAGTTTAGCTGCTTCTTTAGACTTGGTCATGGGAAAAACTTCCTGACCCTTCCACGACAACTCGCCTTGTCCAAATTCTCAATTTGGGGATAAGATGGGGATTCCCTTTTTGGGTTTTGTTTGAAGCTAGTGCACAGGAGATGTAAGTCGTGGGAATTTTTGATTTCTTTAAAGGTTCAAGTGGTCCAAGTGACAGCAAATTTGCGAAAAGCGCCGAACTCTTAAAAAACCCGAAGGCCATTAGGGATGACCGCATGGCTGCCATCGAATTCCTGGCCGAAGGCGTCAATGACCCTGCAAAATCCGTCCCTGCCCTGCTTATGCGTTTTGAATATAGCCTTGAGCACGGCATTAACGATAGCCGCGAAAAAGATATTTGTATGGAAGGTATTACTCGCCACGGTGATGCTGCACTTCCTTTTGTGATGGAACATCTTAAAAATACGACTCGCATCGCATGGCCGATTAAACTTCTTAAAGCGCTTGGTGGTAGCGATGAAAACGTCGTTGAGTGTCTTATGTCCGTTCTTAATTACAACGAAGTGAGCTTTGATCAGGCTCAAACCGACAAAAACTACGATATCTTGTGTCATCTTGCCGACTACAAAAAATCCGGACTTGCTGCTAAGATCGTTCATTTTCTAAAAGATCCAGATGAACGCGTGCGGTATGCAGCAGCGGAAGTTTTGATGGAACAAGATTTTGCTGAGTCCCAGGAATTTACTGAGCCGCTCTTAAGTGACACTAACCCTGATAATTCACGTATTCGCCAAACTGTTATTCGTAAATATCTTGAGCAAGGCTGGCAGCTTCGCAAACCTGAAGTATTTCCTAACCGTCAGGTGATTGGTCCGGTTTTTGTAGGTGATGGCAATCGATTGATGGTGTCACAGTCCACATGAATGTGCGCCCTGATGCTCTCGTGCAGATTGAAATTCATGCCACGCAAATTGAGCGATCAAAACTATTTTATGAAAAAGTGTTCGGTTGGAAAGTCGCTCCAGCCGAAATTTTTAATTATGTCGTTTTAGACGTTCCTCGTGATTGTCCGTGGGGCATTAGTATCGTACCAACAATCGGTCCGATCAAGACTGCCGGTCAAATCGTCCTTTACTTTCAAGTAGAAGATCCTGCTGCTGTGGCTGAACTTGCTGAGATGCATGGCGGGAGCAGAAAATTTGGTCCGACAAAACTCCCTGCCTACGGTGATATTTGGCAGGTGGCAGATCCAGATGGACACAGGTTTGGGCTTTTTCAAAAGAAGCCAAACTTGATCCGGCGTGGTGATGCTTAGAGCCACTATGTCAATAATGACCCCCTTATTATTGACATGCTAATGAAATAATACTACCATAAAAATGGCATTTCTGAGCGGAGGCTATTGCTAAATGGTTGTATTTAAAAGGAATATTGATAATAGGCTCAAACTTTGGAAAACCTCTCCGACTCGCCCGCCTTTGATGCTTAGGGGTGCCCGACAGATTGGCAAATCGTTTGCGATTCAAGAGTTTGCAAAAGCCTCTTACGAGAACTTTTTTCAAATTAATTTTGAGCAACGTCCATCATTTAAAAAATTATTTGAAGCCGACTTAGATCCAGTCATTATTATTTCGGAACTTGAGCTGATTTTCGGGAAATCCATTCGGCCAGGCATTGACTTAATTTTCTTCGATGAAATTCAAGAGTGTCCTCAGGCAATTACTGCGTTGCGATATTTTTATGAACAAGCAAATGATTATCACGTTATAGCTGCAGGGAGTCTTCTGGAGTTTGCACTTGAAAAAGTGTCGAGTCCTGTGGGGCGTGTTGCTTATGAATTTATGTATCCATTGTCCTTTTCAGAATTCTTATGTGCAACAAATCGTCCGCAACTTGTAAATCATATACCGCGACGTGGTGACACGGGCTCAAATGGTCTAAGCGCAACAGCGCATGAGCTGTTGCTGAGCGCCATGAAAGATTATTTTATTGTTGGTGGTATGCCGGCAGCGGTCCGTGCTTTTGGCCTCAATCGAGATTTTATAGCTGTTGCAGAAACGCAGGACCGAATACTTCAGTCATTCAGAGACGATATTCACAAATATACAAAAGGTGCACTTCAAACAGCAAACCTTGAAAAACTAATCGAAAATGGCATTAAACATGTTGGTAAACAGGTTAAATACACCACGTTATCTACCGACATTGATATTAGGCGGACAAAGGCTTCCATCGAATTACTTGAAAAGGCGTGTTTGCTTTTCAAAATCAGGTCCGTGAACCCAGGCGGTTTACCTTTGGGTGCCGAGGCTAGTGAAAAGTTTTTTAAGTTGCAGTTTTTGGACATCGGTTTAGGGCAGCGATGGGCAGGATTTTCCGCCGCAGACGTGAGTAACGGAACAGACCTGCTCGCCCTCTATGGTGGACGCCTTGCGGAGCAATTTGTGGGACAACAGTTACTCGCTGAATCGTTGATTGGTAGCGAAAATAGATCGCTTTATTGCTGGATCAGGGCGGAGAAGAATTCAGAGGCTGAAGTTGATTTTGTCATCGTAAGAGACGGTAAGATCATCGCTGTTGAAGTGAAGTCGGGAACATCAGGCAAATTAAGGAGCCTCAAAGTAATGCGCGAAAAATTTCCTGCAGTATATCAATCGATTTGTCTGCAACAGCGAGAAACTATTGCAGACAATCAAGATGTCACTTTTATGCCGTTGTATTCGGTCCTTTGAAAACAATAGGATCAGTGGAAGATTTTCGACATCAGTTGTGAAATGGAGAGTTTTAGAGTGTACAACCCAAAACGATTTCAGGTGACCGACCAAAAAATTATTAGCGATCTCATCAGGCGTTATAACTTTGCAACGATTCTGGTAGCTGGATCGGATGATATCTCTGTCAGCCATTTACCCTTAGTTTTTGAAGAAAGTGCGACGAATCAGAGTCTTCTCATCGGTCATATGGCGCGTGCGAATCCGCAGTGGAAATTTTTTGATTCAAACAAAAAAGTGAAAGTGATCTTTCACGGTCCTCATTCCTATATTTCACCGCGCTGGTATCAACCAAGTCCCGATAATGTTCCCACCTGGAACTACGCAGTCGTCCACATAGACGGGGCCGCTTGTGTTATCAAAGATCCAGCAGAAGCCTACAAAAAAATGCGAGAGCTTGTGGCGCAGCATGATCCTGATTGGCCGTTGGACCTACCTGAATCTGTCAAAAAAGAGCTGATGGCAGAGATTGTGGTGTTTGAAATTCAAGTCCAAAAGATCCAGGCGAAGTTCAAACTAAGCCAGAATCAGGTGGAATTAAATCGAGGTAATGTGGTCAAGATGCTGAGTGAGAGCACTCAGCAAATCGATCACGAAACCGCGGAATTGATGAATATTGCAAAGTCAGTATTTTCGAAATCAAATGGGCTTTAAAGCTTGGTTGCCTTATATGCACCCTCTTTTACGGTTCCACCGCTACCAGCGTAGGTATAGGTTCCTGTGTGCGAAGAACGTTTAAAGGCTTTAAACCAATCTGCCAAGCTTATGCTGCCCTCGGGTTCGCCAAATGAGACGGTCTCGGCATCGACCGTTTTCGGAATTAAGCCAAGACCGCCGTTCATGGCTGTGCCCCAGGTTACTGACGATCCAGATAAACGATAGGCATTTTGAATGCCACCTACAGGAGTCCCGCTGCTATTGAAGTAGAGGGCGACTTTTGCAGTCGGAGAGTTGCTTTCTGAGCTATCAATGTTTGTGAGCAGGTATTGCTCGGTGGACGGCGTGCCGCTATCGACGGTGGCGACGATAGTGATCACTGGAGCACAGACATAGGCACTGCTTGAGCCGGCACAACCCGCCCCATCGTCTGGATAGCTGCTAAGGTTCGAAGCGCCACCTGAAATACCGCCATATGTATAGAGGGAGGCGTCGAAGAACATTTTTACGGTAGTCGCTTCGCCTTTGCTAACGGTGACAGCCGGATTAATTTGATAGAAGCTACCGCATCCACCGCTCACTTTAAGTGCTGCATCTTTGCCGGAAGTGCCAAGAACTAACCCGGAGGTAGGATCGGTTGCATAGTCTACGCCTCGGATCTTTACCGTGCCGTTTACCGTTATGTTTTGGATGCCGCTCGTGTCGCCGTCTGGACAGTATTGAACGGAAACATAATTGATATTTGTGCCTTCTTCTATTTCTGCTGCAGACGTATTTAGCGCATTCACAAACTCATCAATTTTCGAAAGTTCCACTCCACAATCGGCTACGGTATTGGCGCTACAGGTATAGACAGACTGACAGCTGCTGTTTCCTTCACAGAGGCTTACTCGGAATATCGGCAGTTTTAGAGAAGTCGGCGTAAAGCTCTGGACTGTGCTTCCGGTATCGGTGAGCGTAAGTTCGGTGTTTTCCACTAACGAGGTTGAAACGGTTTTTGACTTCATCAAAGTTGCGGAAACATCACCATACTTCTTTTTGCTTCCGCAACCGAACATTGCCAAATTCAAAGCTAGAATGCACACGGTCACTCGATAGTTATGCATGGGTTAACCTCATCTCTAGAAATTAAAGATCATATTACTTTAATTTTAGCACATGTTACTCCAGATCTCAGAATAAGTAATGATACTTATGTTTCGTGTTTAGCGCGGCATTTGACGTGCGGTCCCCGTATTACTTGTAAAAACAAGGCCATCGTCGGCGCAAATCTGCGGACTCATCAAACCATTAGGTCTGAATGAGTCTTGTCTAAAGCAGGTCGAGAGAAATCCTAGAGATGGTCCATAAGGGCTAGTCCTGAGTCGGAATATGCAAATCAGGCTGCCAATCAATATTGAAATTGGTCGATTCGCCGTCGATAAAGAACGTTACTTTTGACGTAAGGCCGTTACCTTCAATTAAGACTGCGGCCTTATGATTGTCAATTATGGTCTTGCCAACGACACGATAGTTGTTAACGGTAAACAGATAGGTATGACGATAAGGTGTGTTTCCCACGGGGCGTGGCGCTCCATCTAAAATATAGTCGGTGTATCGACCAAGCACTTCCGTATCGTCGAAATCTACAGTACGAGGACTTATCCAGTATTCCTTATGAACTAAACCACTGGGCTCTAGAATAACAAGGCGGACCGGAATAGAGCCATCGCCGCTATTTAATCCTTCGCGGATCAGGCAAGCATAGTAAAGCGGATAAACACCTTCTGGCGCCTTATGATTCGGGGTTAGCTTTAATAATTTATCGACATCGAGAATATTTTCTGAAAAGTTTTTCCTGATCTCACCGCAATACTGAGGGCGAGCACTTAAACGATCCCATGAATTTAGGCGGACCCAGGAGGATAAAAACAGCTCTTTAGACGTGACAGGTCTTATCGTGCCATTCCAATTGCGGTTGCCATCGCTTTTAAGCACAGATTGGGGGTAATCCGCCGACATAAGTGATTCATAATTCGCCGACCCAAGACTGCGCGATTGATGCTTAATTCCAAATACGTGACCTAGTTCATGCAGTAAGACAGCGTACAATGCATTGTCTCGTTTCCAGAAGCCTTCGCCGTCGATATATTTACGAGGCCCTTGATCAGGAGTAATCCAGATATACCCTCTTGCTCGCCCGCTCTTATGCTGAAATTGCAGCATCTGGGCAAAGCCAATAGTTCGAACTGGTAAATGGGCCAGATCCTGCTCCACTTGCGCATCAAATACACCAATTTTAAAGACAAGATCGGTTGTTTCATCACAAGCCTGTGGGCTAAACCTTGTTGAAAGCGTCTTGCGTTTTCCATCTGGTAATTGAAGTCCTGTGTATTCGGGCTTTACGGATTTTAAAGTGCTAACCCAATCCTCAATGGCAGACCTCACAACCTGCTGAACTCTTATTCCATCAAGAGAGATGCCGTCGGACGTTTGAACACAGTAATTGACGACGTCATCTCCAATAAACCATGGATTTGTTTCAAATGTCTCAACTGATCCGGTTCCTGAGCTTGAAATTCCATCGGCCGATGCCTCAAAGGAGCAAACTAACGCTAGTAAAAAAAGAAATTTATTTGTGAGAAACATATTCAAAACTCCTTTATTGAACGCGTATGCTCAGTTGTCAAAAGGCTTGTTGGTAAGAACTGGCAACTGCACTGAGACGGAATTTCCTGTTTGCGAGGCCGTGAGACCGAAATTTTTCATTGCGTCTTGGATGAGTAGTTTCAAGTTTACGCTGCCACTCAAAAATAAGTTTGCCTCGCACCGATCAAACGTTGGGCTGACATCGTAAACTTTCACAACGGCGGTATATAGTGACCGCGCCTCACCTTCAGAGGTAACCAACTCAATGCCAACCGTGGGAACATGCTTTTGACAACCGCCACCAGTTCCATAACTAAAGCTCAGTGTGGTGCCGTCATATTTCATAGAATCCAGCTCCGATATCAAAGTCTTAGAAGCACCCATTGCAGCTATGCGTTCTGCGGGAGTGGACTGGGCTACAAGCGGCGAATAAAC
>CAZUYQ010000059.1:8286-29603 GCA_964624705.1 uncultured Polynucleobacter sp.
CGTAAAGCTTGCTATTATAAACACACTAGTTTTTATAATCGATTTCATATAATATCCTTGTCATTATAACTTTTTAAAATAAATGTCAATTATAAGATTCCATCTTTAGCTTGCACCACCCTTCTGTAATTTCAGTTAGTTGCGTTTAATAATATTAATGCTTTGTTCTGCTGAGATTGCTTATTTACAGAGCAATCGCGGATATGTATATTTATTAATAATAATAAAAACGGATAAATCGTTATTTTTTATTACGGAAAAAGGCGGCCATGAATCCCATCTATGAGTACGAGGATTATCGAAAATTTCTGCGAGATTTGATTGAACTGAAAAAGCTGACAAACGGATCGATCACATATTCCAGCCTCGCAGATGCGATTAAGGTTCAACGATCGTATCTTTCAAACGTTCTTAGTGGACGCGGGAATTTAAGTGAAGATCAGCTCTATTTATTGATGATGGAATTGAATTTAAATGCCGTTGAACAAGCGTATATAGAACAATTGGCTGCTGTCGATCGATGTCAGGTTCAGATTCGAAAAAAAGAGCTTGAAGCTGAACTAGATATAAGACGCCAAGCACTGCAGAGTTCTGGCGAGGTCATACGGTCTAAACCTGTGACCCAAGATATTGGTAGCCGGGCTGAATATTATGCAGATCCTATTTATCCACTTGTTCATATGGGCTTTTGTATAGATCAGTTTCTAAAGAAGCCGCAACTACTGAGGGAGCGTCTCAAGCTTACACCCGAAGCCTTTGGTAAAGCTATGGATGTTCTTGAAAAGTGCGGAGCGATTCGATTGGGCGAAGCAGGATACGAATTATTGGAAGAGAACATCCATCTGGGTCCACAATCTGGATTGGCAAAGATGCACGCCCTATCATTTCGTTTGAAGGCGATAGAACATTACAAGGGTGATTCTGATAAAAACGATTATTTTTTTACGGCATCGTTTACTGGAAATAGTCGTCTTAGATCTAAATTGCGAGATCGATTTTTAAAAATTATCGACGAACTCTCGACAGAGATTGATAGCACGAAGTGTGATGATATCTATCACCTCAATATTGACCTATTTCGCGTTTAATCAGTGAAGTAGATTAAAGCTTTGGCGAAGAAACAGTTCTGGAGTGCGTTTTCGAGTCGCTGGCTTCAGATTTTTTATGATAAATGTCCCCCGCAATTGACTCTATCTCGTTCTATCCATTAGAATGGACATCTCGTGGCAATAATATTGAGGGGTTACATATGTTGAGTAAGGGCTTATTAAAACTCGTCTGTTCAGTTGTCGGATGTATTGGCCTCCTTGGGTGTTCCGTCGAAGCAGGGAAAATCCCAACAGCAATGACAGTATTAACGCCTGAGGGAGAACTTCGTGCTCGCACCGAGATCAAGACCTCTCTTTCGGAGATTCAATCTTCGGTCGCTCTAATTGGTCGAGTTCAGTCAGTTATTCAAAAAGGTCTTGAAGAACATGATATTGAGACTGGTGAAATAGCCGATCAACCGCTTAACCTAATGATCCCTTCTGATGCCGACTCCCTGACCTTTGATAAAGATCATCCTGAGAAATTTGAATATCGTTTAAATAACAGTGCAAGTGTAAGCCTTAAAACAAAATCAGGCGGTCACCTTGATATCGTGTTAACTGGCACCTTGGATGATTTGGGCGATCATTTTGCCCTTCGTGATGCCAAACTAGAAGTGATTCACGAACGTGATTTGGACCGGAAGACATTTGAGATCCTTGTCGAAAAGAAAACAGATCAAACAGGTGTGGTGGTTACAGAATGGTTGCTTGATTTTCATCAATTGGATGAGCTTTATCGTGCTATCAGCGGTAAAGATGAGGCAAATTTAACAAGTATGAATGGTGTCCTCTCGGTCCGTCTTTCCACTAACGAGGCAACCGTCACAGCGAAAGATTTTTCGATGACGCATAAAGACGTGCGTGTAACTTTTGATGTGGTGGATGTGAATGTCTCAAATATTGAGGGCCGCGATGGCCGAAAGCCAAGAAAAGTATTGGTTTCAGGTTATGCCGACCGGGCTCAGACGAGGCTTGGTTCGTTCTTGGTATCTCACCAGTCGGCAGACTCTGTCGGCGAGTTTAAGGTAGAGTTCAAATTCTAAAATATTCTCGACATTTTCGATTTCAGTTTTTTGGGAAGGTTCTACTAAGTCTGCTCGGCGTTGGTAGCTTGACTCACTGTGGTGCAACACGCCAGGAAGTCAGCCGCGATGACGCCATTCGCTATTATTTGAATCAACGTGATTACGAACAGGCGATCGGCTTACTCAAGGAAAAACTAGCTCAGAATAAGAATGATGATGAGGCTAAGATTCAATTGGCTAGCGCCTATAGTGGGTCGGTTGGAATCAATACTGTCGACTGTTTTGACGTTTAAAACCCAAATTATTCGATCAACCCATAAGCGAGAAATCGTCGAGCTCTAAGAAGATGGGTTTCCAATCTAATCCTCCTCAACTGATGTTTTTATCTAAACAGTTTTCGGAAGAACAAACGAAACGTCCAGAAACCCGCGAAGAAAAGCAGCGTTATGCCATTCAAGTGGTCGAGAAAGAACTCCTAAAATTTGCGAGTCAGGCCTCAGACGCCCTAGATATTGCGTTTCGCCTTCCGCACACACCAGTGAAGGACCGAGACCGCCTTATGATGAGTATGTCGCTTCTAGCCGAAGTGAAAGAATCATCGGACCAATATTTGACGGCACAGCTTTATCAAGGAATTCTCGCCACCATTCAGTTTGTAAATTACTTCCGCGATGCGGTGCCGCCCAGTATCGAAGAAGATCGTTCCTCAAAGAAGTGGTATTTAGCTCTCTACTGTCAGCTTGACCTTAGTATATTTATGACGAATCTATCGCGGTCCATTGATTTTCTATCGACTGCATTTACTAGTTTTGCCAACGCAGGACGCCATAGCGAAAATCCAATTTACGACAATTTGGTTTCTTCGAAGACGGCTCTTCAAGGAATGAATCAAACTTATTTAACGAGCCAAGACCTCTTTGAATTTGCCGACTGGTCCATGCGCGCCTCCAAGCCTCAGGTTTGCCAAGACCAGGACTAATGTTATGAAGCATTGCACATGGCGATTCTTTTTGAGTTCTCTTTTATCTATGCTCATTGGCTCGCAAGAGAGCTTTGCTGCCGTGGTTCGGCATACGCTACTGCCGCATGATTCCGTGTTTTCAGTCCAGACACAGCATGCCTGTGGCACCTATCTTTTACAACCGAGCCCTCATTGGTGTAATCCAGCACTATTTTCTTTTTCTAATGAAGCGGCCGTCAAAAGCGACGTTGCGCTCAGTGCGGACCAAGACGCATATGACACAACCTCAAAGTTTTTAAACGAGCCTATTGATCGCAATTTTATTGAGAACTTATTTAAAGAACAAGATTTCCAGTCGTTCTCTGGCCTAGTCCGTCTAGAGGCGACAAGCGGTTATTTGTCTTTTGCCTACATACCCGCATATCTCGTCGGTGCTTATAAGCTTTCAAATCCAAATTTACCGGAGATTTCCGCTGCCGGCATGAAAGCCTCAGAATTTCGGCTCACCTCGGGAAGGAAACTTTTAGCGGTTGATGAATGGGAGCTTTACGGGGGAGCAGGGCTTAGTTTATATGAGCGTAAATCCTACTATATCAATGCCAACGCACTTGAGTTGATCGTTCGAGATGTCGATTCTCTGATTGAGAGCAATCATGAACAAGGCGTGAATGGCGATGTTGGATTTTATCTGCAGTCGAATCAACCCTATTGGCCAACATTTTCTTTAACAGCAGAAAATATATTCACTCCTCAAGACGCTGACTTGGGTGCGGTACGACCTTTGGCCTTGGAGCCCACCTATCATCGGTTGATGCGCTTAGGTGCTGGCTATAGTCTTACTCATAGCTCGGGAAGTTACTCACTTGGTGTCCAGCTTCCATACTGGGATGCGTTTAGGGAAATGGACCGGCTTGGAGCAAGTTTGGCATTTATATATGGGATTGGCCGGCTTAGAACGTTTGCCTCTTATTCACAGTTGATGAACGCATTTGGCTTTCTTTTTATGAGCTCTCATTATCACGTGGGCATTCAGTATACGAGCGACAAGCAAGACAATAGCCTTGAATTAAAACGGCGGAAGAATGTGTATTTATTTGTTTCGTTTAATTTTTAAAATTTGTTTGATTCTAGTTCTCTGTCAAGACGTCTGCGTTTATGCAGCTGAGGTCGCCAAATCAGATTTGGCGAGTTATGAAGAAGTGATTCGTGATGAGCGTCGGATCGCCAGCGAAGAACAGTCGAGAGAGTTGATGGCCAGCGGTGCAGCGGCAATATTTTTAGGTTTATATGGCTATTATAATACGAATCCAAATCCTGTCATAAAGCTTATGTACGCTGCGACGCAAACTGCTGGTGTGCTCACTTTGGGGCAGGCAATTAAGGAGCGGAATAGACCACATTTGGTGCTTGATATTGATGATACGCTTCGTTCATCGCGCGATGGTAAGACGGTTGAGATCGATCTCTTAAAATCGCATATCGGGAAATATCGGAAATCTTCTGCCGCTGCGGAATCGAGAACCTTGGCTTATACGTCCACCGTTTTATCAGGCCTGTATTTTTATAATGGTCTTCGCGAACGTGGACCCGATATGACGCTTCGAAATGTTTATTATTTTCTTGGTTTTAACTTTGCGATTGCTGGGAGCATCGGTTTTTACCGCATTTATCACGGAGAAGAAGAGAGCAATACTCAGCTAACGATGTCGCTGTTTCCAAATCCCACTATGAACTATCAGTTTTAGATTATTGGTTTAAATGTAAATTTATATAGCAATAATACCAGTAATAATAATATCTTATATCCAAGATCCAGAATCATCTCAATCTGTTTTAGGAGTTACCGATAGACTTCATATATAAGGGCCATTGCCTTTGTATGGGGAGTGTTGACTCATGAGAAACATTTATCGGCAAACTGAAATAACGATGTTGTTTTTTTCAGTGTTCGTGGTCTTCACGTCATGTTCGAAAGGCACCCGCGTTCTTTCTTCGAAGATCGATAGTGTTGGTGGCGAGCGCTCCATAGCTGAAGGTGTTACCGATCAAGGAGCGTCCGGAAAAGCAGATAGTAATTATCGGGGGGATCAATCTCTTCAAGCGCCAGCCACATCCGAAATAGCCGGCGCCGCGACTGTCTTTCCGATTGGCTCACTGTCGATATCAGCTACGATTGGCCTTAACAAAGGTTCATCCGTTGCAACTCTTGGCGTGATTGCAGGGCTTGGATTAAATACAGGTGTGGCCGCGGCGGGTACGCCTGTTTCTATATCCAGTAATCCTACGCAGGACACGAGGTCTCCTTTCGTACTTTCTTTACCGATACCGAGAACAAGTTCTCTCGCTCTTTCAGATCAGCAATTGGTCGTGTTTTATGAGCAGTTTCAAGCTGACTCAGGTACGTATACCGTAGGTGTTTTGGCAGCGGATGATTTAGCTCTAGACGGCAGCGTCGTGAAAGTGAAAGTTAAGAGTTTTGGTACTTATCAAACAGCTTATTTAACGAAAACTATTTCCGGTAGCTCTTCGAAGTCAGGTCAAGCCGCAGATTTTGCCACTCCTGATCGCGACGCGCCCGTTATTATTTCTATAGCCAGTCTATCGACAGACGGCGTTTATACAGCAGGCCAATCTTTAACATTCAAATTAAATTTCTCTGAGGCTGTCACTGTGACAGGTGCACCAGTATTGAAGCTTGCGTTGACGGGAACGACTGCGAATGCAGTCTATGTCTCTGGTTCAGGCAGCACCGCCCTAATTTTTACTTATACGGTCGGAAGTGCGGATTCTGTCGCCTTACTAGATTATGCTTCCGCAAATCCGGTCGTATTGGGTTCGGCGCAGATCGCTGATGCAGCAGGGAATCAAGCAAATCTCGGGCTGCCAATTCCTGGCAGCGCGGGGTCACTAAGTAAGATCGCAAGTTTACAAATCAATGGCACGGCCCTCGGTATTGTGAATGTGTCGTCGACCAAAGCTGATGGCTTTTACGCCGCTCCCAACACAGTCACTATTGACGTAACATTTAGTGGGGTCGTGACAGTAACTGGCACTCCCAAATTGAAACTCGAAAATGGTGTAAGCGGCGCATATGCCTATTACAGCTCTGGTAGCGGTACGAATGTGTTATCATTTGTAAACACGATTGCGACCGCTGATAATTCCTCGGATCTCGATTATTATTCCAGTACTGCTTTGAATCTCAATGGTGGGACGATTAGGGACGCTAGCGCTAAGGATGTGTCTGTGACGCTGCCTGCTCCTGGTTCAACAGGAAGCCTCGGAGCAAATAAAAATCTCGTCATTGATAATATCGATCCCTTAGCTCCATTGGTCTCTGTCGGATCGACAACATTTAATTCGACCTTTACGGTTTCCATTAATCAAGCTGCAACCGCCGACGCGAATTTCAAAGAGTTTCGCTATCTTTTAACTGCGGGCACTTTGGATTGTACGACGGGAACAGTTTCCGCGTCGCAACCGACATCGATTGCAATCTCTTCGACTACGGTCTTGCGTGTGATTTCTTGCGATTTGGCTGGTCATATGTCGCCGGAAACCTCGGCAACCTATACTCTGGCACCACCCCCCACCACGATTACGGGGGTATCTTCAACAAATTCGAATACGACCTATAAAGTGGGCGATGTGATCTCTATTACTGTTAACTTCCAAGACCCTGTAACAGTGAGTGGTTATCCACAGCTACTGCTTGAAACTGGTTTAGTTGATCAATATGCGACGCTGGATAGTGTAAGTGGAAGTGCAGTCACATTTCATTACACGGTACAAAATGGGGATAGCTCTGCTGACTTGGACTATCAATCTACTGCAGCACTTATTTTAAATGGCGCTACGATTGTCGACTCGTTTGGAACAAATGCGGATTTGACGCTACCAAATCCAGGAGGTTCTGGATCCTTAGGTGCCAATAAAAATATTGTGATCGATGGTGTTGCGCCAAAGATTACACAGGTCTCGGCACCAAGTGGAACATATGGTGTCGGCAGTACCTTGACAGTAACGGTTACTTTCGATTCAGCCGTAATTATAGGTGGAAGTGGTAGCCCTAGCCTAGCTTTGTCAAACGGGAGAAGTGCCACTTACGGTAGTGTGAGCGGGACCGCCATGACTTTCACCTATACCGTTGCAGCCGGCGACAGCTCATCGGCGCATCTTGATTATTCTAGTACCTCGGCTCTCAGTTTAAATGGAAGAACACTTACAGATGCGGCTGGCAATGCTGCGGTGCTAACTCTACCGGCACCGAGTGCGTCGGGAAGTTTAGGTTATGTTTCAGCGGTTGTGATTCAAGCCACCACGGTACCACCAGTTATCACGCCTGCAGGTACGCCAATTTTACCGACGAAACCAGGTCTTACGACTACACCTACGTTAAAGTTCTCAATTGATAAAGGTGTTAGTTCTGTACAAGCATTCTCGAACTCGGGTTGTTCGACAATGGTAGGATCTGCTGGCGCATCTACTGCAAATACTCAAATTTCTTTAACGTTATCAACGGCGCTGCTCAGTTCCGGCACTTATTCTATTTATGCAAAGGCATTTATGGCAGACTCTACGCCCTCTGCATGTACTCTAATTGGTAGCTATACCACGGGTGTCTATAAGGTCGTAGTTGCGACGAACAGTTATTCGAGTGCGGGCTGGGCCTGCGCTATTGTAAATGGTGGATTAAAGTGCTGGGGCTCAAATGGACAGGGTCAACTCGGTGATGGAACAATCACCACGTACCGTTCCACTCCTGTTGTAATCTATTCTGAAAACAGTGGCGTTACCGATATTGCGTTAAATACTGATAACAGCGCTTCAGGGAACAGTACATGTGTAGTCAAAAATAGTGCGGTGTACTGCTGGGGCAATAATAGTTCAGGCCAACTGGGTGACGGAACCATCACGCAAAAATTAGCACCTACTCTGATTGGCAGTTTAAATAGCGGTGTCACAGCAATTTATTCGTCAACCGGGACAGCATGTGCTTTAAAAAACGGAGGTTTAATATGCTGGGGATACAACGGCCTGGCTAATGGTATAACTGGGACGGGTAATACAAGTGCAAGCTATATCGTAACCCCTGCTCCTGTTATGGGAAGTCTTATTGGTGCGACGAACGTAACTGAAGTTTCGATGGCAGATAGCCATAGCTGTGCGATTGCATCGGGACGGGTGCATTGCTGGGGGATGAATGCTTACGGAGTTCTCGGGAATAATGATACGTTTGGGAATCCTTTAGCCGAGCCTCAGGATATTGGCCTTTCTGGTGCGGGCAAAATCTCTACGGATCAATATTCTACGTGTGCTGTTGTTTCCGACTCAGCTCAATGCTGGGGATCCAACACCTATGGGCAGCTCGGTGATGGTACGAATGTAAACCGTTTTGGTCCGACGTCAGTATTCATAAATAACGTAACCGACATTATTGCTGGTTTTTCTACCTATGCCATGTTGAATACTTCGAGCTTTTATGGATGGGGTCTAAATTCGAATTCGGAGCTGTATTACTTAGACGTAGCTAATAAGAATATTCCCACTCCGCCTACCAGTATCTCTGGAGCTACAGTATCCGGATATGGGACTTCCAAGGCAGGTGGATCGGCTGATGTTGTTTGTTTTATTATTGATGGCGGTGTACAGTGCCGTGGACATAATACCGCCGCAAATTTCCCTGGCATAGGAAGTAACTCGGGCTATGTGGTTTCAACAAACTCGTATGTTACTCAAGTCGATGCGAGCAGTAAATTTAGTTGCGCTATCGTCGGCAGTGGTGCCGCAATTAAATGCTGGGGAGTCAATAACCAGGGTCAATTAGGGAATGGAAATACAACTACTCCAACACTGGGATCAACGGTATCTGTCCTCCTAAACATACCCTGATTTAAAACCGCATCCCAACGCCACCCCAGAGGGTAAAAAACATATCAAATCCACCTGGGGTACCGACCACAATATTATCGCGTAATTCAGCTTTAATATGAAATTTCTGACCAAAGTGAAACTTCTGACCGATACCACCTTCAATCATCGGATGTGATTGCTGGATTGCTGCAGGTCGACCCGGAGTGCCGTAGGAATCAGTTTCGTCCGCGCTAGCGCCACCAGTTGGCTGATTAGACGTAGAAAACTCTCCGCGACTTTCTTTGCCGTTTTTAAGCGTTGTAGTCTGTGGATAGAATGTGGAGAACGCCATACCGCCGCCCGCAGTGACATAAAGATCAAAGTGTCCCACTGCGGATAAGAATAAAATCTCCTTACCGTAGATTGGATTCCAAATAGCATTTGCTGAGAAAATATAATTGTACTCACGGATATTCACATAAGCGGGGCCGTAGTTTGAGGTGCCTGTTAGATTACTCGACGAGCCGCATTCAGCAGGCGGTGGCTCCTTGGGGTCTTTATTATAGAATGTTTCGATACATTGACGTTCCGCGCGGTCTTTATTGAGAGCATATGTAACTTCAGCACCAATACCCCAAACCTCGCTCCAAAAATAATTGATACCACCATTTACAATGTACGTATCAAGATAGCTCTGATTCATAATGAGCCCGAGGTTCGGACCGTTGAGTTCGACGCGACCTTTTTTGGGATACATTTTATTTTTTACGACGTCGTCACCCTCGGTCGCTTTTTTATAGCCACCAGGTCCTGCAAATGCCGAAGTGCAAACGAGTAGAATCGCACTCGCAACGAACAGGTTTTTTATCCGATACGCTAATGCTATATTCAATTTAATTTTTACAGCAAACACCGTGTGGGTTTCCTTTCCAGCACTAGGAAAGCCCACATGAAGTGTATTTGCCGTGGACGGCGTTCTACGCTTTTGCGAGCTTTACAAACTCATGTTCGATGCGTTTTAGTCGCTCAATGGCCGACTTCTGCAACGTGCGAACACGTTCGGCTGTGGCACCTTTTGCGGAAGGATCTTTTACCGAAACATAGAATTTAATCTTAGGTTCGGTGCCAGAAGGTCTCACGCTCACTTTAGTACCGTCAGCTAATATAAATTGTAACACGTCTGACTTCGGTAATGTGAGTGTTCCCGCTGGGTTGAGACCATTTGTTGTGAGAGCCAGGTCTTGGCTTGTCGCAAAATCCCGCAAGTTTTTGACAGCAATTCCGTCGATTGCCTTAGGTGGTGCGGAGCGAAGCCCATCCATCATGCGTTTGATGGCTTCGGCACCGTCGCGTCCTGGTAAGGTGATGGTGAAAAGTGACTCTTGGTAGAGACCATGACGTTGGAAGATTTGTTCTAGAACCTCAGTACATGTGAGGCCCTTGGATTTGTAGTAGGCAACCATCTCTGCGGCAATGCAGCAGGCCGATACAGCGTCCTTGTCTCTAACAAATGAGTCGGCAAGGAAGCCGTAGCTCTCCTCTCCCCCGCACACATACTGCTTGTAAGGTTTCCGGACACCAGACTCGTAGTCTTCAATCAGACCACAGATCCATTTGAAACCGGTCAAAGTTTCTTCGCATGCTGCACCGTATTCTGCGGCGAGGTCTGCTTGAAGATCCGTCGTAACGATGGTTTTTATGACCAGAGGAGATTTGGGCATCCGACCCGCGTCCTTCATACCCGACAAAAAGAAGTCGACTAAAAGACAGCCAATCTGATTGCCATTAAAGAATGTAAACTGATCCTTCTCGCGAACGATAATCCCAATCCGGTCGGAATCGGGATCTGTGCCGAGCACAAGATCCGCTTTTTCTTTTTTGGCCAGTTCTAAGGCTAAATGAAGAGCTTCAGGCTCTTCTGGATTAGGATATTTTACGGTCGGAAAATTACCGTCAGGCTCTCTTTGTTCGGGTACTACCAGAACGTTTTTAAATCCAAAACGTCTGAGAGAATCCGTAACTGGAAAAAGTCCGCTGCCGTGGAGCGGTGTATAAACAATTTTAAAATTTTCGCGACCTTCTTTACGTAAAGATAGTTGGTCGACTTTCGCAAAATAAGGTTTATCGAGCTCGTCACCGATCTCTTGAATCAAACCTTTAGCAAGACCGGTCTTGTAATCGACTGTTTTTAAATCTTCGTAACGCGTAAGCGCGTTGTATTTGGCGATGATGGCTTTGTCGTGAGGAGGAATCACCTGGGCTCCCGTCTCCCAATAAACTTTATAACCATTGTACTCGGGAGGATTGTGGCTCGCCGTCACACAGATGCCAGCGGAACAACCAAAATGACGAACCATAAAAGAAAGCATCGGTGTGGGACGAAGTTCTTTAGTGATAAGTGCTTTGATATTAAAGGCCGCGAATACTTCGCAAGCTGCCATGGTGAATGCGCGACTGAAATGTCGATTGTCATGGGAGAGCGCGACCTTTAATTCTTTCGAAGGGCCGTGAACTTCTCTTAAGTAACTTGCAAGAGCGGTCGTCGCTTTGCGAATGTTATAAATATTAATACGGTTTGTACCCGCGCCGATGATGCCTCTTAAGCCGCCTGTGCCAAATTCAAGATCACGGTAGAAGCGTTCGGAAAGCTCCTTGTCGTCTTTAGATTCAATTAAAGCAGAAATTTCTGCGTGGGTTTTTTCGTCAAAAGCAGGGCTTGTAGCCCAGTAGGTTGCTCGTTCTTGGATGGATAGATCAGCCATGGTTGTAGACTCTCCCGAAGAGTTCAAGGTAAGAATATGGGGAGATTCTACGCCAAAACGGTTGACCAAGGCTAGGTCGGAATGCCGGTGTATCGCCTCAGGATGACGACGTTCCAAAAAATCCCTGTGGGGATGATAAATACAATGTGAGAGCTAGACCATGGAATCAGTGAATCCTACTTTGCAGCATTCCAGCCAGGGGCCAAGGCGCTTCCTGTTCCACAGTAGAGGCATTAAATACGACATGCGGCGTATTGAGCCGCTCCGCTTCTTTTCGGATCGAGGCAGTTGTGCCAAGACAAGACACTACATAGGCAGCATCGGTTTGATTTACAAGTTCGACGGCACTGGCAAAGTTTGCTGACTCGTACATGGTGAGATCGGGCCCTAACATAACATTGGTTTGGTACGCTGAGGCCGAGTCATATTTATTGATGACGTGAAATCCAGGCGTGACAAAAGATCCACCGGAAAACTCGGTCAACTGTTTGCCCCATAGGATGGTTCGTCCTGATTCACGTGAGGCCATATTTTGAAATTTAAGGAATTTCTCGACAGCCTTTACACTATAAAGTGGGCCCATAAAATGCTCTTCAGAGGTGATATCGGTGTCAGTGCGGCGGATCTCAAGTTTAGCAATACATGCCGCGATGGCGCCCTCAAGGTCGCGGGCTATGGCCTGATGAGCGACCACGCGGCTGGTGGAGCTGCATAACTGACCTGCGGACTGTGTTAATCCTCTTACTATGATTTGTGCGGCTGTTTTAATGTTGGCAGATTCATCAACAATGACGGCGTTCTTTCCTCCGGACTGCAAAACCAACTGCCGACCAAAAAAGCCTCGCGACGCCGTGCGAATTTCATCGCAGTGTTCTCGTGATCCTGTGTAGAGGACGGCAGCGATATGTTTATCGGCTAGAAGATTTCTAAAATCAATAAAACTGCCAAATAAGATAGATAATTCTAACTGAGGAATAGACGACCTTTGCAGCATCGAAGCAAACGTGGAAAGCGTGAGCGAGGCCTGAGGAGCTGCCACAGCGATCATCGGTGCGTTGGCCATTATGGCTGCTGCTGCATACATGACCATCGATAGGGCTGGAGTTGAGAATGGTACATAGGCTGCGGCCACGCCGATCGGTCTAAGGCGGTAAGATCCCCGTTCGTCAAGCCGTGCCGGGGATAGGAGCTCAGAAAAAACTTCCTCTCCTCTCTGAATCAGGGTGTCTAGATGATGGGTTGACATACGAATCTCTTGACGCGCTTCCCACGAAGGCTTTCCGGCTTCTTTGCATAAAGAAGAGACAAGAACGTCTGCATGGTCGGTGATTACTTGTCGCAGCTGTTGTACGGCGGCAAGGCGATCTTTTAACGGCCATAGATGTGCGGTTTGTTCTTTGCGCACGGCCTGATTTAAAGCCTCAGCTGCCAAGTCTTTATCAAAGGCCGCAAACTCTAACAGAATCTTCCCGGAATTTGGGCTGATACATTTTGCTTTGGTAGTTATTTTAGCGGGCAGCCGAAACTTTCCGGCAATCAAGTGTCCGGGCCATGTTTCTTGGTTTTCTGTCATAAGATCTCTCCTTAGATGAGCTTTTTCAGTCCAGGCTTTCCTATGAGGTTGTTAAGCCCTCTTACTACACTACCACGGGCTATCAAAACCGTCTTCTCAGCGATCAAATTTACGCGTATCATAAGAGAAGAGATTAATCCGCAATGATCAAAGATGAGAACCCCTAGTGTCTGGCCAAGGAGGCCTGCCTGATGTCGCAACAAATTGCCAAGTCAAACACATTGGTTGATTCTTCTGCTTCGGAAATGGCGGGCACCTCCTGGAGTTATGGTTGGTACTTATTTGAAGATGGCAAGGTTGTTGGTCCTCTACAGGCGGATGATGCGTTTAGTCGGGCCGAGAAAACCCCATCAGGTCAAATGCGGATGGTAAGTCGTAAAGGATTTACGCAGTGGTATCCGTTAGGTGATTTTGCCGAACTACACGCGATGGCGGGAAAATATGCCGATCAACTGGCCCAGGCAAAGAGAACGATTGCACCAGATCGTCATGCATATGTTGATCATCAACCGATCGCAAAAGTTTTGGGCCCTGCTCCGCGTGCTCCAGTGGCAGCGGCGACGCCAGATTCATTTGCGCGCATTAAGCTTGCAAGCCAAGGTATTCAGGAACATAGAAATGTGCCCGTTCAGAACCCTCTGACACGAAAAGAAAAAAAACGCTTAAGGCAACAAGAGCGCAGGGCTCAGAAAATCGATACAACACATGCCGCAAGGGCGAGAGAATCTGAGATTCAATCCCAATCGAGAACCTTAACGTTTGATGATCAGTATCTTTTGGTTGCGTCGAGGCTACGCCTGGGTCAGCAGCGAAGTCCATTTTTAGCTGGATTTGTCTTCTTTCCAATAACCCTCGGTGGATACTGGGGAGCGTGGCTTTCTCGAGTTAGTGAGGAACTCACTTGGCATCTCACAGGTTCTAGCCGTGTTAATTTTGTTTTACCTATCTGGATGGCTCTCATTCCGGGGGTTCACCTCGTCTTTGCTTGGATGCTTGCGCGACTGATGGCTGAAGTTGAAATGCAAAATGGTTATCGAACTATTTCGCCAGTGTTAGCAACTCTTCTGGCTATTTTTCCACCTTTTTATATGCAAGTACTCCAGGGTGCGATGAACCGACACTGGCGCCTGCATGTCTATCACTCTATGGACCGGCGATTGACGGATCGCCGTTGATCATAAACTTTTAAAAAATAAAATAAGCGCCAGAAACGCAAATATGACGGCAAGTAGCATTGAAGTTAAGCTCCAGCGCTGGGGACGTTTAGTATTGTATGAATGAATTTTTTGGGCTGGCTGTGAATACCGAGGTGTTTGGAATTTTGGCGTCGGATTCGGGCGAACTCGGGCTACAGCTGTCCTGGCCGCATTTGCCTGTTTTTCTTCCTCGGCATTTTTTACGTTGCCTTCAATAATTTCTTCGAGATTCTTGGCAAAAACGTTTTGCAAGTTGTCCTCAGAAATATGTTTATCTTTGGGCAGACTGTTTTGAGTTTGATCAGAGTTCATTTGCGGTGGCGCCTTGGATTTTAAAACCTTTGAAAGTCGCTGTTTTTCGAATTCAAAATCGACGGCCATCTTCGATTTCAAAAAAGATGCTAACTGCGCATTACCTACCCCACCACCGTACTCGGCAATGTACTGACTAAGAATACGGGCGACTTGGGTCGCATCTGGGCGTTTGTGAGGATCAAAATTAAGACATTTTTCAATTAACTCCGCAACCACGGCATGAGAGATTTGATGAATTTCGGTGAGATTAAATTGTATATCGTCTTGACCAATCAGACCTTCTGTATGGAATCTGACGCCACGAATTAACTCACAGAAAACAATACCAAAGCTAAAGATGTCCGACTTGGGAGAAAGTTCTAACCCAAGCTTTTGTTCAGGACTCATATATAAAGGTTTCCCCTTTACCATACCCGGCTTGCCCTCGTCGGATTTGGTCGCATATTTTGCAACGCCAAAGTCTATTAACTTAATCTCACCTTCAAAACTCACCAAGATGTTTGAAGGGCTAATGTCACGATGAATGACTTGTAGAATCTGTTGAGAGACCGGGTCTTTGAAATTGTGGATATAAGATAAAGCTTCAGCAACCTTTAACATAATATGCATGGAAAGAACCGGCGGCAGAAGCATGCCCTGCTTCGTGAGCGTGGATATAAGCT
Organism: uncultured Polynucleobacter sp.; assembly: GCA_964624705.1. Lineage (GTDB taxonomy): Bacteria > Bdellovibrionota_B > Oligoflexia > Oligoflexales > RGVZ01 > CAMDKS01. The sequence goes on from CAZUYQ010000059.1 coordinate 23,725, forward strand.
CTATCAACGACGTACCCATAATATACTCTAAAACTAGTACAGGAGTGCCATCCATATCGAAAAAATCAATGAACTGCGCAATCGAGCTATGTTGCAGATGAAGTAAAATCTTCACTTCCTCTAAAAACATTTCACGAAATCCATGATGATTCGTCCACTCGTTGCGGATAACTTTTAAGACGCAGGGACGTTCTAAGCCAGAAGAGGGTGCGTGAACGCCCAGATAAACTTCGGCCATTCCGCCACTGGCAAGCGACTCGCAAAATCGATATGTCAAGATAGCTCCTTTCTCATATCAATCCGCTGCGTCACGGTTGTGAGTGTTTAACTATGTAAAGGTTAAGGATCGCTCAATATAATGTCCGGGTTATTTGTTGCCATATTTGTGACAAATTTTGATAGAAGGATTTCTGAGTTTTTAGGCGTGTTGGAAAATTTTACACCGAAACAAGAACCATTTGGGTCAGAATAAACTACCTTACCTGTTAGTATGACAGGGGCTTCTCCTTCATCAATATAAACCTTAAAATCGTAAGGCGTATCGATCTGGATCGCGCTAGAATCCATCGAATCTGTCGACGGAATAAAACGAATGCGCATTCCCTTAATGCTTAGATTTTCGGTATGCGCGAGCAACGGTTCTTTTAAGTCAGACTGCGAGATCAGGCAGTGAACTTTAATCCTAATACGAAATCTAGGAATTTTTCGTCTCGATGAAGTCACCACGAGATCCTCAATTAATTTTTGTATCACTGAATTATTTTTGCATTGTTTATCAGACATGTCCAGCAGCTCGGAATTCTTCGCCGACTAGTCTACGTTGCTAGAGTAAGTTAGAAATTGGCCCATTTTTGATTTTAAATTTCTAAAACAGGATATCGAACAGCAAAAAATAAGTTCAGATATCTTAGAGTGGTGACGGCAGTTCGGTCGGGGTAAAACATGAAATTTGAATCACCGACATACGATCAATGGGATCATCACTTCGTACGGCATTTGCAATTGTCGTGCGAAGATGCACAATTGCCTCAGCGATCTTTCGCCGACTTTCGGCGTTAGTGGTTACAATAAACGTTGGAAAGAATGACTCGGTATTTTCTTCTTTCATTTGGCTTTGAGTTTTGACGGCCCTCTCGGTCCAGTAGCGATAAAAATCAAGTATTTTTTCTGGATTGCTTCTTAAAGAAAGGGCTAAGTTAGGTGTATAGAATCGTCCTTCCCTTTTTTCAAGAAGGCCTTTTTCTAGACTTAGATCGATTATAAATTGTAAGTAAGATGGGTCGATATTCATATATTTCTGAAATAGTGCGATGTCATGATAGGGAGCGTCACGAACTTCTGCTAAATGCAGGGTTGTTAAAAGCATCGCAATAGCGGGGTGCGAGTAGATGAGCTCTAGCCTAGTCTTTTCATAGCAATGAGTTTCCATAAGAACAGGAATTTTCGAAACATCAATTAATTTACTCATCAATGGCACAACTGAATGAGTTCTGAATTCAAGAGCTTTTAAAGCACCATCTAATGTTAATTCCGACTCTCCTAGTCTCCATCTACGAACAATTTGAATTCCGATGTCATATTGCTTGGCGAATGTTTCAATGTCGTCATGATGAATGAGTAATTGTAGAAAGAGGTCGCCGCGATGTATGGGAGAATAAAAACGGAGCAATTTTTCACAGGACTCTTTAAGGGGGATGTTGCAGATTTCACAAAGTTGGGCAAATTCAGACCAAAGTATACGTTTTCGACCAGATTCCCAACGATGAACCTGATTGAAGTTTAAACCTAGGGCGAGATTAATTTCTTCCTGCGAACGTTCGCCACGAATTTCACGTATTATTGTTTTTGCAAGTTCTGACCAATGATTGGCGGTTTTGGGTATCATATTAGTAACTCCGCATAGCAAGATCATTTTGAAATTTTGTACAGAATATAACTCATCCGGTGATGAGTCAAACCAACAATTATTAAAAAATGGATGATAAGCGAATCGTGGCGATCTTATGAGATGAATTATTTTCCGATACAGAAATCGCTGAAAACCTTGTCAAGGATATCATCGTTACTTAACTCACCGATAACTCCAGTCAGTGCACGGGACGCCTCTTGAAGTTCAAAGGCAAGGAGTTCATGCCCAACACGACTAGCTAACGCAGCGAAAAATTTTGCCAGAGAGTCATTGGCGTCGAGAAGGCAACGTTGCTGCCTCGCCGAAGTAATGAATGGATTCTCACCGAGATCGCCCACGTGCTCGTCGACAATCTTTGTCAGTTGTTTCTTGAAAATATCGATGCCGCTGCCGGTTGCGCAAGAAATTTTGAAAAAATTCTCTGGCCATTTTTGATCCGCAAGATCAGATTTAGTTATTATTTTTAAAACGGGTTTTGTGAGGATCTCTGCGGTCAACGCATTCATTGCAATTCGCTCTTGGGAAGAACTGTCCGATGCAATCAGACTCACCACGACATCAGCTTCAGCAATTAATCTTTTAGAAAGAACGACACCGGCTTGCTCAATCATATCTGAAGACTCGCGGATTCCAGCCATATCCACAAGCCTCACCAGACGTCCATCGATTAGGCATTTTTCCTCAATATAGTCTCTCGTCGTACCCGCAATATCACTTACGATGGCACGTTCACGCCCTAACAGATAATTGAAAAGCGTGGACTTACCGGCATTAGGAGCGCCGGCGAAGGCAACCATCAGTCCCTGACTCGCAACATGGCCGCTTTGAAATGTGTTCACAAGTTTATGGACTTGTTGTTGAACCTTTTCAACGCGTGCTCTCACGTTATCGAGATGAACGTGTTGGGTGTCGCCCTCATCTGGAAAATCGATCATAGCCTCTAGCCAGGCCATGGCTTCTATCAAAAGACTACGTAGGCTTTCGATCTCCAATTTTAGTTTACCGCTATAGAGCTGCCGGCCAGCAAGCCACTGCTGCTTTGATTGTGCTTCCACAAGATCTTTGATGCCTTCTGCAGCAGTGAGATCAAGTTTACCATTCAGTAGGGCTCGTTTAGTAAACTCACCAGGCTTTGCTGGTTGGACGCCTGCTTCGTATAACGTCGCAAGAATTTCAGAGATCACATAAGGGCCACCGTGGCAGAAGAGTTCGACCGTGTCGTCTCCGGTAAAAGATCGGGGTCCCGCAAACCAGGCAATCATTAAGTCATCAAGTGTCTCAGACGACGTCGGTCTTTTGAAAGCCCGCAGCAGCATCTGCCGCTCTTTAGGAGGTGTAGACGGATTCATGGCAATCAGTGGGGCAACAATCTTCCAGGTGCCTGCACCACTTACGCGTATAATGGCAACGGCCCCGGGACCGGAGCCGCTTGCAAGTGCCGCGATAGGATTGTTACCAATCAGATTCATGAGTGAGATTCGTCACCCTCTTCGTTTGTTTCTTGTGTCGGTTTACGGCCGCGAGAAGCAAGGATCATAAGCTTACGGTTAGAGCCCGTGCCGATGGATTTTGTGTAAACGCGATTATCGTTCTCTAAAGTCATGTGGACAATTTTACGGTCAGCAGCGCTTTTATAATCAAGGACAACTTTTTGACCTGTTTCCGCAACATGATCGGCTTTCTCGCGAGCCACGCGAGCGAGGTCCTCTTCGCGGCCCTTGCGACTACCTTGTGCATCGATAAAAATGCGGAAAGGAAGATCTTGTTTTAGGTGGCGTGGTTTTTTCCGAAGAATGTGCTCAAGGCTTTCAATAAATTTACCTTGCTGCTGGATAAGTTCAGCGATAGCTGCGTTATCGACTTCTAGTTTCAATTTATCAGGATCCATGTGTGAAGTCACGCTGACTGGCTCGCCAACGATTTTCTCGCAAAGCTCCTTACAGAAATTACGAATTTCGACTTCAAGCTCTGCTACTACTTCTGGAGTCAAAGGCTCCGCGGGTGGACGCTCTTCGCGCGGAGTAAATTCACGAGGGCGACGATCTTCTTGTGGACGACCATTTGGGCGGGAACCGTTTTGATCTTTACGGCCGATGCTGTTGCGATGATTGCGATTCGGATTGTTGTCACGTGCTTGTTGCTGAGGTTCACGTCCACCAGCCTTAAGATCTTTGCGCTCGCCGTTTCTGTTAGGATTGTTATTGCGATCGCGATTTTGGTTTCCATGACGATCACCTTTATGAGCGCCTTGACGACCTGAGCGTGCCCAAGCTTTAATTTCGGCTTTGCCACCAAAAAGGCTCATCAAGCCTGTTTTAGGTTGCTTAATGACTTCGTATTCAATGCTGTCTTGGGTGATGCCAAGCTTTACGCATGCCATAACCACGGCTGCTTCGATTGTCTTGGCTTCGATGCGCACTGAGTTGTTTGATGCCTGATGTTGAATCTGTGTCATGTTCTGATGCTCCTGTTGTTGCTGTTTGTTTGCAGGGTTGAAAGATTTATGAGAGCGGCAGTGCCCTAGTTATCAAGGCGCGTCTGCCAATTTCTTATTGAGATACTGCTGTTGTGCTACCGAGACAATTGTGTTGGTTAGCATATAAAGGACCAGTCCGGACGGCAGGGAAATCATCATCACGCCAAAGATGACTGGCATAAGCATCATGATTTTTTCTTGAGTTTTATCCATCCCAGTCATCGGTGTTAGGCGCTGTTGGATAAACATGAAGCCGGTGAGGATAATAGGCGTGACGAGATAGGGATCTTTAACTGAAAGGTCGGTGATCCAGCCATAGAACGGTGCATGACGTAGATCAATGGACGCCGACAGAACGCGGAACAAGGCGAAGAATACCGGGATCTGTGGCAAGATCGGCAAGCAGCCTTTCATCGGATTGATCTTATTGGTGGACATAAATTTCATGATTTCCAATTGCATGCGCTGTGGCTCTGCTTTGTACTTTTCACGAATTTTTGTCATTTCTGGATTTAATTTTTTCATGCGGGCGGCACTGATCGCGGCCTGTTTTGAAAGTGGATAGAACAATACTTTGAGAAGAAGTGTTAATACGATGATGGCTACACCGTAGTTACCCAAAAACTTGTGCAAACCTTTGATGGCAAGGAGAAGTGGGTAGGCAATCATATCAAGCCAGCCAAGACCAAGAGTCGTTTTTAGGTGAGGATTAAATGCGGTCAGAAGTTCAACTTCCTTTGGACCAAACCAAGTGTCCCAGGCAGTTGTGACGGATTGTCCTGGAGCAATGCTTCCTAGGTCTGTGGAAACAGTCGCGAGTACTTCACAGAGTCCGTTAGCATTCCCAGAGTAGGCCGTACGATAAGTTGCCGCCGCCTGCGGAATAAATGCTGCCGCAAAATAGTGATTATCGAAACCAAAGAAATCTAATTTTTTATTTTTGCTAACCATTTCCAAATTTTGATCTTTGCAGAATTCGGAAAGGTGTTTGAATTCGTCACTGCCGTCAGCTTGGGTTAGGAATCTTGGTTCCTCGTTAGGTGAGCCCGGTGAAAAGAAGGAATGCTTAGTTCCGTCAATATGAGCACCCATCTCAAAGAGAACGGCTGGCTTTAGTATTTGTGGCTCAGTTGAAGTGTTAGTCCACGTAAGACTAAGTTTGCCGACATAACCAGTCTCCGGAGCGTCCCACTGTTGAATGATTTTCCAAGGACCATCTTGACGTGTAAAAGAGATCGTGCGGCCAGATCGCGATCCTGCATAATCTAAGGGCAGGGTTCTCGTCAGTGCCTGAGAACTCTGCTGTGTACTTTGAACGGTGAGCGGCCTTGCAAGAAGTTCGACAGGCTTGCTCGTGGCATCGTTTGTTTCGCGGTAATTTTTAAGCGTGATGCTGGCAGGCGAAGCAAGGTCTTGGCGGAACACAATTTTTAGATCAGAGCCGTCGATGACGAAGTCATTATCGATGATTTTTGCAGCGGTAGGGGAAGGAGG
>CAZUYQ010000060.1:0-26783 GCA_964624705.1 uncultured Polynucleobacter sp.
CGATTGGGTAGGTGAATGTGATACAGTTCCACGCCTTGAGTGTCAACGGGTATTTGCCAATATCCGCCTCAGCTATTTGTCAGCAATGCCTATTGGTTAGCCAGCTTTGCCTAGGGCCCGGTTGATAGAGTTCAACAGGTAATCCACATCAAATGGCTTAGAAATAAAGTCGTTTGCGCCCATTGCCATGGCTTTTTGCACATCTTCGGTCGCTTTGCGGCCCGACACCATGATGACCGGAACTTGATTGAGGGCCTCGTGGCTTTTTACGAGATGGCAGAGCTCGAAGCCATCAACCCAGGGCAGATTGACATCGAGCAAGATCAAATCGAGTGTGGTGGATTCTAGGACCTTCGAGAGGGCGAATCCGTCCTCGGCAACCATAACATTGAAGTTTTCATTTTCCAGGACGCGTTTTAGGGCGTTACGCATAATTTCTTCGTCGTCGACTACGAGTACGGTTCGGCGATCATCGGATTTCTTGAGATCACGGTATTCTGATAGTGAAACGATTTTATGCTCGGAGATTTTTTTGCGCTTAATGGACTCAAGCTGCCGGCGTAAGGTCTTGCCGGAATGATTAGACATTTGAGGCTTGCGGCTCATCCTGAGTCCTTGTTCGTCGCGGGACCTCATCTTGAAGTCCGGTTTTTCATCCTTGAATGTATTTATCATCGGATTCTCATCTGAAATCTTGATTCCAGCTAGAACATCATCCCGGTTTATGATTCGATACTTTGTTGACCCAAGGGAGGTTTTAGCGGTGAATTTATCAAAATCCAAAATTACCATAAACTGGTCTCAACCCTTTGAGCAGCCACTAAGTGTCAGTCCTTTCATCTGGAATCAATCAGATATCAAGGCTGCTCCGACATCGGATTTGGACGAGGTATGTAAGGCCCTTTTGGGATCTGATTTGGTGGGGCGCATCCTGTCGCGCGCATTTGAACTGGGGCTTGATCGACATCAAGCTTGGACTTATAGGGACCTTCCCGAGTCGCAAGTGAATGCATTAGCGCAGGCGGCAACGATTTTTAAACGTGGCGTTCGCTTTGACCACCCTCACGATCAAAAGCGATCTTTTCTGACAAAGTCTGGCGCTTCAACCGTTGATTTCTTGGTTACAAGTGACTGCATATTTGCAGAAAGGGAAGTTGGCGACTTGGTGATCGTAGATAAGAACGTCTACGATTTATGGCGGAAAAAGTTGCCCGAAGATGCCGCTGTGGTTGATGTTGCAGAAGCCCATAAAAATATGACTGCGGTCGCGGAAATTATAAAATTAATTCCGGTCGCAGCAAAACGCATGATTATCGTGGGTGGTGGCGTGCTTGGTGACATCGCTGGTTTTGCTGCGGGTCTGAAAAAATTACAGACTATTTATGTACCGACGACATTACTTGCGATGGCAGATAGCAGCGTCGGTGGTAAAACGGGAGTCAATGCAGGGCATTGGGGCAAAAATCAGCTAGGGCTTTTTTATCCCCCAGTCGAAGTGCGAATTTGGGCAGGATGGTTGAGCACGCTGCCAAAGAAAGAATTGCGTTCGGGTATGAGTGAGTGCGTGAAACACGCAATGCTTTCTGGCGATCAAGAATTGTGGAACCGTCTTTTAAAAATAGCAAAAGACGAAACATGGTCCGAACTAAAAGCGCTCTTACCGGCGATCGTTAGCGTCAAAGCTCAAGTCGTTGAGCGTGATGCGTTTGAAAACGGTGAAAGAGCGGTTTTAAACCTAGGTCATACCCTGGGGCATGCTTTAGAGACGTTAAGCCTTGAGACCGACGGTGACGCGGCACTCACTCATGGTGAGGCGGTTGCAGTTGGCCTCTGCTATGCGCTCCAGTTATCAAAAAAACACGCTGGATTTGTCGATGCGGACCGATATATTGCGGAACTGAAGGACGCTCGTTTAGTCCCGGATTTAAGCTTGAATCTACAAAAGAGACTGGGCGAGCTGCCTCGACTGTTTGCAGGCGACAAGAAAAATATCGGAACGAATGTTCAGTGGGTCTTGATGGAAAAGTTTGGTGTTGTCGCCCGCAGTGAAGGTGGCGGTTGGACCATTGCGCTTCCCCTAAACGAAGTTTCGGCCTCTAATTTATCTTGCTCATGATTTGTGACTGCAAGTTCGAGATCCATAAGACGGCGCTTTAGGCCTAACCCTAATGCATAACCGGTTAGATCGCCATTGCGACCGATAACGCGGTGGCAAGGAATCATAATAGGAATAGGATTGCGGTGATTAGCCATACCAACCGCTCTCGATGCAGTTGGTCGACCGATGCTCTCGGCGATATCGCTGTAGGATGGAAAGACACCGTAAGGAATTTTTTGCAGAGCTTGCCAAACACGTTGCTGGAACACTGTGCCTTTCGGTGCAAGTTTGACATCAAAGCGTAGACGACAGCCTGCAAAGTATTCATCGAGTTCGCGGGCAGCTTGATCAGCGACGGGTGACTCTCCCGCATCGGTTCCGATTTTACCAAAGTGAACTGCAACCACGGCATCAGCAACAGTGTCGATAGTAAACCAATCAAACGCGGTCAAATGATGTTTGCGAACATGATAAGTCATTTGAGGCACTCCTGATTTGCAAATTACATACTGCGGCGATACCTGCCACCTACTCGGTACAGTAGGGCAGAAATTTCGCCAAGACTAGCATGTTGTACGGTATGCATAAGTTGCGCAAAGATATTACGACCTTCGAAGACTGCTGTTGCTAGATCTTTTAGGGCCTGTTCTTTGGTTGAACTGTTTTTAGCCTTGAACTGAGCGAGCCTAGACAATTGATCATCCTTCTCGTCATAACTCGCTCGGGCCAATTCAATCTCAGGACGTTCGTACTCACCAGCCAGGACTTTAGGATTGAGGTAGGTGTTTACACCGATAACTGGCAGCTCGCCAGTGTGCTTTAGATGCTCGTAGTAGAGACTTTCTTCTTGAATTTTACTTCTTTGGTACTGAGTTTCCATCGCTCCGAGCACTCCACCACGGGCGGAGATGCGGTCAAATTCTTGTAGCACCGCGTCCTCTACTGCGTCCGTAAGGAGTTCCATAAAGTAACTGCCTTGGTTGATGTTCTCACAACGATTGAGGCCATACTCACGGTTGATGATCATCTGAATCGCCATTGCTCGACGAACGCTTTCTTCGGTCGGTGTTGTGATGGCTTCATCGTAGGCGTTGGTATGAAGCGAATTGCAATTATCGTAGAGTGCAATCAATGCCTGCAGCGACGTGCGAATATCATTGAAGTCAATTTCCATCGCGTGCAGTGATCGTCCTGATGTCTGAATATGATATTTCAGCATCTGACTGCGTTCACTTGCTTTGTAAATATCGCGCATCGCAATAGCCCAAATTCGCCTTGCAACACGGCCAATCACACCGTATTCGGCATCTAGACCGTTGGAGAAAAAGAAGCTAAGATTCGGGGCAAAGTCATCGATCTTCATGCCGCGAGACATATAGTATTCGACATAGGTGAAGCCATTGGCCAGCGTAAATGCAAGCTGACTGATCGGGTTAGCGCCAGCTTCGGCAATATGGTAGCCCGAGATGGAAACCGAATAATAATTGCGCACATTTTTCTTGATAAAATATTCCTGCATATCGCCCATAAGTTTTAGGGCGAACTCGGTCGAAAAGATGCAGGTATTCTGTGCTTGATCTTCTTTTAAAATATCCGCTTGAACGGTTCCTCGAACGGTCTGAAGCGTGCGGTCATAAATCGCCTGGTGCTCGTCTGGTTTTGGTGCACGCTTATGCTCTGTTGTGAAGAGTTCGATTTGTTGGTCGATTGCCGTATTGAGAAACATTGCTAGGATAATCGGTGCTGGGCCATTGATGGTCATAGAAACCGAGGTAGAAGGACTACAGAGATCAAACCCGCTATAGAGCACCTTCATATCTTCAATGGTGGCAATCGACACACCTGATTCGCCGACTTTACCGTATATATCAGGTCTTCTATCTGGCTCTGCACCGTAGAGAGTCACCGAATCGAAGGCAGTCGAAAGTCGTTTTGCCTGGTCATTTCTTGAAAGGTAATGGAACCGCTTATTGGTTCTGGCCGGACCACCTTCTCCCGCAAACTGTCTTTTTGGATCTTCTTCTGTTCGTCTGAATGGATAAACACCGCCCGTATAGGGGAACGAACAAGGCATATTTTCTTGTAAAATATAATTGAGGATCTCGGCTTTGCTACCAATCCGAGGCAATGCAACTTTTGGTAGATGAAGGTGCGAAAGAGTTTCGAACGACGCGTCGACTTTAACGTCTTTGCCGCGAACTTGATAAGTGTACTTGTCGCTATTGTAATTTTTGAATTCCTGAGCCCATTGATCCAGTTGCTCACGTAAATCGGCAGGTAGTAACTTCCAGCAATTTGCAGCTTCAGACTTTAGCTCAGTTGCTAATTGTTTCTTGCCTAACTCTTCAAAATGCAATGCAGAGCGATCGAGGCCTTCTGCCTTACGGGCAATATCAACAAATTGGCGGCGAGCTTGATGATAGTTTCGGACAGTTCTGGAAATATCTGCGAGATAGTTCGTGCGATCACCCGGAATCAATGATTCGCGACTAGTTGATTCCAGTGAATACTTCCGATTAGGATTTGGGATATAGCGAGTTTCTTGGGTCTTCTGATTTAATTTCTCGCAGAGTGCCTTATAAAGTCCATTTGTACCATCGTCATTAAACCGGCTAGCAATTGTGCCGAAGACCGGATACAGGCTGTCATCCACTCGCTGGCCTTTGAAGCGGGTGCGGCGGAGTTGAGTACGAACATCGCGGATAGCATCCAATGCAGGACGACGTTCGAATTTATTGATGGCGATTAGATCGGCAAAATCCAGCATATCGATTTTTTCGAGCTGAGTTTGAGCTCCGAACTCACAAGTCATCACATACAGAGAAATATCTGCAAGATCAAGAATCCCTGTGTCGCCTTGTCCGATACCACTAGTCTCAACAATAATAAAATCAAAATCGCGGGTTTTCATCAGAGCAATCGCATCTTTTGTCGCAGAGGCGATTTCTTTGCCGCTGCCACGTGTCGCAAAAGATCTGAGGAAAACATTGCTCTGCGACGCAGAGTTCACGCGAATTCGGTCACCAAGCAACGCCCCACCTGTCGCTTTCTTACTGGGGTCAATGCAAATCAAGCCGATGCGTGCTTCGGGATTATCCCAGATAAAGCGCATAATAATTTCGTCTGTTATCGAACTTTTTCCGGCCCCACCAGTGCCAGTAATCCCAATCACGGGTACTTGCGGGAAGCGATTTTTTGCAGGTCCAAAGTGCTTGGTTAAATTTGCCAGCGATTCTGCACCACTTTCAAGGAGGGTCAGCCCGCGGCTCAGTTGAATCCATTCTTGTTTACTCTTATCGCGTGAATGCCATGATGAAAATTCGAAATCAGCCTCACGAATCATATGACCAATAATGCCATCAAGTCCAAGTCCCGTTCCGTCCTCTGGCGAGTAAATACGAGTGACACCGCAGTGATGAAGTTCATCCATCTCTTTGACGGTGATCACGCCGCCACCGCCGCCAAAAAGTTTTACGTCTTGTGCTCCAGCTTCGTCTAAAAGCTGACGCATATACTTGAAAAATTCCATATGTCCGCCCTGATAGCTTGAGATTGCTATCGCCTGGGCATCTTCTTGCAATGCTGCATCGACAATTTCTTTAGCTGAGCGATTATGTCCTAAGTGAATGACCTCGACGCCTCGAGCCTGCAAAAGCCGCCGCATGATATTAATCGAAGCATCGTGCCCATCGAATAAAGCAGTAGCTGTTACGAAGCGAATCTTATGTTTTGGTTTATAGTCTTGAAGTATTTTAGACTCAGGCGTCGGCATAACACTGCCGCGTTGCTCAGTTGTAGACATGGCGCTCATTCTCCAAACATTCTTTTTTCTATAGAGCCTCAGCTTAGCAAAAGTATGCATGTTGGTCATGCAAAGTTACTCTGTTTTAGGTAAAAAACTAATATTATTAGTGTATACCTTCAAATCATTTTATGCTGGCATTATATATTATAAACAATGAAACTATTATAAAACAGGTCTCTGAGAATGGATACTTTACATGCAGAAATTCATTAGATCACCGATCACGCTTAGTGTAGCCGCAATGATCGCAGGTGCGATTGTTGGCTCGATTTTGGGAAAAGACACTGGCGCACTCGCCCTTCTTGCTTGGTTACCTTTGACGGTTATTAAAGGGCTCGCAACACCACTGCTTTTCTTAGCGATAGTTTCAGGCCTGATGGATCGTCAGGTCAATGGTCGCGGCGTGCGAAAACTTGCTCTGGTCTGTGCTGTGAATACAACAGCTGCCGTGTGTATTGCCATAGTGCTCGTCGAGTATTTGGAACCTGGGCGATTTTTGCAGGGAGTGGTTTCCGGCGTTTTTTCGGAAGCAACACATGTCCCACCAAAAATCGGCTGGACTGATGCCGTGAAAGCGTTGGTACCGGATTCTATCGCAGGTCCTTTTACCACGAATAACGTACCGGCAGTTTTGATCCTCGCGATATTGGTCGGTGCTTCTCTGCGGCGTCTAGGTTACGTTTCAGATCAAGCAGAGTCGTGGTTTATAGAGACCAAGGGTGTTGTTGATATTGGAATTGAAATGGTAGCAACCATGATGCATTTTATATTGATTACGATGCCGCTTGCGATTTTTGCGTCGGTGGCTAGAGCAGTAGGCGAGAATGGTTTCAGCGTTTTCCATGGGCTTGCCTGGTATGTGGCTATTTGCATTGGCGGGATGATTCTGCAAATTTTATTTGTATATCAACCGTGGGTCGTTCTTGCAGGAAAACGCCACCTTGTCGAGTTTTGGCGGCATGCTAGGCTTCCTGCTACCTATGCATTTGGCGTCAATAGTAGCCTCGCTACCCTGCCGACAACCCTGCAGGCACTCGATGATCTTAGGATATCTCCGGCATCCGCACGTCTCGGTGCATGTGTCGGAACAAATTTTAACAATGACGGAATTCTTCTCTACGAAGTGGCGGCAATACTTATGATCGCTCAGGCGGCAGGCCTCGATTGGACAATAGGCCATCAGTTTGCCGTGGCCGGAATGTGCGTGGTGGCCGCCCTCGGAGTGAGTGGATTTCCTGAAGCCGGGATTGTTGCGCTTACGCTCGTATTAAGCAGTGCAGGTCTACCCTTGGAAGTTTTACCTTTGCTGTTGCCCGTCGATTGGTTAGTTGCGAGAATGAGAAGCACGACAAATGTCATCTCCGATATGACGGTCTCGGTCGCTCTAGAGCGTTGGTCTAAAAATGTGTCTGAAGGCAGATAACGCGTAAAATATTTGGAGTTTTCTGATGAGTAAAGTTCGCCCTATTCTTATGGACTTTCCTGAGACGATTGAAACACAAAGACTTATTTTACGAGGTCTTAAACATGGCGAGGGTGCGATGATGAACGCCGCAATTGTCGAATCGCTGCCAGAGTTAAATCGTTGGGCAGGTTGGGTTCATCCAGTACCAACACCTGAAGATTCGGAAGAGTTTGTTCGCACTTCGATCGCAAATTGGTTACTGCGAAAGTTAACAACGTTTGCCATCTTTACCAAAGACAACGGCCGATTCATAGGATGTACTGGTTTTCACGCCATTGACTGGGACCTACGTAAATTTGAAACGGGTTACTGGATACGGTCGTCTGAAACAGGCAAAGGCTATATAACGGAGGCGACCAAGGCGGTTACGAGATTCGCATTCGAACATTTTAAAGCTCGCAGGCTTGAAATTCGCTGTGATGCTGAAAATCTAAAAAGCAAAGCGATCCCAGAGCGTCTCGGTTTTAAACTGGAAGGTCGATTCGCAGCGTGCAATAAAAGATTCGATGATAACTCACTCGGGGAGCAATTGGTCTATGCTCGCACTAATATCGAAGGTCTTTGATTTTTAGAACCGAATTTGAACGCCAGCCGAGAAACCCAAGCCGGAAATACTGAGCTTATCATTGGCTTTGTCCTTAAAACTACTTTCGACTTCAGCTTCATTCGTCGCATCAATGGCTTGGTCGTATTCTGTTGTGTCGGATAACTCGACAACGTTGCCAGATAAAACTTTATTATAATTGGCGTGGGCCAGGAGACGAAACATCGGCGTCACATCAAAGAACAAACCTGCCAAGCCACTTATATAATTGGCTGGCGTCGTTTTAAATTCTTTTGTCGCTTTTATTTTTTCTTCATTACTGGTGTCGCTTGCGCTGAATTTTGCGTCCAATGAAACCTTATCTTTTGTGCCATTCGAATGTACCAGCGCAGCCCCAAGATCAAAACCAAATCGCGGCGTAACAGGAAGTATCAGCGCAGAGCCAAAGCCAAATTTAACGCCGGTCGTATTGTAGCCAATGCCAAACTGCAGATCCAAGTAATGGAGTAAATCATAGTGCCCGACGAGCCCATTGCCATAAATGGCATTTGAGCCGAGATCTAGGCCGACACCGAAACGTTTACTCTGGGAACTAGATGCACCAGTTGATTCATGGCGAGCGGTCTTTACATCGCGAGGTTTTTTATTGTCGTCATCGAGAGTTTTTTGGGTCGGATCAGAGTCGAAATTGGCTAATGGATCGTTCTTTGGTCTTTTAATGGAAGAATCATTCGCTTTACTAGGTGAATTTAATTTTGCAGGTTGGGTGGACGCTTTTGGCGTCTTCAACGCTTTGGACGGGGGATTCCTCGGTGCACTATATGCAACTGTGCCAGTAGAGAAAATGGCAGCGAAACCGATCGTCATGCATAATTGAAGTTGTTTTTTAGTTAGTGTTTTCACAGATTTTTTACTCATTTGCTTTTGGGGAAAATTTCGAATTTATCATCCGTGGTAACCACGCGACAGGTACTGCTGAAGCTGCCTGAACATAAAGAACCCTGATTCAAATTGCCAATAGCAGTGCCCTTATGAGAGATATTTCCTGATGACGGATCTAATTTGAGGCGCTGAGGATTCGTTGATACCCCATTTTTTACCAGTTTTACATCAAACTTTGTAAGGGAGGAGGCTGGCTTACTGGTCTCGAATCCGTAACCAGCGATATTTAAGGACTGCCAGCTATAGGGTGGTTCAGAAACTTGTCTTTTAGCCTCAAGCTCACTAAGACCGACAATAAGCTCATTTGATTCTTCGACGTAATTTAGATCGCAGACAGAAGCATACTGTTGTCCACAGACGACAGCCACAGCAGCAGATCCATCGTCTGCAGAGACCTCTGTAAACTCTCCAACAGTAACAGTCCCGCGTCCTGTCACATCCGTCGTTAAAAGATTTCCACTTCGCTTTAGTTCCAAATTATGTGTCTGCTTTGTATCGCCATCGATGATGCCTCTGATAACCACTGTTTCTGTATTTGCTGTATAGAGCATTTTGTATGCTTGATCGTTGTCGGTTACTAGTTTGCCAAAACTCATACTATCGGCAACAAGCCTAGTGGGGTCAAACGCGGTTAGTGCATAAAAGCTGGATGCGGCAGGGTGCCACGGAGTTGCGCGTGAGCCAGCCACGGGATCGGGCATAAATGTCAGAACGACTTTGCCTTTGCGTTTGGTGATGCTTCCGCCTTTGCGATTTTGGAGCGTAGAAGAATCAGGTTCGATAAGATTTGCTGGTCTTAGACTCGCTAGCTTAATTTGTTCCTTAGCATCGTTGACAAGTTCAACTTCATCCACTGTTGGGAGTTCGCCTTCAAACCGCCAGTGATTAAACCAAGTGAGAGTCATACAACTAATGCCTTTTGCTCCCCAGCCTGTACCCCAACTATTTCTAATGATAAAGCACATTCCGCCTTCACCCGGAAAGGTGGTTTCATCGATTTTCTTTGCACCGACGATCAGATATGCGTGGCCTGCTGCATGACTCGTGTCACCAACACCGCCGGAAGCACTATAGGTTATCAGGCCATCATTTTTTTCCCAGTTTGAACTAAGCTTTGTGTAAACAACCACGGCTTTATTGGCGCGAAGTTCGTTGTAGATACTCTGAGCTCGTTCGATTTTATTTGCGGTACCTTTAGAACCAGCCCAGGAAGTAAATTTGGAGACTTTAACAACGCCTTTTGTTTTACAACTATCAGATTGTGGGGTTTGTAAATCATTTGTGCCAAGGTTTGGATTGTAGCGACAGTTGGATTCCAAAGGAATGTTATACGTATTGCCACCGGTGTCGGTAGGTCCTGAGTGTCCACTCAGGGTGCCGTTACTAGTCGCAAATCCAGTTCCAGAATCAGATCCTTGCTGAGAGGTACTTCCGCCGTCACCCCAAGAATCTGGTTTACTTAGGTAGTAAAATCTTTGTTCGGATAGATCCAGTTCTTGGAACGGCAATGACGCGGAACTTGCTTGAATAATGAGAGCTTCGATGAGGCCAACACCTGCAAATGATGCACAAGTACCTCGTCTACCTTGATCTCGTACCGGCATTCTGTCTAGTGCTGGAATGGTGAAAGAGGTATCTGTATACGCACCCCAAGCTACCGTATCGGACGTGTAATCTGTTGCCAAAAGCGCTTGAGTCTTTACGAGTACTGACGCGTCTAGTCTTTGATAGATGGTAGGATCGAGTGCAGATTTTTTCTTTTCGCCACCAGCTAGGACGTTAAATGTATCCGACGAAGCAGTTTGAGCTGTTTGCGATCCATCCAACATCAAACCCATCGCCATAAGATTGGTTTGAGCTTGGTCACTAATAGCTAGATCCATAGCACTCACCTGTGCAGAAGTTCCGACTGAGCTGTTGCTAAGAGTTTTTGATAGGAAACCAGAAGCAGCTCCACCGGGGACAGGAATATATTCGGAATCATCGACTTTTGCTTTTATACCCTTGTATTTTTCAACCATTTGCTCTGCATCTGAGCAGGCATTAAGACTTGTGACCACAATGAAGAAACTCAGCGACAAACAGCGTATTTGAATCATAGTTTTTTTCCTGTACTCCGGCGTTTGAGCATAGCAAATGCAGCCCTTGGTGTTTTACGAATTCGAGCAAGTCCAACCGCAGAAAAGACACCTACTACAACGAAACCATCGAAAATAAGACGAATAGTGGCATCTAGCTTATGCGTCGTAGTCGATGAGAAAATCGCGGTAATTCTGTTAAAAGAAAAACCCGCTAGCTCAGGAGCATACCAATGACGCATAAAACTAATAATTGCCGTGGCGAGAAGAAGAAGGCCGATCGATGTGAAGATTTGTTTTTTGTCGACTTGAATACCGTCGCGACTCATTCCAATGATGAGAAGGAGAGCGTTCATTGTGAGAGTAAGGCTTGCAGTCATAGCGAGCCCCTCATGGCCAAATTTCTGCACCAACATAGAGTTAGCAATATAATTGCAAATGATGCTAAAAAAACTAACTATCATGGGGAATCTGGTGCGATCGATAGCATAGTAATAGCTGTTGAGAACTTTCAAAAGGCCATAGCTTAATAGACCGCAGCTGTATGCTTGAATTGCAGCTGCAGTCGCAGCAGTATCGCCTGCAGAGAAACGTCCCGCTTCATAGATAAGACGCGTAATATCTAAGGCACTCCCAAACATAAACACCATGCAAGGGATCATGAGCCAGCACACGAGATCGAGCGCATTGATGGCTTCTCGAGAGGATTTAGCATCAACTCGGCCACCGGCCTCGGTGATTGATTTTGATAAAGCTGGTAGAACTGCGGCGCCTACTGCAACCCCAAACATTCCTATTGGCAGTTGGACAAGCCGGAATGCAAAATTAAGCCAAGTCACGGCACCTGCGCCAAGGCTTGTCGCAAAATTCGTGTTCACCATGGCATTGATTTGCCCAGAACTGGCAGCAATCACCATCGGCGTCATCAAGAAGAAGACTTTTTTGACATGAGGTGACCACGGAAATTTTTTTGGCCATAAGCTTCGTCCCTTTAATAAAGGACGCCAAATGCCGCAGAGTTGAATCCCTGATTGAGCTGCCCCGCCAAGTAACGTGCCGAATGCGAGACCAAAAATAGACGCATTACCGAAATATGTGACCCACGATGCGGGCAAAATATGATTTGCAACATTGCCAATCCATAGGGCGCCAACAATACTACCTAGATTAAAAAGAATGGGCGCAACCGCCGCGAGAAAAAATCCACCTCGCTGGTAAAGTGCCCCTTGCACGACCGCGCCAAACGCGGCAAAGCCAATAAATGGAAACATCAGCTGAGTTAAACCGATAGTTGTCGATCGAAAAACATCCGCTTCGGCCGTGGTTTTCGCAGCGGTCATAAGATCGACAAGTTGTGGCGCAAAGATCATTCCAAGCGCGGTGACACATAACGAAATAAGAGTTACAAGTTGCAATGTATGGATCAGAAGCTTTTCTGCGGCTTCTGGATCTTCGACACTGACAGAACTATAAACTTTCGTAAAGCTCGAGCCTAAAGCGCCTTCAGCAAGCAGATCTCTGAGTAGATTAGGTATCCTAAAAGCGACGACGAATGCATCCATGTAAACTGACGCACCGAATGCGGCGCCATTGACGGATTCACGCAAAACTCCGCTTACGCGACTGAGTAGCGTACCTGCCGAAAACAAAAAACTTGAGCGTGCGATGGACATGGCACTATCGTACCATGTCGAGGCTGTCGGATTCTAGAAAAGACGTTTAGCACCAATGGTGAGCGACATGGTCGAGAGTCGGTAGTGACGAGTCGAAGGTTGGTTAGGTTCATCGGCGACATTGAGCCCGAGATTACGATAAGCCCTTATGTTTGAGACATCTGCGGCCACAACTTCATGTCTATGGCCGATCGATAGGGATGCGTCTCGCATGGGCGCCCACGCCGCAGCAAGGCTCCACTCGTAAAGAGAGGAAGCGGTAGCGGCAAGTCCTCCTGAAGATCCAGTGTCCGAATGCTGCATATATCCAAACTGAGTTAAAGGCGCTGCGCCAACTGTTGCCGATAATGAATAGTTTGAAATGTTCTGAGTCAGTCCCGTTCGTAAGATGATGCTGTCGATGTAATGCCCGCTATCGGTGTTACGAAACATACTGCGTCTTAATTCTCCAGACGAGAGCACGCTCAACCCATTGGCAATCACCCAGTCTGCTCCACCGTCGAGAGAGATGCGCGCGTAGGAGGAACCTCTTGAGGTGATATCGGAAGAGGGAATGGCACTCATCCGCATTCCATTGAGCCCGACGTATTGCCTGCCAAAATTATTTAGATGGTTCCAACCGAATCGGCCCGAGAGTAAAGGTCCTGTATGAGGCGAAGAGTCGTAAACTGTTTTGCTGCCGTCCACTCTTCCTTCGCCTGTCGACATTGGCGGTTGGAGGTCCTGATAACGCCCCATACCAGTTCCGACGTCCAGCGTTAGTCCAGTGGGTTGTGTGGCAGCTTGTTCACGTAGGCTAAGGTGGGTTGGCGGGGAATAAGGATTAGGCCCTTCGCCATAGGTCGCGGCCATTAAAGAAGGAATAAAAATAACGCTCATTCCTGCTAGGAGGAATCGTTGAAAGATATTGAAATCTATAAGATTTTTCATAAAATATTTATAATCCTACTTATTATTACTCGTATTTATAACAAAATCCTTAAAATGTCCAGTTTAGCAGACTAAATTTCTACTGCTCGTCGATACGTGAGAGAATGTCAGTTCCAATGATTCTACCAAAGTAGGAACAGTATGAGCGGGAAATCGGTCTTTCCAACATTTATGACGCAACGGCTCATCTTAAGGCCGATCGATATTACCGATGCGCCTGCATACGAGCGGCAGTTCAACGACTATGAGGTGATTTCTCATTTCTCCTCCGCAGTTCCCTGGCCATATCCAAAGGACGGAGTTCAGAGATATTTGGTGGACGTCATTCTGCCGGAGCAGGGAACTACAAGATGGACTTGGGGGATATTTTTAAAAGAACAACCTGACGAGTTCATTGGCTGCATTGATCTTTGGCGTGATGGCGACCCCGAACATCGGGCATTTTGGTTAGGAAAAAAATATTGGGGACAGGGGTTTATGACAGAAGCTGTTAAGCCTGTTACCGACTATGCATTCACGAGCCTAGGTTTCGATACGCTTATTTTTGCAAATGCCGTCGGCAATCTCAGATCTCGTCGGGTTAAAGAAAAAACGGGTGCTAAATTGATTGCCATCGAACCCGCTAAATTTGTAAATCCAATTTATCGAGAACAAGAGGTTTGGGAGTTAACAAAAGAAGCATGGCAGAAGTTTCGTCAAAAGTAACGTTCGTTACAAATCATCTGTTAATTTTGGTCTCTTGCCTTAAGCTTTTTTCTCTTTTGATTTTGCGGCTTTTTTCTTTGGTGGAGCTTCTGCATTTTCTACCTTCGCTGACTTCTTACCAGCAGCCTTCTTTCCACCTTTGACCGCAATTCGATCACCAATTAACGCGACCGCCTGTTCGAGTGTGTATGCGGTTGGATCGCTATCTTTTGGTAGCGACACGGTGACTGTGCCGACCTTTACGTAAGGACCAAACTTACCTTCGTAAATGGCCATCGATTTATTATTAGCCGGATGGGCACCCAAGTCTTTTAGCATTTTAGCGCCGAAGCGGCCTTTTTTCTCTTCTTTTAGAAGTTCTACAGCCCGCGTCAGATCAATGGTGTATTTATCATCGGTTTTTTTGAGCGAGCGCATATTTGAACCCGATTTAACATAAGGGCCAAATCGTCCGTCAAAAACCATGATCATTTCGCCGTCGTCAGGATTTTTACCAAGTTCTCTAGGAAGGCTTAAATATTTTAGCCCTTCTTCAAGGGTGATCGTTTTAATATCCTTTTCACGAGGAATAGAAGCTCTACGCGGTTTTGGAGCTTTTTTATCGTCGCTTGATTTGCCAACCTGCAGATATGCACCAAACCGACCGGCCATCACATAAACATCTTCGCCCGTCGGAGGGTATTTACCGATTGATTGTGGTCCTGCAGCTTTTGCTTCGATGATCTTCATCGACATTTCAAGGTCAAGATCAGCAGGCGCAATATCATCAGGTATAGAAGCGTAGACGCCCGATTCATCTTCTTTTTCATTGGCCTTAACGAGATAGGGCCCGAAGCGACCAATGCGAATCTCAAGCTGACCCTTCAATTGCGGGATATCAATAGAACGGCTAGTTTTAGGATCAATTTCTTTTTCTTTAGTTTCAGTGATGGCCTTCAGCCCTTTAGAACCAAAGTAAAACTCTTTGAGATATTTCAAATGATCGAGTTGGCCTTCTGCGATTTCATCGAGGCTTTCTTCCATCTTCGACGTAAATTCGAGGTCGACCAGCTGATCAAAATGTTTCTCTAGAAGTTGTGTTACCGCAAAACCAGTGAATGTCGGAATGATTGCGCCACTAGCTTTCACCACATATTTTCTTTCGAATAGCGTGGAGATAACGCTGGCGTAAGTCGATGGACGACCAATACCAGCCTTTTCCATAGACTGAACCAGGCTTGCCTCGGTGAATCTTGCGGGTGGTTTCGTTTCGTGTGCTTGGGGCGCTATTTCAGCAAGAGATAATTTGTCACCTTGCTTCAACGCAGGCAGCAAGGTTTCAGTGCTCCACGAGGCATCACCGCTTTCGAGCGCTTCATCATATGCTTTTAAGAAACCTGGGAAAACAATCTTAGTCCCGGTGGCGCCAAAGGTTGCGTCCGCAGCACCAATACGTACCGACATCGAACTCTTTTGGGCTTCAGACATCTGTGATGCAAGGGTGCGGCGCCAGATAAGTGTATAAAGTTCTAGTTCTTTGCCGCCAAGTCCTGTTTTTTCAGGAGGAGTGAAATGACCTGCAGGGCGGATCGCTTCATGGGCTTCCTGTGCGCCTTTTGATTTTGCTGTAAATTGACGAGGTGCATCTGAGAGATATTGTTTACCGTAGGTCTTTTCGACAATCGAGCGAGCCTCCGTCAATGCTTCTTGTGAGAGAGTTGGTGAGTCGGTTCGCATATAAGTAATGAAACCTTGTTCGTACAGACTCTGTGCGGTTCTCATCACATCGCGTGTTGTGAGACCTAGTTTACGGCTACCTTCTTGTTGAAGCGTCGACGTAATAAAGGGCGCGCTTGGTTTTGAGGTGGATTGCTTCTCCTCAATACTGGTGACACTCCACGCAGCTGTCTTAAGTTTTTCGAGAAGGCTACGAGTAGCTTTCTCGTCTAAAACAATCATGGATTTATCTTCTTTGAGCTGACCTGTGGTCTCATCGAAGTCTTTACCCTGGGCGACACGTGTATTGCCAACCGACAATAGGCGGGCATCGAATTTTTTTCCGTCAAATCCGAGCTCAGCCAAAATATCCCAGTAGTTTGCTTTTTTGAAACGCATGCGTTGACGTTCACGTTCCACCATTAGCCGCAGTGCTACCGATTGTACGCGTCCAGCCGATAATCCGAAGGCGACTTTCTTCCAAAGAATGGGCGAAACTGTGAATCCCACTAATCGATCGAGAATGCGGCGCGTCTCTTGCGCCCGGATCAGTTTTTCATCGAGTTGCCGGGTCGACTTAAGTGCGGCCTCGATCGCCGATTTGGTAATCTCATGGAATACCATGCGTTTTACAGGGCATTTAGGTTTCAAAATTTCCGTCAAATGCCAGGAGATACTTTCACCTTCGCGGTCTTCGTCCGTCGCGAGGTAGAGGCCATCGGCGTCTTTAAGTTTTGTTTTTAGCTCGGCGATGATCTTGGCTTTTTCTTTGGGAACTATATAGAGAGGTTCAAAGTCCGCATCGACATTGATGCCAATACGAGCCCAAGGCTCCTTTTTTACCTTTGCAGGAATATCTGCAGCCGACTGAGGAAGATCACGAATGTGACCCACGCTTGCCTCAACAGTATAGTTCTTTGGTAAGAACTTACGGATCGTTTTTGCTTTGGTCGGGGACTCAACAATGACTAAATACTGCTTTTCCACTCTTACGCGCTCTCCTGATTAGACTGGTACTCTGCATATTATAGCAGTGCAATTCCATAAATATTTTTAGGGGAGGGGTGGGAAAGGGGCTAATTGGTCGAAAGATCAAGACAAAAAAGCCTTGTTTTATAGGTTTTTCAACCTAATTTGTTGGAGGAGAGAAAAAAACATGCAAAAAACATAGGCTGACTGCTTATTTAGCAGTCAGCCTATGTCTGTTTGAGAGCAAAAACGTTGGCAATTATGCCTTAACGCCAGCTTTTTCGTATTTGCGTTTGAACTTCTCGATACGACCAGCCGTGTCGACTGCTTTGGTCTTACCAGTGAAGAATGGGTGCGAGGCACTTGTGGTCTCGACTGTGATACATGGGTACTCTTTCCCATCTTCCCACTTAGTAGTCTCAGTGGTTTTTGCAGTCGAACGAGTGAGGAAGGCCCAGCCGGACGATGCATCTTTGATAACAATGTGACGGTAGTTTGGATGAATGTCTTTTTTCATAATTTCTCTCTCTTCCCTTGGGAAGGCTCCGTAATGGTGCGGACGCCAAATGGGTTCGTTATAAGCCGGGCAATCTAATGAATAATGAGGGACTTTGCAAGCGAGGAATGCGAGACGCTGGCCGCCTGGCCAGCTGGGGGTTTACATGGAGCATGGGGTATAGTATGTTTTAGGTGAGCAAGTTCTCAAAAATCAATAAGTCTTAAAACCCCGATATAATGACCGAAAGGTCTGTCCGGGAAGTGGCCTGCCAAGGATTGGCTTGGGCCCCTCATCACAGGGAGATGTGTTATGGCCATTGCGAGCTCAAATTGCCCACGATGCGAGTTGAACGCGAAACTACGTCCGCGAGACTTCAGTGATCAGGCAATCGCAACTTTGGTGTCCTACGGCGATCTCGACAAAAACCATGTTGGGGTTCCAGTCTGTGATGAATGTTATAGCGACTTACGAGACATGCTGATTGAGCATGAGCGTGCACTGCCGACAGAAAAAGAAAAGGAAAAATCTACTGCGGCAAGTAAGACAAAGAAAGTGAGTTAAGTTTTAACGTTGTTTTAATGCTGATGTGAACCTTTGCCGACGCTTTAGTTGAACAAAACCGCTACGCAGAAAAATCCCAGGACAGTGGGAAGACTTTGGTGCACTCACTAGCCAATAAACTGTCCCGAGTTACACCATATGAACGCGATTACCGCGATTTTATGATTCGTCATGGCAATAAATTTAGAGGCAAAAATAAAAATAAAAAAACTGCCTAAATATATTTTGTAAATTCGAATAGCGTCAGCCACAGACATTTTTAATCTAGCGACTATTTTGATTCTCAAAAATATATGACTCCTGCTAGGGTGCTTCCCATCGACAGGAGGTCGTATCCATGTTTACAGAGCATATTCATGTCAGTGCTGCACCAGATTTTGTTATTAAGGTTGGGAAAGTTGTACATAAGCATACGATTGCAGTTACTTTTAAGCATAAGCAATCCAAGTACAAACGCGAATTGTTTTCACAACGCAGTCAAATCGAAGTTGTAAAGAACCTTCAGGAAAGACTACTTGCTGAGGAGTTTAGCGGTAATGCGATAATAGCATGGTCTTATGGTGAAAATCTTTCAGCCGAAATTGCAAATAAATGCCTCGAAGCTGATTTTGAATATCGACTTCCAACGCAATTACATGAAGAAACAAAGGCTACTATCCATATAGATTTCATTAGATTAATGGATTTATTTGTCACATCTAAAAATCCTTAATTTTCCCTGGTCTTAGGTTGAGAAGGATCCTTCCGAAGAGTTCATATGCTTGGGGGGAATGTGGACTATAGAACTCGACATGCTAAACCATTAGTTTGGACAGCGGATATTTTCAATGCTGCCCGTTCTCCAGAGCCATATGATAAACTTTCGTCTAGCTCGCTAAATGAAATAATTGCCCCTGATGGTGTTACAATTTTTTTGCGGTTGCATGGCTATTTCGACGAAAATAACGGCGTCGGAGTATCTTATGGTATTGAGGCTCATCGGTCCTGTGCCATGCGTCTGGCATTTGAGGTAGGAGATTTGTCATGGCCTGATTTCTGGGCTCACAAAGGATGGCTGCTACGTTTTATCTTCGATATATCAAATGCATCAATTCAAGCAGAGTTTATTCATCCTTTACAAATGGATGCGCGCATGCATCAAATGTTGAAGGATTTAGGCAATACGAGCCCGTTCGAGATCAAGCGTAAGCAACTTGAGGTATCAATGGATATCGCGTATCGATTTGGTAGGGATCCTACACCTGCTGAACGCGAGTACCGCGATTTTATGATTCGTCATGGCAATAAATTTATAGGCAAAAATAAAAACAAAAAAGCAGCTTAATCATGTTTGTAAATGATCCTAGCTTTCAAAAGACTCTGTTTTAATTTGCTCCTCAGGTACACCGTGACGCAATGCATGATCTTTGGCTAGATCCATGATTGCTTGCGGACCACAACTCATAAACGTTGAATTCTCGTAATCGCCTGCAAGAATCTGAGTGAGCATATCATCATTTAGACGCCCATGTAAGAAACTACTCGCCTCTGGATCACGTGATAAAGTTGTGATGACCTTTGTATTTTTATTTTGAGAGATCGCAGTTAAATCATCCCAGCAAATTAAATCCTGACGCGAACGATAGGACACAACAAGAGTCATCCGTTCTGGAGCTCCAGGAGTGCCAAGCTTATTCGCATACTCGCGCATAATGCTAACAAATGGCGTGACACCGCTACCTGCTGCAACCATGACTAAATGTTTGCGATCTTTTTCAGGTTCATAGATAAATCGACCGATAGGACCCCGAGCACGTAGGACGGTACCAATGCTAACGTTGTCGCAGAGCCAGTTGGAAACTAACCCTCCTTCAACACGCTTTACCGTGAATGCGCAGGTCTCACCCTGATTGGGTGAAGATGACATCGTGTAACTGCGTACGATTGGTTTTTCGGAAATATGATCAAAGCGAAACGTGAGATATTGACCCGCCCAATAATCCCAAGGTCGATTTCCTTCCTCAGCATCCACCATAACGAAAGTTTTGGTATCCCAGGTATCTTCGATGACTTTGATCACTTTTAAATTCATCCAGCCGCGCTTGACGCGTCGTGCCGCACTATCCATGTCCATTTGTTTCAATCCTTAAAAAATCGGGAGACGTACTGATAGCATTCCTAAATCGTCCCAGCAAGCCTTCCGACAGTTTGTCGGTATTCCTTTTCAAGTCTCGTCATAAGCTCAAGGCAAGTTGGAATATCCTTGATCAGGCCGGAAATTTGGCCAATTTCCAGCTCTCCCTCAGACATATCGCCGTCCAGCATGCCAGCCTTGGCTCGACCTTTACCGAGGTGCTGGTTGATTTCTTCAGAAGGGGCGCAGCGTTCCTCGAGGCTTGTAATCTCTTCGTAAAATTTATTCTTGAGTAAGCGAACAGGGACGAGTTTTCGCATTGCCAGCATAGTGCTTGTTGGAGTCGCAGCGACGATAGCTTGCTTAAATTGTTCATGCGCTGAACTTTCGACAGTTGCGGCAAAGCGGCTACCGATCTGCACGCCTTGAGCGCCCAAAGCGATAGCCGCTGCAATGGCGCGACCATCGCCAATACCTCCTGCTGCAATGACCGGGATTTTTACGGCGTCGACCACTTCCGGGATAAGCACCATAGTCGTGATTTCATCACGACCATTGTGGCCCCCTGCTTCAAATCCTTCAGCAACCACGGCATCAACACCCGCATCTTCACATTTTTTTGCGAGATCCGGAGTTGACGTAACATGTACGACCACGCAACCTTCTTTTTTAAGCATCGGCGTGTATTTCTTGGGGCTACCGGCCGAGGTAAAAAAAATGCGAATGCCTAACTCTAAGGCCAGAGAAATCTGTTCTTCGACTCCATGATAAAGAAGAGGCAAGTTGACACCGATTGGTTGAGTGGAAAGTGCCTGTGCTTTTAAAATATGATGGCGTAATAAATCTAGTTTCATCGACCCTGCTCCAACGATGCCCAAGGCACCTGCATTTGCGGCAGCGGCGGCTAGTTTTCCTCCAGACACCCAAACCATCCCAGCCTGAACGATGGGTGTCCTTGTGCCAAAAAGCTTGCAAATCGGGTTGTTAGGCCAATTTGGGGATGAAATAGGTGCCATGGGTGCCTCAATTCTAAGTAATAATATCAATAAAAATCATAAAATAACTTGCTTTGAAATAAGGTTTTATGATTAAAGTCGCGATTCCAAAGAACTATCCATTCAGGTTATCACATGCGCTACGACTACCGCCTTATTGATAGCGGAAATTTTCAAAAATTAGAACAAGTTGGTCCATATCGTTTTGTGCGTCCTGCTGCGCAAGCCGTATGGACGCCGCGATTGGACGATGCCACCTGGGCGAAGGTTGATGCGAGCTTTAGCCGCTTCTCCGGTGGTGATGGTAAATGGACGATTCATAATAAAAGTTTGCCAAAGAAATGGATCATCGAGCAAGGGCCCGTGAAACTTGTAATCTCGCTCACTGATTTTGGTCACTTAGGAATTTTTCCGGAGCAAGACGCGAATTGGGATAAATTGCATCAACTTATTAAAGATCGCGGCGCGGGCCGTGATATTCAAGTCTTAAACCTCTTCGCTTACACCGGCGGCTCGACCTTGGCATGTGCAACTGCTGGGGCAAAGGTTGTTCACTTGGACGCATCGAAAACCAGTGTGAACTGGGGGCGTGAAAACGCTGAGGCCAGTGGCGTTGGGGATGCACCGGTCCGTTGGATCGTCGATGATGTCCAAAAATTTGTCGAACGTGAAGTACGTCGCGGGAATAAATATCACGGTATTATTCTCGATCCACCGAGCTACGGTCGCGGCACCAATAATGAGGTCTGGCAGATTGAACAGCACATGGTGCCGTTGTTAGATAAATTGAAAATGATTCTGGCTGATGATGCCTTGTTCGTGCTGCTATCATCCCATAGCAATGGTTACACGCCGATTGCGCTCAAGAATTTATTGCTCGGTATTGTCAACGAGAGTTCTGGGAGTTTTGATCCGCATGAGATGTTGATCCATGAGCAAGACTCTGGTCGTGCGCTTCCTAGCGGTGCAAGTTGCCTATACGTGCGGAAGGGTTAACCCTTGCGTATCAACGTGATCACGAGTCCCACCAATCAAAAAATTAAAGATCTGGTTCGCCTTAAAGATCGAAAAGGTGAACGAGCAGCGTCTGAATTTGTTGTGGAAGGCTTGCGTGAGATTAAGCGAGCCCAACAGTGTGGATTCGAACTTATTGAGATTTTCTCATGTGCAGAACTATTAAATGAGCAAATGCTTGATCTCGACCTCAGCTCGGTCAACGCTCAGAACGAGATCTCGCGGGATGCTTTTCAAAAAGTGGCGGTCCGTGAAGGCAGTGATGGTCTGATCGCAATTTTTAAAACGAAGCTTTCAAATCTTGCGTTCCTAAGCAAATATTTAGACGGAAAGCGTCCGCTACTCGTCGCAGTCGAACATGTTGAAAAGCCAGGTAATCTAGGCGCTATCCTTCGCACGGCGGATGCGGCGGGTGTTCACGCAGTTATTGTGCTAGATCATGCTATCGACCCCTGGAATCAACATGTGATTCGCGCAAGTCTCGGCGGGGTGTTCTCCGTACCGGTGATTGCAGCAACTAGTAAAGATTTTTATGAATGGACCAAAGAGCATTCGATTGCTGTTGTCGGTGCAGCGCTGGCCGCAAGGTCAAAATCTATTTACGCAAAAGAAATCGAATTGAATGGGTCAGTCGCCATTATATTAGGTAGTGAAGCACGAGGATTATCTTCTTTTTGGTTGGATCACTCGACTCATTTGGCAAAAATCCCAATGACTGGAATTTGCGACAGTCTGAACGTTTCTGTCGCTGCAGCTATATTTATTTATGAGGCTGTACGCCAGCGTTCGTCGTCTTGACGCCCTGAAGGGTACGAGCGTTCTCTTGGCACATTTCTCGCATACTAAATAATGATCAATCTCAAATATTTAATTTAATGAGGTGTTCATTATGAAAGCTATGCATGCAATGACAAGGGATGTTGTTTGTATTCATGCTAACGATACGCTGAAAGTCGCCGCGGAAATCATGAATGATATGGCGATACGTCATTTACCAGTCGTAGATGATAACGAACAACTTATCGGAATGATCTCAGACCGTGATGTTTTACTCTATTCGACAGTTGACAGTAGTGGAAATAAAACGGTTCTTGAATGTGCGGTAAGTGCAGCCATGACTCGTTCGCCGGTCACTTGTAATCTCTCTGACTCCATTGAACAAATTGCTGATGCGATGTTGCGTAGTAAAATAGATTGCGTACCGGTTGTGAGTTCGGACGGTAAATTAACGGGACTCTTAACCTCTGTAGATCTTATTGAATTAATTAAAAATGGAAAATGCCTCGATGCATCTACTAAAGTTCCATTTTCGTATAAGCTTCGTCTTCGCGACTCAAGTGGTTATGGAAAATATCATATTGAGTAATACAGCCCTGATTAATGGACGACATGATGTCGCCGTTGTTCGATAACAGTTGAAACTAGAAGTTGATTGTCGATGGGTTTTGCAAGGTGCGCGTTGATGCCTACAGCGATGCAACGATCATGTTCTTCGCGCATTGCGTGCGCTGTTAGAGCGACAATAGGTGTTTCGTCACCACGCCTTCTAAGTTCTGTTGCAGCCTCATAACCATCCATAATCGGCATTTGTAAATCCATCAATATTACATCAAATTTGTTGTTAGCGCTTTGGATCAGGGCTTCTACGCCGTTCTGAGCGTAAACAATACCGTTGGCTCCAGCATTTTCAAGAATCCGTGATACCAGGATTTGATTGTCCGGTGAGTCTTCCACTAACAGGATCTTGGTATCGCTTAAATCAATTCTTCCATTCGCTTCGAGATGATCAAAACTATTTACAACCTTTTGCTCGCGAACCGAATCTTGAGCTTCTGTTGGTTTCGCGATCGAATTAATTGTGATTGTAAAGGTGCTGCCTTTACCTAATTCGGTTTTAGTTAATTGCACGTCACCACCAAGAAGTTGCGCCATTTGCCGGGATAGAGCAAGACCAAGCCCGGTACCACCAAATCGACGTCGAGAAAAGTCTTCTGATTGCTTAAATGGCATAAAAAGCTTTGCTGCTTGATCGGTGCTGATGCCAATGCCGCTATCTTCAACAACAAAGCGAATTCCATGTTGAGTTGGATCGAGTGGTTCTACCTTTATTTTTACCGTTCCTTGATTAGTGAACTTGATCGCATTGCCGACAATATTAAGAAGTACCTGCTTAAGGCGCGATGGGTCGGTATAGAGCGTCCTGGGAGTTTCGAAATCTATAATTGTTTTAATGTGAATTTTCTTTGCTTTGGCATGGAGATCGAGAGTTGAGATCGTATCGTTGAGTATCTCTTGAAGCCCCACTTCGCGTCGATCGAGATGAAGCATACCCGCTTCAATTTTAGCAAAATCTAAAACGTCATTGATAATATTAGAGAGTAGTGATCCGTTGCGGGCGATAGCTGACTGGTAAATCTTTCGATCCTGAGCACTGACGTTCTCTTTGAGAAGTAATTCAGAAAACCCTAGAACTGCTCCCAAAGGCGTGCGTATTTCGTGGGCCATATTTGCCAAGAACGAACTTTTTGCGTTATTTGCAGCCTCGGCGGCAATCCTAGCTTGTTTTAGTTGCGTTACGTCTGTTGCAAATGAAATAACGCCATTGACGTTATTATTGGTGTCGAACTCCGGCACATAATTAACTAGATACGTTCTAACGATATCATGAGAAATATACTCTCCCTCAAAGCTAACAGAATGGCCTTCAAGTGCGCGTTTAAGATGTGGAAGAACATCTCTATAGTTTTGTTCTGTTAAATGACTTTTTAGATTTGTACCAATAAGTTCTTTCTCAGATTTTCCGAACCAATTTAAACAAGCGCTATTTGCAAATCTAAAGTTTAAGTTGCTATCAAATTCAGAGACGATGCTGGGCAAGGTATCTGTAATGATACGTACACGCTGTTCGTGCATAGTTGCAGATTGCGAGTAATCAGTAACTTTGCGTTTTAAACGTTCTAATGCATCGCGTTGCGATGTCAAATCTCTGGTGATATTTGCGAATCCGAAGTGCTTTCCAGTTGGATCGACAAGTGGAATGACGGTGATATGCGCGTAAAACCTCGTATTATCCTTACGGATGCGCCAGCCTTCATGAGTATGCTTGCCACAGCTGCGTGCTTCACGTAGACCATTTCTGATTATCTCATGATCTGCCTCTGCGTAAAAAATCGAGCAATGTTTACCGATGACTTCTGATGCGGTATAACCCTTCATTTTCTTCGCGCCTGCTTCCCAACTCGTAATAATTCCATCGGCGTCTAGCATATAGACAGCATAAAATTCTTCTGAGGAAGATTCCTCCCCAATAAGCTTTTCTAGGCCCTTGTTGATCACGACAGCCATTCTAATCTCCGACAGTATGTGCTCTCAGTCAGGGGTTGAGATTTTCTGCAACATTAGAAATAGGTTGTTGTCTTTTTGCATTTTCATGAGTGTACTTAACAACAGTAACGAGTGTTGCAATGTTAGCAACGACAACGGCAAAGAATAAGAAAATTCCAGTACAGAGGATTTTTTCTAAATACATACAATTGCCACCTTCTTGATTTATTCGGAATAATCTAGTTAATTTATCCTACGTGATATTAATCACCACTTGTTGCTGGTACGATTTATGATGCAATATGGGTGCCATCAAGGTAGCTGTGATGTGAATGATTGGAGATGGTGAATGTCTCTTACAGAGCATAAGAAAAGAATACTTTTAGTCGATGATGACCCTTCAGTATGCCTATATTATTGTAAGGTACTTGAAACATGTGGGTTTATCGTTGAAGCAGTAAATAAACTTGCAGACATGCGCTCAAAGCTAATCGGGTCGACATTCGAAGTTGTCTTATTGGACCTAAATTTAAA
Organism: uncultured Polynucleobacter sp.; assembly: GCA_964624705.1. Classification (GTDB taxonomy): domain Bacteria; phylum Bdellovibrionota_B; class Oligoflexia; order Oligoflexales; family RGVZ01; genus CAMDKS01. Next base: position 25,945 of record CAZUYQ010000060.1, read on the forward strand.
TGGCGAATGCGGTCTTGATGGGCTGGATATAGTCCTCAAGGAATCACCATACTCAAAAGTATATTTTTTAACGGCGAATGGTTCTGTACCAAACGCTGTGGATGCGATGCGACGAGGAGCAAGTGGTTTTCTCGAAAAAAGCATGGGAGTCGATGCGATTTGTGCCACCATTGATGCAAATTCTGATTTCGATGTTCCTATTAGTCGCGAAGATTTTACCGATATTGGATTTATTGGCAATAGTCCTGCAATCATCGAGTTAATGGAGAAGATTCAACGGATTCGAAACGTGGATTCTATGGTCCTGATTCTTGGTGAGTCAGGTACAGGTAAAGAAATCATTGCAAGAGCTATCCACCAGATATCGGCTCGAGGATCACAGCGTTTTGCTGCTATAAATTGTGGAGCCATTCCCGAGAATCTTTTAGAATCTGAGTTATTTGGTCATCGGAAAGGCGCATTTACCGATGCAAAAGCGGATCGTAAAGGGATCTTTGAGCTATGCACGGACGGTACTTTACTACTGGATGAAATTGGAGACATGCCACTGCCACTACAAATGAAGATCCTGAGAGTGTTACAGGAGCGAGAAATAAATCCAGTCGGGGCGTCGTCAACAATTAAAGTGAATACCAGAGTGATTGCAGCCACACATCGAAATATTCTCGAAGAATCTCGAGCCAATAGGTTTCGTGCGGACCTTTATTTTAGGCTTTCCGTCGTCGTTTTGCATGTTCCTCCGCTAAGACAGCGAAGAGAGGATATACCTGAATTAGTGGGATATTTTTTGAGTGTATTTAACGAGCGGTTTAACAGATCTGTCCGTATGCCGACGGTAA